>JANNUE010000300.1:0-3454 GCA_031394895.1 Betaproteobacteria bacterium
GATCAGGCCGTCGCCGGTGGTGTGTTTGTCGAGCGCCAGCAGATGGCCCGAGCCTTCGCCGCCGAGCAGCCATTGGTGTTTTTCAAGCTCTTCCAACACGTAACGGTCACCGACCCTGGCGCGCACAAACTCAACGCCCCGGGCCCTGAGCGCGACTTCCACCGCCATATTGGTCATCAGCGTGCCGACGACGCCCGGCACGTGCTCGTCGCGCCCCAAACGATCATCCACGATCAGGTACAGCAGCTCGTCACCGTTGTAAAGCCGGCCGTCAGCATCGACCAGCAGCAGTCGGTCGGCGTCGCCGTCGAGCGCCACGCCGAAATCTGCCTTGTGCGCCTTCACGGCTTCGATCAGGGCCTGCGGATGGGTGGCGCCGACGCCCTGGTTGATATTCAGTCCGTCGGGTGCGCAACCAATGGCGACCACCGTTGCGCCCAGTTCGTGAAAGACTTTCGGTGCGATGTGGTAGGCCGCACCATGCGCGGCATCGACCACAATCTTCATGCCCTTGAGGGTCAGGTCGTTGGCAAAAGTGCTTTTGCAAAATTCGATGTAACGTCCGGCCGCGTCGTCGAGCCGGCGCGTCTTGCCCAGATTGGCCGAGTCGGCCCAGATCGGCGCCTGCTCCAGCGCCAGTTCGACATCGTGCTCCCACGCGTCCGACAGCTTGCTGCCCTGGGCGCTGAAGAACTTGATGCCGTTGTCGGCAAACGGGTTGTGGCTGGCACTGATCACCACGCCGAGCGACGCGCGCTGCGCCCGCGTCAGATAGGCCACGCCAGGCGTCGGCAACGGGCCCAGCAGCACGACGTCAACACCGGCCGAATTGAAGCCACTCTCCAGCGCGCTCTCAAGCATATAGCCCGAGATGCGCGTGTCTTTGCCGATCAGCACGGTCGGCCGCGCTTCGCTCTTCTTCAGCACATGGCCGACGGCATGCGCCAGCCGCAAGACAAAGTCGGGGGTGATCGGCGCCTGCCCGACCGTGCCCCGAATGCCGTCTGTCCCAAAATATTTCCGGCTCATGAAACCACCCTATTCCCTGTTATTTGTCCAGCGATTTTACGGCGCCAAGCACCTTCAGGGCCTGCACGGTTTCCAGCACATCGTGTACCCGTACGATGCGGGCGCCGCGCTCGACCGCCAGCAGCGCAGCCGCCACGCTGGCCACCATGCGCTGGTGCCCGTGCGCTGCTGGCGCCGACGCCGCCACAATGCCAGTCACCGCAGCCAGTGACGACTTGCGCGACCAGCCGGCCAGCAGCGGATAACCCAAAGCCAGCAACTCCCGCTGCCGCGCCAGCAGCGCAAAGTTCTGCGCCACCGTCTTGCCAAAGCCAATGCCGGGATCGATCACGATGCGGCTCTTGTTCACGCCACGGTCTTGCAAGTCCTGCGCGATGCGCTTTAAGAACCCGAGCACCTGCGGCACCACGTCGCCTCCCATAGTCGCGAGCTGCATGGTCTGCGGCTCGCGATGCATGTGCATCAGGCACACGCCACACGCCGGGTGACGTGACACCACCTGCATGGCGTTCAATGGCCCGGATGAATGCTGCACGCTGCCCGGCCATTGCAGCGCCCAGATATCGTTGATGATGTCGGCGCCCAGATCGAGCACGGCCTGCATGACGCCCGGCTTGTAGGTGTCCACCGACACCGGCACGCCGAGCTTGACCGCTTCGCGCACCACCGGCAGCACACGCCCGAGTTCGTGTTCCAGCGACACCGGCACCGCGCCGGGGCGCGACGACTCGCCGCCGATATCGAGAATGTCGGCACCGTCTTTTAGAAGCTGTTCGCAGTGCCACAAAGCAGCCTGCGTGGACGCGTGCAACCCGCCGTCCGAAAACGAGTCCGGCGTGACGTTGACAATGCCCATCACCCTGGGCGTCGTCAAGTCAATGGTAAATCGGCTGGTAGTCCATGTCATGAGAGCTGGATTCTCGCAGGGCAGTTACGTCATTGCGATTGCCGCGTCGCTTGCGCTCCTCGCAATGACAGAAGCGCGGCAATCCACTGTCTTGGTGCGCCTGCATGGATCGCCGCGGCCTGGCGGCCTCGCGATGACCATGGGATGGAATGTCTGCTATCTCTACGTCCCTACGCCACGGTAGGCGCCACATCCGGCTTAACGGCTGGCGCACCGCCGCTGCTGTTGTCGCTACCGACCGGCGGAATGCGGGGGGTCCAGTCTTTCGGTGGCCGTGGTTCCTTGCCGGCCATGATGTCGTCGAGCTGGTCGCTGTCGATGGTTTCCCATTCCAGCAAGGCTTTCGCCATCGCGTGCACCTTGTCCTGGTTGTCTTCAATGAGCTTGCGTGCCTGGCTGTACTGCTGGTCAATGATGCGCCGCACCTCGGCATCGACCTTCTGCATCGTCTCTTCGCTCATATTGGTGGTCTTGGTGACCGAGCGGCCGAGAAACACTTCGCCCTCGTTGTCGGCATAGACCATGGTGCCCAGCGCCTCGGTCATGCCGTAGCGCGTCACCATGTCACGCGCGATGTGGGTGGCGCGTTCGAAGTCGTTGCTGGCACCCGTCGTCATCTGGTTCATGAAGACTTCTTCGGCAATGCGACCGCCAAACAGCATGCTGATCTGGTGCAACATGTACTCGCTGTCGTAGCTGTAGCGGTCCTGCGCCGGCAGGCTCATCGTGACGCCGAGCGCACGCCCGCGCGGAATGATGGTGACCTTGTGCACCGGGTCGCACTTGGACAGCAGCTTGCCGATCAGCGCGTGGCCGGATTCGTGGTACGCGGTGTTGCGGCGTTCGCTCTCCGGCATGACCATGCTCTTGCGCTCTGGCCCCATCAGGATCTTGTCCTTGGCTTTTTCAAAATCCTGCATCTCCACCGTGCGCGCATTGCGCCGGGCTGCCATCAGCGCGGCTTCGTTGCACAGGTTCGCCAGGTCTGCCCCGGACATGCCGGGTGTGCCGCGCGCGATGATGCTGGAACTGACGTCCTGCCCCAAAGGCACCTTGCGCATGTGCACATTGAGAATCTGTTCGCGGCCACGGATGTCGGGCAGCGTCACGTAGACCTGACGGTCAAAGCGGCCCGGGCGCAGCAGCGCGGCATCCAGAATGTCGGGCCGGTTGGTGGCAGCCACCACGATCACGCCCACATTGGTATCGAAACCGTCCATCTCGACCAGCATCTGGTTGAGGGTCTGCTCGCGCTCGTCATTGCCGCCGCCCAGACCGGCGCCGCGCTGACGGCCCACCGCGTCGATTTCGTCGATAAAGATGATGCAGGGCGCGTTCTTCTTGGCGTTTTCGAACATGTCGCGCACGCGCGCCGCGCCCACGCCGACAAACATCTCGACGAAGTCCGAGCCCGAGATCGAGAAGAACGGCACCTTCGCCTCACCGGCGATGCCCTTGGCCAGCAGGGTCTTGCCGGTTCCCGGAGGGCCGACCAGCAACAGGCCGCGCGGAATTCGC
>JANNUE010000301.1:0-9815 GCA_031394895.1 Betaproteobacteria bacterium
TTGTCGAGTTTCATCAACAGGCCGCCATCCATCTGCAATCGGGCAAAAGTGGAAGATGGCACGACCAGGTCATAGCCGGTCTTGCCTTCAATGGCGCGGGAGCGGGCAATATTGATGTCGCCGTTCCAACCCAGCGCCAGACAGATAGCTCCGCTGGCCATGTCATTGATGTAGCCGGAAGAACTGAACAGCGTCACGTAAGGACGGATCGACTTGAGCAGCGCCTGGGCCTGCTGGTAATCAGCCGGCGTCTTGCTGAACGGGTCCTTATGCAGGTAGCGCAACGCAGCGGGCAAGACCTCGGTCGCGCTGTCCAGCACCGACACACCACAGGCCTTGAGTTTGCTGATGTACTTTGGGTTGAACAACAGCTCCCAGACGTTGACCGGCATCGGTTCGCTGCCCAGCGCCGCCTTGACCTTGGCGGTGTTGATACCGATGGTGGTGTAGCCCCACAGCCAGTTCACCAGATACTGGTTGCCGGGATCGATGCTGGCAATCTTGGCCTGGATCGCCGGATCGTAATTCTTCAGGTTGGGCAACTGGCTCTTGTCGAGTTTCATCAACAGGCCGCCATCCATCTGCAATCGGGCAAAAGTGGAAGATGGCACGACCAGGTCATAGCCGGTCTTGCCGGCGATCAGTTTGGCATGCAGTATTTCATTGTTGTCGTAGGTGTCGTAGCGCACCTTGATGCCGGTTTCCTTCTCGAAGTTGGCCACCGTGTCATCGGCAATGTAGTCCGACCAGTTGTAGATATTGAGAATCTTCTGCTCCTGGGCGACAGCTGCGGCGGCAGCCAGCATCAGCGAGCCCGCCACGGCAAGGCTGGTCATCAGCTTGCCCACCCAGTTCTTCCCAACGGTATTCACCAAAATATTCTCCTGAGTCAATCGACCGCGCCAAAAGTGGAAATGTTAAACGGCTTTTGCCATTGCTTGCATCCAAGCAATCCCTATATCTGCCGGCCCCGAGCCGATTTCGACCGATACGCGCCAGCCGTCAGGCATGATGCGGGCTTTAACTTATTCCAAGCATCTTGCCCAACGCACCGAACCGATTTTTGGCCTACCTACTGCTGGCGCTCAGCATGTCGCTGGTGGGCAGCTACGTGGCCCTGTCCAAACCGCTGGTGGCAGCGCTGCCGGTCCTGCTGCTGGCCTGGCTGCGATTTGGCATCGGTGGCCTGGCGATGCCGCATTGGCTGATCAAACCCGCGCACGAAGCGCCGATGACGCGGGCCACCAAAAAGCTGGTCTTTCTGGAGTCCTTGCTGGGCAATTTCCTGTTTTCCATTCTCATGCTGTATGGCGTCAGCATGACCAGCGCGGTCTCTGCGGGCGTCATCATGGCAGCGATTCCGGCGGTCGTGGCGCTGCTGAGCTGGCTGTTCCTGGGTGAGCGCATCGGAGCGCGCGTGTGGGGTGCCATCGCCTGCGCGGCGTTCGGCATCGGCCTTTTTGCGCTGACCAGGGCAGAGGTCTCCGCACCTGCTGGCGCCGGCCTGGAGACCGCCTTGTCGCAGCAAAACAGGCTGTGGGGCAATTTGCTGGTGTTCGGCGCCGTCGTCTGCGAGGCCGCCTACGCCGTCATCGGCAAGAAGCTCACCGGCACGCTGTCGCCCAAACGGATCACGGCGCTGATCAACCTGTGGGGCTTCGTCCTGATGACGCCGATGGGGCTCTACATCGCGCTGCAGTTCGATTTCAGCAGCGTGTCGGGTGGCATCTGGCTGTTGCTGGTGTTCTATGCGCTGGCGGCCAGCATCTGGACCGTGTGGCTATGGATGACCGGCCTGAAGACGGTGCCGGCCGCCAAGGCCGGCGTCTTCACCGTGATGCTGCCGATCTCCAGCGCGCTGGTCGGCGTCTTCGCTCTCGGCGAGACACTGCGCGGTGTGCAATTGCTGGCGTTTGGCATCGCCTTGCTGGGGGTGGTGTTGGCCACCCTGCCGTCCCGCGCGGCTGCAACCGCAGTCTTTCGCACGCCCTGACGTGTCAATGCTGGCGGCGAACGCTGACGACGAGACCGTCGGCGTCGGCATAGAACCAGCGCACGGAAATCACTACCTGGCTCGGTTTTGTGGGCATCGCACAGGGCACAGGTGAAAAATATCTCGCTCGTGCGCGGGCTCCTTGTGTTGACCCAACTGCAGCGCAGCCATAGTTACTCCTGTCAGTGGCGAATGCAGAAAATAGTGTGTCAGAACAGCGTGTTGATGGCCGCACCTGCTGCATTGCGCGAACAGTTTATCGCGCAATGCAAGCCGCATATTGGAGTTTCAGAGGAGAGAAAGTGAAAACGATCGGTAAAAAAAACAACGCTTCCCAATGAAATATTCATTTTTTCGCTTGGAAACAGGCCAATTCTCCAGTAGCATCCGCCT
The DNA here is from genome assembly GCA_031394895.1 of Betaproteobacteria bacterium. Taxonomy (GTDB): domain Bacteria; phylum Pseudomonadota; class Gammaproteobacteria; order Burkholderiales; family Burkholderiaceae_C; genus Rhodoferax. The sequence continues at coordinate 2,387 of JANNUE010000301.1, forward strand.
TGCCAGTGAAGAAGCAGTTTTTTACTGGTGATTAATCAACTTCTAGAAGGACAATAAATCATGGCAACTGCAACGAAAGCACCAGCAAAAAAAGTAGCTGCAAAAAAAGCGGCACCGGCCAAAAAGGCTCCGGCCAAAAAAGTAGCCGCCAAGGCACCAGCCAAGAAGGCTCCGGCCAAAAAAGCTGCACCCGCCAAAAAGGCCGCTCCAGCCAAGAAAGTGGCTGCAAAAAAAGTAGCCGCCAAGAAGGCGCCCGCCAAGAAGCGCACACCGAACGCAGCGTTCATGAGAGCCCTGACGCCTAGCGCCGCTTTGGCCGCCGTGGTGGGTGCAAACCCGCTGCCCCGCACCGAAGTCGTGAGCAAGCTGTGGGCTTACATCAAGAAGAACAAGCTGCAAGACGCGGTCAACAAGCGCATGATCAACGCTGACGCCAAGCTGAAAGAAATTTTCAGCAAAGCCCAAGTGTCCATGTTCGAGATGGCCGGCCTGATTGGCAAGCACCTGAAGTAACCGGCGGTCGCCGGTTCGCTCAAAGGCCGACGCAAGTCGGCCTTTTTGTCTTCTACGCCGACCAGTCCTGACTAGACTTCCACAGCGCGCCGGCCAGCGCCGGGTCTTGCGCCACACGGCTTGGAAACTTGGCGCGGCATTGATCGTAGTAGAGCCCGGTTTGCAGAGCCACGTTGGGCGAAGTAGCGCAATACAGCGTGGTGGCGGCGCCTTGTTGCGGCGAGATCAAAAACAGCTTAACCAGACCACGCAGTGGCCCCGGAACACTGCGCCAGACGTCGGTTGCCACCACGCCAGGATGCAGCGCATAAGTGGTGACGCCGCTGCCCTGGAGGCGCCTAGCCAGTTCAGCGCTGAACAGAACATTCGCCAGCTTGGAGACCTGGTACTCGGCCAAGCCAGTGACTGTCTTGCTGTTCTGGCGCACTGCCTCAAAGTCAATACCGCTGGCGCGGTAGTGGGCCCGGCTGGCCACCGTTACGATGCGCGCCGGTGCCGACGTCTTGATGCGCTCCAGCAGCAACTGCGTCAATAAGAAATGTCCCATGTGGTTGATGCCAAAGGCCAGCTCAAAACCGTCCTTTGTCAGGCCCCGGGCGCCTGCGATGCCGGCGTTATTGACCAGCAGGTTGAGCGGCAAGCCGCGCTCCAGAAAGGTCTGGGCGCAGTGCCGGATCGACCCGAAATCGGCCAGATCAAGCGCCAGCCATTCCACCTTTGCCGCTGGCGCAACGGCGCGTATCTCGTCGAGCAGCGACTGCGTTCGTTCCAGCGAGCGGCAGGCAACGAATACATGCATGCCCTGCAGCGCAAGCTCGCGCGCGGCGACGCGCCCAATACCGGTGTTGGCGCCGGTAACCAGCGCGACCCGCTGCGACTGGCCGTCGCGTTGAGTTTTCATCATGCAGCTTCTCCTGATGCCGGCATTGGCGCCGGCTTGAGTCGGCCGCGCGTGCGCCGCCCGACACCCAGCGCAGCCACCACGCTGAGCAGCAAGGTGCAGGCAGCGCCCAGCAGCGTTGCGCCATACCAGCCTCGATCCATGAACACGCCAAAAACAATCGGGGAGATCGCAAAACCGACATCCAGACCAGAATACACCATGCCATAGACCCGACCGGTAGCGCCTTGCGGTGTTGCCTTCTTGATCATCATGTCACGCGATGGGCCGCCGATGCCTGTCGCCAGACCGGTGCCGGCCAGCACCACCATCGTCAGCATGGCGCCCAGCACGCCGCTGCCACACAGCGCCAGCAGCGCTGCGCCCACTCCCATGGAGATGGCCACGACGCGGTCGCTACGGACGCTACGAGCGGCGACAAAACCGCCAATCAATATGCCCACAGCACCGCACAGCATGTAGGCCGTCAAGGTCAACGTGGCGGCCTCAAAACTCACGCCGTGCACGGCCTTCAGAATGGACACCGAAAAACTTTGCACCACGGCCAGCGTCATGGTGGACAACAGAAAGAATCCAAAGCACCACCAGACCACCGGCAACTTCATGAAGGCCATGCTGTGTTCGGCCGGCACATCCGCCTGTTGGCGCACGACCTGGGTGCTGAGCTTGTCGCGCTGCCAGATCAGCAACAACAAAATGCAGACGTACATTGCCGCCGCCGCCAGATAGGCGGTGCGCCAGTTATATACACTGCTGATGACGGCAAAGAACACCGGCGCCGCAGCCCAGCCCAGATTGCCGGTCAAACCATGCGCGCTGAAGGCATAACCGAGCCGTGGACCGGAGACGCGCTGGTTCAAAATAGTGAAGTCCACCGGATGAAACGTTGCGTTGCCAAGACCGGCCAGCGCCGCCACCATCAGCAAGCCGGCGTAGCCAGTCGCCCGCGAGGCGACCAAGCAGGCCAGCACAAAAATGATCTGCGCCATAAACAGCAGAGGCCGCGCGCCGAGCCGATCGACGACGAAACCGGCACCGGCCTGACCGAGGCCAGAGACAACGAAGAAAGTGGTCATCAACAGACCCACTTCCGAGTAACTCAGGCCGAATTCCTTCATGAACACCGGAAACATCAGCGGCAACAGCAAGTGCGCAAAATGCGAGCTGGCATGCGCCAGCCCGACCAGTGCAATGATGCCGGCGTCCTGTTTGAGCGGCACGGCAAAAGACGAATCAAGGGTGGCAGCGGTCATGCCGTAATGGTAAGTCAAGCAAGCCGACAATCGCGGGACAATGCGCAATAGCCGTGCCAGTCACCGAGTTTGCGCGAGGACACCACATTTTGAGAATCCGAAAGACTCCTGTCGCCGTGCTGGCCGCGCTCGGCGCCGCCGCGCTGTTTGGCGCCAGTACACCGTTTGCCAAACAGTTTGTCGGCGAACTGTCGGCCATGATGCTGGCCGGACTGTTGTACTTGGGCAGCGGCGTCGGCCTGACCGTGCTGCGCCTGCTGCGCGACCGCGGTTGGCGCAAGCCGGTGCTAACCGTGCGCGAGTGGCCCTGGTTGCTGGGCGCCATTGCCAGCGGCGGCATTGCCGGACCGACCCTGTTGATGCTGGGGCTGGCGCGCATGAGCGCCGCGTCAGCGTCGTTGCTGCTCAATCTGGAGAGCATCCTGACCGCGCTGCTGGCCTGGCTGATATTCAAGGAAAACGCCGACCGGCGCGTCGTTATCGGCATGCTGCTGATCGTGCTCGGCGGGCTGCTATTGGCCTGGCCCGGTGCGCCGACCGGTGCCGCTGATGGCTGGCAGGGTGCGGCCTTGATCGCCGGCGCCTGCCTGTGCTGGGCGCTCGACAACAACCTGACGCGCCATGTGTCCAACACCGATGCGCTATTTATTGCCGGCCTCAAAGGTCTGGTGGCGGCAACCGTCAACATCGGTCTGGCGCTGGCCATCGGCCAAGTTCTACCCGCGTGGACCGCAGTCGGCACCATCCTGCTGATCGGCTTTCTTGGCTACGGCGTCAGTCTGGTGCTATTCGTGGTGGCACTGCGTGGCCTTGGCGCGGCTCGCACCGGCGCCTACTTTGGCGCCGCGCCGTTCCTCGGCGCCGCCGTCGCAATTGGACTGTTCCATGAAAGCACTACCCCGTGGTTCTGGGGCGCCGGAGTGTTAATGGCGTGCGGACTATGGCTGCACCTGACCGAGCGCCACAGCCATCCGCATTGGCACGGCGAGCTGCAACACAGCCACGCGCATTTTCCGGATATGGAGCATCGGCATGAGCATCGGCATGAGCATCGGTAAATGATGCTCGCGCTATTGATCAAGTCCTGTTGTCGTGCTGCAAGACGGCACTGCTGAACAGCAGGAAGTCTCCCAGATGCTCGGTAAGGATATTGATGGTGATCGGCAGCAGCAGGCTTTGATAGTCATGCACCGCGATGTTGCGAAACGCCACCATGCGCTTGAGGGATTCGGCCAGAGGTTGCTTTATCCATTTGGCTTGTGCCAGCAGTTCAAACACGTCACGTGCACTCTGCGGCACACCCAGACGTTCGCGGCGGATGAGGTGCTGCCCGATGTCGAGCGCAGCCTCGCAGGCGCGTTGGATATTGAGCACAGCGGCGTCCTGCCTTGTGAAATCTTTGTCAAAACTGGCGGGGTCCCGGGCGTACTCTTCCCGCGCACGCGCAACGCAGCGCTCAATAGTGGCGGCTTTGTTGAGCAGCACGTCATCGGCCATAAATACTCCCGCTGGCTTGTATGTCGGCCAGCAACGGCGCGCGTGCAGTGTCGAGCGCCGTCTTTTCGCTGAGCACATAGCACTCAAACAGATCTGCCGGCAACCCGACAGACCACAGCCGCTGGCCACGAGTGATAACCTGGTATTGCATGACGGTGGACGCGGCGCGCAGGTCCAGCAAGTCAACCGAGCGATGCACCAGGTCGGCAAGTTCGCCTGACAAGTCCCACAGCGCCAACGGGTCGGCATAGCCCGCAGTCAGCAGGGCCAGATCAAGATCACTATCAGGCCCGGCTGTGCCCTGCGCCAGGCTGCCATGCACATAGATGGCAATGGCATGGGGAAAGCGAGCGAGCAGTGCCGCAAGCACCGGGCCGTTGGGGGCTAGCAATTGATTGAACTCGGAAATCATGCTCGCGATTATCTACTCAAGACTCCAATCGGCACCACAGGCGCCCCCTCAATGCCAGTTCGCCGCGATCACCGGGCTGAGTGCAGCCTGATACGCCGCGCTCAGTGTGGTCTGCCCGGCAGCCGGTGGCGCAAATGCGGCCATCGCCTGCACCAGGTTTTGCACCTGGCTGTCGATCAGCAGCTTGCCATCGCTGGTTTTGAACTGTTCCACATGGTATTGGTTGCCCAGGTACCAATTGTTGATGGTGAACCTGTCAGCGGTGCCAATGATGCTCACCTCCAGGTTGTTGGATACCTGACGGAACCATAGTTGATCGGTAGCAATTCCAGAGTTGAACAATGCCAGATCGGTGTTGCCGGCGGTCGCATCGTTCTCGGTGATGGTGTCGGCACCATAGTCGCGGCCCAGCATGTAGGTGTCGTTGCCGGTGCCGCCCACCAAGGTATCTGCGCCCGCCCCGCCATCCAAGGTGTCGTTACCCGCACCACCGGTCAAGGTATTGATGGCGACGTTTCCCGTCAGAGTGTTGTTGAGGGTATTTCCGGTGCCGTTGATGGCCGACGTACCGATCAGCGTCAGGTTCTCCAGGTTGGCACCCAGCGTGTAACTGATCATGGATTGCACCGTGTCTATGCCTTCGTTCGCCAACTCTGTGACCACATCGTTCGCTACGTCCACCACGTAGATATCGTTGCCAGTACCGCCGATCATGGTATCGATGCCTGCCCCGCCGTTCAAAATGTCATTGCCTGCGCCACCCGTCAGAACATTCTTGCCGCTATTCCCCATAAGAATATTGTCAAGTACGTTGCCCGTGCCGTTGATTCCGGAGTTGCCTGTCAGAGTCAAATTTTCCACATTGGCGGTCAACGAATAGGTAATTCTGGCCTGCACCGTGTCCACCCCCTCATTCACATTTTCTGTAACCACATCGAGCGCGTTGTCCACGACATAGATGTCATCGCCCAGTCCGCCGAGCATGGCATCGGCACCCGCCCCACCATTGAGGATGTTGTTGGCACCGTTTCCTATGACCGTATTGTTGAGCGTGTTGCCGTTACCGTTAATTGCTGCCGTGCCGATGAGAGTGAGGTTTTCCACATTGGCACCCAGCGTCCAGTTGACACTGGACTGCACGGTATCAATCCCTTCATTTGCCAGTTCCGTCACCACATCGGTCGTCACATCCACGACATAAGTGTCATTTCCAATGCCGCCCGCCATCGTGTCGCTGCCGGCACCACCATCCAACAGGTCATTGCCCGCACCACCCGTCAAGTTATCGTTCCCCGCCAAACCATACATTACGTCATCGACGGCCGTGCCGACCAAAGTGTCGTTGCCGCTGGTACCAGTGATCATGTTGGGCGTAATCACGACCGCAAAAACATCAGATGCCCGCAGCCCACCACCATCCGTGGCGATCACTTTGAGGTCTAACTGCCCAATACCTGCGCTCAGTGGTGTGCCACTGAACGTACGAGTGGCCGCATTAAACACCAACCAACTGGGCAGTGCCGTGCCATCTGCGCGGGTGGCACTATAGGTGAGGGCATCGCCCACATCAATGTCGGCAAAGCTGTTTGCCGCGACCTGAAAAGTGAAGGCAGAACCGGCGTGAGCGTTTTGATCAACGAGCGCCGTAACCAACACCGGTGCATCGTTGACGTTGGCAACACTCAGTCCCAGTGTTTGCGTGGCACACAAACCGCCACCATCGGTGGCTGTAACTTTCAGGCTGAGGCTGCCCACGTCACCATTGTTTGGTGTGCCGCTCAGTGTTTTTGTACCGGCGTTGTAGCTTAACCAACTCGGCAGCGCTGTGCTATCGTCGTTCGTGATGTCATAGCTCAAGGTGTCGCCGTAGGCCGTATCAACATCGGTAAATGCCGAGGCCGGTAGTGTGTAACTGAAAGCCGACCCTTGGGTAGCCACTTGACTTGTTAAAGGTGCCACGACCGTAGGCGCGTCGTTGACATTAGCCACACTCAAGGTCAACGCCTGGCTCGCGCTGAGACCGCCGCTGTCAGTCGCCGCTACTTTAAGGTTCAAGCTAGCGACATCGCTGTTCGCTGGCGTGCCGCCCAAGGTTTTAGTGCTGGCATTGAAGCTCAACCAAGCTGGCAGCGCCGTACCATCGCCTTTGGTAATCATGTAGCTCAAGACATCGCCATAGGCGGCATCGATATCCGTGAAAGCCGAAGCCGGCAGGGCGTAACTAAAAGCCAAACCTTGAGTGGCCGCCTGATTGACCATTGTCGTCGCGGCGATTGGTGCGTCGTTCACATTAGCGACACTCAGACCCACGGTCTGACTAGCACTCAAGCCGCCCCGGTCAGTGGCGGTCACCTTCAAACTCAAGCTACCCACTTCACCGTTTAACGGTGTGCCGCTGATCGTGTTGCTGACCGCGTTGTAGCTTAGCCAGAGTGGCAACGTCGTGCCGTCGGCCTTTGTCACACTATAGCTGAGGGTGTCCCCGTATGTGGCATCTACATCCGTGAATGCCGATGCCGGCAGCACGTAACTGAACACCAAGCCCTGGGTGGCAGTCTGACTCGTCAACGCCACGCCAACTGCTGGGGCGTGGTTGTTAACAATCGACAATACGTGGGCCGCAGTCCAGACTGTCGTTGGCGAATCTGTAAATCGAATTTCCTCGACCAACCAACCACTCGTTGCGTTGCTTGCAAAATAACTTTGCACCGTTACTTGGTCGGTGCTGCCAACGATTTTCAGTACCAAGTTGTCATTGGAGCGGCTGCTTTGTATGTCGCTGGGCAGAACGCCCGCCTTGAAGACGATCTTGTCAATGACGCCCGCTGTGGTGTCGTTGTCATAGATCATGTC
>JANNUE010000310.1:0-33378 GCA_031394895.1 Betaproteobacteria bacterium
ATGATCGCGGTGACTGTCGGCTTACGCCCTTCGGGCTAAGCCGACCTACAAGCTGCTGTGCTCGTGTCGCCGCGCCGCTGACGTTGGCACGCCGCGCGTCGCACGCCAACACACTTGCAGGAGAACTCCGGTGCGGCGCTCAGTGCCGTTCGTAGGTCGGATTAGCGCAGCGTAATCCGACATGATCGCGGTGACTGTCGGCTTACGCCCTTCGGGCTAAGCCGACCTACAAGCTGAGTGCCACGCCGGAGTGCTGCCGCCCAATCAGTTTACGCGCAGCACTTCACCCAACGCACCTGCAACTTGACAGCGCCGCCGCCAGCGCCAATCTCGCCAATCTCGGTGGCATCGGCAAAACCATGACGCCGGAATATTTCCAGCACGGCGCTCACTGCGTCAGGTGCGCACGACACCAGCAAGCCACCACTGGTTTGTGGATCTGACAACAGGGCCTGATCAACTGCTGCAAAGCCGGCCGGCAGACCAATCTCATGCCCGTAACCAGCCCAGTTGCGCGCCGAAGCACCGGTCACCACGCCCTGCGCAGCCAACTCGCGCACGCCGGCCAGCATCGGCACGCGGGCCCAGTCGATTTTCACGCTGCAGCTCGATCCACGTGCCAGTTCCAACGCGTGCCCAGCCAGACCAAAGCCGGTGACGTCGGTCAGCGCGTGCACACCGTCCAGCGCCGCCAGTTCGGGGCCTGGCGTGTTGAGTTGCGTCGTCACTGCGATCATCCGGGCGTAGCCCGCCGCATCAAGCCGGTCTTTTTTCAGCGCCGCCGACAGAATACCGACACCCAGCGCCTTGCCCAGAATCAGCTTGTCACCAGGCAGCGCATCGGCGTTGCGCTTGACCCGGTCCGGATGCACCAGGCCGAGCGCGACCAGACCGTAAATCGGCTCCACCGAGTCAATCGTGTGGCCACCGGCGATCGGAATGCCGGCAGCGCGGCAAACGCTGGCGCCGCCTTCCAGAATTTTGGCAATCGTCTGCGTTGACAGCACGTTGACCGGCATCGCGACTAGCGCCAGCGCCAGGATCGGCTTGCCGCCCATCGCATAGACATCCGAGATCGCGTTGGTCGCGGCAATCCGGCCAAAGTCAAACGGGTCGTCCACAATCGGCATGAAGAAGTCGGTCGTCGCAATCAGCGCCTGCTCGTCGTTGAGCCGATAGACAGCGGCATCGTCCGAGGTCTCGATGCCGACCATCAACTCCTTCGGAATCGGCAGCCCCGGCACGTTCTTCAGAATTTCGGTCAGCACGCCGGGAGCAATCTTGCAACCACAACCGCCCCCATGTGACAGGCTGGTCAGGCGTGGTTCAATCACTGCAGTTGGCTTGTTGTTCATGGCGTTGTTTCTGTTGGCGTCAGCACGTTTGCGCGGCGCGCTGACGGACTCGCTGGTGCTGGCGGGCTGCGCCGCGTCAGGCTCCGGCCTGCACCTGTACATCGGGCGACACGAGCGTGCTGGCACCACCGAAACGGCGATCGCGCTGGCCATACCAACGGATCGCCTTGTTCAAGTCTTCGACGCCAAAACTGGGCCACAAGACGTCAGTGAAGAAGAGTTCGGTGTAGGCCAACTGCCACAGCATGAAGTTGCTGATGCGCGACTCGCCGCCGGTGCGGATCAGCAGGTCGGGGTCTGGGGCGTAGGGCAGCCCCAGGTAGGGGGTCAGGCTGGACTCTTGGAGCGCCTCGACCGACTCACCAGGGTGCGCCACTTGCCAGGCCTGCACGGCGCGCAGGACGTCCCAGCGGCCACCGTAGTTGGCGGCGATGGTCAGCGTGATCTTGTCGTTGTGCTCGGTATTGCTTTGAGCAGCGCGAATCAGCGCCTGAATGCGCGCGTCAAAACCCGAAACATCACCCACCACCTTGAAGCGAACGCCCTTGGCGTTCATGTCATCAACTTCTTTTTGCAGGTAGTAAGCCAGCAAACCCATCAAACTGGAGACTTCATCGGCCGGGCGGCGCCAGTTTTCGGTGCTGAAGGCAAACAGGGTGAGGTAGTGCACGCCACGGTCGGCGCACGCCTGCACGATGGAACGCACCCGGCGCGCGCCGCTGGCGTGACCAACGGCCGCCGGCATGGCCCGCCCCTTGGCCCAGCGCCGGTTGCCGTCCATGATGATGGCAACGTGCTGGGGTACCGCCTCGTGGACTGTGGGTTGGGTGACAGACATTGGCTTTGAGTTCCTCTCTAATGACCCATATTCCAGGGAACGCGGTGCCAGCCTGGGCAGGCGCAGCTTCCTGGTCAGCCGGGGTATCTATGTCGGCCAATTGTATCTGACCGCGCCGGCGAGATGACCCTAACAAGCCCCCAATTGGCACTCGAATGAGGAGAGTGCTAATATAGGGCCAATGACAAAAGGAGTTCTGGCATGACCAACAAAACTGGAGTTTCAGGTTCCGCCCTCGCCTTGGCCAACCCATGGGCCATGGTGCCCGCGCTGGGCAATCTGGACGCCTATATTTCAGCAGCCAACCGCCTGCCCATGCTCACGCTCGAGCAGGAGCAGCAGTTCGCCCGCCAGTTGAGGCAGGACAACGATCTGGAGGCGGCCGGAAAGCTGGTGCTGTCGCATTTGCGGCTGGTGGTGTCGATTTCGCGCCAGTATCTGGGCTACGGCCTGCCGCACGGGGACCTGATTCAGGAAGGCAACGTCGGCCTGATGAAGGCGGTCAAGCGTTTCGACCCGGATCAGGGCGTGCGCCTGGTGAGTTACGCGATGCACTGGATCAAGGCCGAGATTCACGAATACATTCTGAAGAACTGGCGCATGGTCAAAGTGGCCACCACCAAGGCGCAGCGCAAGCTGTTCTTCAACTTGCGCTCGATGAAGCAGCGCTACAAGTCGGACGACGCGGCGGCAGACACCGGCACCCACCGTGATTCACTCAATGAAGACCAGATTGACGCGATGGCCAGCGAACTCAGGGTCAAGCGCGAAGAGGTCATCGAGATGGAAATGCGGCTGTCCGGTGGCGATGTGCTGCTCGACCCGAGCCCGTCTGACGACGGCGAAGACGCTTTTGGCCCGATTACTTACCTGACCGATAGCCGGCACGAACCGACCGCGATGATCGAGGCCAGGCAGCGCGACGTGCTGGCCAGCGACGGTATCGCGACCGCGCTGGCGGCGCTCGACGAACGCAGCCGGCGCATCGTGCAGGAGCGCTGGCTCAAGGTCAATGACGACAACTCCGGCGGCATGACGCTGCACGATCTGGCCGCCGAGTACGGCGTCAGCGCCGAGCGCATCCGCCAGATTGAAGTGGCGGCGATGAAGAAGATGAAGAAGACACTGGCCGAGTTCGCATGAGCGCGCGCCTGTCGCGCCGCAGCGCGCTGCTGGCAGCCCTGACAGCGCTTTGGAGTCTGCCTTTCGCGCACACCGCGCTGGCCGCCGACAGCGCGCCCTGGCCGACCAAAACGCTGCGCATCATTGTGGGGTTCCCGGCCGGCTCGTCGCCGGACATCACGGCGCGCACGCTGGCTGAGCCGTTATCGAAGGCGCTGGGACAGGCTGTCATCGTCGAAAACAAGGTCGGCGCCGGTGGCAATATTGCCGCCGACTACGTGGCCAAGGCGAGTGACAACCACACCATCGGCCTGATGATCAATGGCAACATGACGATTGCCAAACTTCTCAACCCGCAGCTCAACTACGATCCGTTGAAAGACCTGACTCCGATCAGCCTGATCGGCGTGTCGCCACTGGTTCTGACCGCACCAGTTGGCTCGCCCGGCGCCAGCGCATCGGATTTCTTTGCCGCCGCGCGCAGCGCTGGCGACAAGTGGAGCTACGGCTCACCGGGTGTCGGCACGGTCGGCCACATCGGCATGGAATGGCTCAAAGGCAAGACTGGTATCAACCCGGTGCATGTGCCCTACCCCGGCTACCCGCAGGTTGCCAACGCGATGCTCGGCGGACAGTTGCAACTGTCGATGCTGCCGCCGGCGCTGGCAATGGCCCAGATCAGGGCCGGCAAGCTGCGCGCCATCGGCGTTACGTCCAGCGGACGCAGCACGCTAGTGCCGGAACTGCCGAGCATGACCGAGGCCGGCGTGCGTGGCTTCAATCTGGAAATATGGAACGCCATCGCGGCGCCCAACTCGCTGCCGAAACCGGTGGTGGCCCGACTGTCGGCCCTGTTCAGTGAGATAGCGCGCGCACCCGAGATGCGTCAAAAACTGTTTGTGCAGGGTTGGCAGGTTGCCGGCACTTCGTCCGAGGGACTGGCCAACCGCGTGAAGGCCGACACCGCGCTGCTCGGCGGCGTCATCGCGACACGCGGCATCAAGGCCGAATAGTGATCACACGCAGTACTCGCGCACCAGGCTGATCAGCTCGTCTTCCGAATAGGGCTTGCCCAGGTAGTGCTGCACGCCGAGCTGGCGCGCCAGTTCACGGTGTTTTTCGGCGATGCGCGAGGTGATCATGATGACCGGCAGGTCATGCAGTCTGTCGTCGCCCCGCATCGCTCGAACCAGATCGAACCCGTCCATGCGCGGCATCTCTATGTCCGACAACACGACGGCCGGCTTTTCATCCTTTAGCCGCTCCAGCGCCTGCACCCCGTCGGTCGCCAGCGCAACCCGAAAACCCTCCCGCATCAACAGACGCTGCGTCACGCGGCGCACCGTGATCGAGTCATCGACCACCAGCACCAGCGGCGCCTGTGCGACAGCGGCCAGCAGCAGCGAAGCGTCACGCTGCGCCTGCCCGCCGTCGAGCATCGCCCCGTGCGCCTGAGCACCATAAGTATTGGCCAGTGCCACCGGGTTGTAGATCAGGATCACGGCACCCGACGCCAGCACCGACATGCCGACCAGACCGGCCAGGCGTGACAACTGTGGCCCGAGGTTCTTCACCACCACTTCCTGATTGCCAAGCACTTCATCGACGTGCGCGGCAACGCACTGCCCGGCGCTGCGAAAGACCGCCACCGCCAGGGACTTTGCGTCGAGCTCCCTGCTTTGGCCCGACGCCTGCACCAGCGCACCGCCCCAGAAGAATGGCGGCGTCTCGACGTTGTACTCGAACACCCGTTCCTCGTAGCAGCGCTGCAGTTCCGTCGCGCCGACCCGGCGCACCTGTTCCACCAGATTGGCCGGCACGCCAATTACCAGTTCGCCCATGCGCAGCATGACAACCTGCGTCACCGCAGTGGTCAATGGCAACACCATCTTGAAACGGGTGCCGCGCCCGCGTTCGGTTGAAGTTTCGATCCGGCCGCCCAGCGCATTGACCTCGGTGCGCACCACATCGAGCCCGATACCGCGACCTGACAGCTCCGTGACCTGAGCCGAGGTGCTCAACCCCGGCGTGAATATGAGATTGACCACGTCGGCGTCGCTGAGCTGCGTGTGTTCGCCGATGATGCCCCTGGCCAGCGCATGGGCCCGGATGCGCGCAACGTCCAGCCCGGCTCCGTCGTCACTGAACTCGACCGTCACATCGTTGCCGTGCTGGCTCAACTGGATGCAAATGGTGCCAGAAATCAGCTTGCCGGCGACGGCGCGACCAACCGGGTCTTCAATCCCGTGCGCCACTGCATTGCGCAGCAGATGTTCAAACGCCGGGACCATGCGCTCGAGCACACTGCGGTCGATATCGAGAGAACTGCCTTGAATGTCGAGTGTGACCTGCTTGTTCGACTCCTTGGCGGCCTGGCGAACGACGCCATACAGACGCTCCGAGATACCGTCAAACTCGACCATCCGGGTGCGCAGCAAGTCGCGCTGCAACTCGCGCGCCAGCCGCGCCTGCGCCAGCAGATCCTCTTCGGTCTCGACCAGCGATTGCCGCAGCCCGCGCTGCACCGTGGCCACATCGTGCACCGACTCGGCCATCATCCGGGTCAGTTCCTGCACCCGTGTGAAGCGGTCAAACTCGAGCGGATCAAAACCCTGCGCCGAATCCTTCACCTGCGCCTGGCGCGACTGCATCTGCGACTCTGACTGCAACTCCAGATCGCGCAACTGGCTTCTCAAACGCTCCAGGTTGCCGTCGAGTTCGGACAGAAAACCGCGCAACTGCCCGAGGTGCGTTTCCATGCGCGAGCGCGTGATCATCACCTCGCCGGCCTGATTGACCAGGCGGTCGAGCAGTTGGGAGCGCACCCGCACGGTTTGATGGGGCTGCGGCCGCAGCGGCGCCAACGGCGTCTGCGCCGGCATCACCTTGACGTGCACCGGCAACTGCACCGGCACTGACACCGGCACTGGCACCGGCTCGCCCTGCGCGACGGCGGGTTCTGGCACAAGCACACTGGCGTCGGGCCGCAGTGGCGCCGCTTCGGGAACACCGCAGAGAGTGTCAAAACTGGTCTGGATCTCGTCAAAGCTGTTGAGCAAGGCCTCCAGCCGGTCGCTTTGCAACTGATCGATGCCCAGCTTCTCGATAGCGGACTCCAGCAGGTGACACATGTCACCGAGTTGCATCGCTCCGGCCAGTCGGGCGCTGCCTTTGAGCGTGTGCAGAACGCGCAAGGCCTCGTTGCGCGCACCCAGATTTTCCGGCCGCGCGGTCCACTGGCGCAGGGCGCCTCCGAGCTGCGGCAACAGCTCCAGTGTTTCTTCCTCGAAAACCGCAAACAGGTCAGCATCGAGCATGTCAGCCAACTTGGCAGCGACTGGCTCCAGCGTCAGCGCCGCCTGCAGCCGCCCAAGCAGCGCCGCATCGGGCTCCTTGAGGAAACCGGCTGCGAATTGATGCAACAAACGCCGGATATCTTCTGCGATGTCAATGAACACCTTGATCTGTTGCGGGATCCCGTGGGCCTGGCGCTGTACCTGCTGCAACGCGTGTTCCAGTGCCCTTGCCAAGTTCGACAAAGTCGTGAACCCCACCGTGGCCGAACTGCCGGCCAGCGAATGGGCCAATCCAAGGGTGCTCGACTGCACCGGCCGGTGCAACTCCAGCGCCCATTCTTCGAGTTCGGTCAGCAGGCGGCGCGACCACTCGTCGGCTTCATTGAGGTACACGTTGTACAGCGCAATATTGATGCGCAGCGTTCCAATCACCCTGACCTGCTCATCCGCCTGCGCTGTCGCCATGTCGATCGGCTCCAGCTGCGCTTGCGGCTCGGGCACAACCGGCGCCGGCGCTGGCGCCTCCACGGCCGCTTCACCATGGGTCGCGTCAAGCGCACGCGCAGGCGCCACTTGCAGCTCGGTCGAATCGGCAAAGCGTGCGCGCACCATCGACGCACTCCAGTGCGCGTCGGTGCCGCCAGCGATGTCCTGCACCCACTGACCCAATTGGTGCAAGGCGTTGCCCGACAACTCGATCAATTCGGCGCTGGCAGGCTTTTGCTCGGCCAGCCAACCGTTGAACAACTGCTCCATCGACCAGGCCGCCTCACCAAACTCGGTGAAGCCGAGCATTCTGGAGCTGCCCTTGAGCGTGTGAAAGCCCCGGCGCAGCGTGGTCTGGTGTGCCAGATCGGAAGGCTCGGCCGTCAACGCCGCAAGCGCGTTCAGGCCGTTCTCGATGCCTTCGCGCGCCTCTTCCAGGAACACGTCCTACAAGTCCAGATCGTCGTCCTGCGCGACCGCTTCGGGTGCCGGCTCGGGCGCAGCGGCCACAGGCGCCAGCGCGGCGGTCGGCGCCGCCCAGCGCCCCATCACCGGCTGGAGTTCACCCGTTTCTTCGTCATAGACGAACAGCTTCTTCGCCAGCTCGCGCTGGTAACTGAGCATGTCGATCAGGAAGCCGAGCGCGCCCAGGCTGTTACCCAAGCTCTCAAACACGCCGGTGCGTGCGGCCTCCAGGTCGATGTCATCGAGCAGGAAGTTCTCGACGCTGGCACGGATGTGCGTGAGCGCCAGCGCCGCCTGGTTGAGCCCCAGCACCGAGAACACGCCGTGCATCTGCGCCAGGTCGCCGGGCAACTCATTGAGTGGCGCTTTGTCGAGCGGATTGCGAAAGAACTTGTCCAGCGACTGCTCCAGGTCGGCCAGCGATTTGCGCAACTCGTGCACCACGCTGCCCATGATCTGGTGGTCACTGACCCGGCGGTACAACTCTTCCATCCATTTCTCAAGCGGTTCCGGCTTGGCGCCGGCGTTGACCCGGCGCAGCCGTCCGGCCAGACTGGTACTGCATTGCGCCATGCCCAGTTCGGCGGTGTCCATGTCTTCGTAAGTGGCCTCCAGATACAGCACGGCGGTGGCCACTTCCAGCGCAACCGACGGCGTCGGCGCCTCGCCGGAGTTCACCGTGGCTTCAATCGTCTCGCTCAGCGTGTGTGCCAGATCGGTGTTCTCGCCGTGCAGCTTCAACACCAGCTCGGTCAACTGCGCGAACTGCTCGTGCATCAGTTTCAGCTTGTTGGTATCGCCACCGGCCAGCGCCGACCAGGTTTCCGCCGCCAGCGCAATGCGCTTGCGCACCTGCACCAGCAGCGCAGGATCAAAGCGCCCAAACTGTGGCGTCTCGTAATCGATCGCTTCGGCCCCTGAGATGCCATAGGCCAGACGCACGGCCGTCAGCACCGGCGCCGCAGTCGCGCTGGTGGGCACCGATTGGGCGCAGAAGAACAATAGATCCTGCACCAGGCGTTCCGAAATGTCGCTCACGCCGCGCGCCAGCGCGCGGTCTTGCAGCAGTATTCTGGAGGCGACGCGTTTCCCGTAAACATCGGCCGGCAACAGGGCCAGCGAGACCGCCTCGAAATAGGCGGCACAGATAGTCCAGAACACGCGCAGTTCGAGCCGGCTGGCAGCGCCGGCAAAACCCAGACTGATGTCGCACATGGTTTTGGCCGAGGCCTGGTCGCCGCTCTGGACGACCTTCAGGATCAGGCCGTCCACCAGCGAGCGCTGCGGCGCTTCCTGCGCCAGCTCCGACTGGGGCGGCGGCAGCGCTACCTCAATCCAGCGCCACTCATGCGGCCACAAGTCGGCCGGATGCACACGCTCCACGGCCAGCAGTTCGAGCACGTCGCGGTACTGCGGGAACAGGGCCACCGCAGACGGGTTTTGCCCCTTCAGTACGGCCCGCAGATATTCGATCAGGGCAAAGCTGGCACGCTCCATCCTGGCAGCCGCTGTTTCGCTGCAAAACGCCGGGTCCTCGACAAAGCGCTGGGCCAGCGCCTCCATCGCGCGCAACACCTTGGCCGGCGCTACCATACCAACCATTTCCAGTGCGCCTACCGCCTGATGCAGCTGCGGGCGGGCGATGCGCAACTGACTGGCGTCCAGCGCCGCCAGGTCGGTGCCTCGCGCCAGCTCTGCATCGCGCCCAAAGCGGCGCAGCGCCTGCGTCGCTGAGTCCAGCGATTGACGCAGTTCGTCCAGCACCCAGGCCAGCGGACCGATATCTTTATCGGGCTGTTCCGGCTCGCCAGTCGGGGCAGCGTTTAAAGGCATGGCTGGGTACTCGGCTGGTGGTGGCGCATGGCGATCGATCGGCAACAAGGCAATCAGACGATCTTGAAGCGCGACACGGACTGACGCAACTCCTGCGCCATTTTCGACAGCTCGCGCACCTGCGCTGCGGTCGCGCGGGTACCCTCGCCGGTCTGCTCGGTGACGGCGAAGATGTGCTGAATATTGCCAGCGACGATGTTGGCCAGTCCAGCCTCGCGCGAAGTGGAGCGCGATATTTCTTCAATCAACTCGGTCAGCCGGCGCGACACCTGGTCAATTTCGGTCAGCGCCGCGCCGGCACTGTCCGACAGCTTGGCGCCTTCGACCACGCCCTGGGTCGAGCGCTCCATTGCCGCGACCGCACTTTGCGTGTCGCTCTGGATCGCCTTGACCAGCGCCGCAATCTGGCGCGTGGCATCGGCCGAGCGCTCGGCCAGATGCTGCACTTCCTCGGCCACCACCGAAAAGCCGCGGCCGGCCTCGCCGGCAGAGGCGGCCTGGATCGCCGCGTTGAGAGCCAGCACATTGGTCTGCTCGGTAATGTCGGAAATCAGCTCGGTGATTTCACCAATCTCCTGCGACGACTCGCCCAGGCGCTTGATGCGCTTGGAGGTTTCCTGAATCTGGTCGCGGATCGAGTTCATGCCACCGATCGCGTTCTGCACTGCCAGTAAACCACCCTCGGCGGCCTGGCGCGACTGCCGGGCCACGCTGGCCGACTCCTGCGCCTGCACCGACACCTCGGTGATGCGGGACGCCATCTCCACCACCGACCGACCGGTCTCGCGGATTTCATGCAACTGCTCGTTCGACGCAGCCAGCAGTTCAGTCGAAGTGGTGTCCACATCGGCCGTCGTCTGGGCGACGCGCGTCGCCGTGTTCTGCACGTTGCCGACCAGCAGGCGCAGTTCCTCCACCGTGTAATTGACCGAATCGGCGATGGCGCCGGTGATGTCTTCGGTGACCGTCGCCTCCTGCGTCAAATCACCCTCGGCCACCGTCTGCAGCTCATTCATCAAGCGCAGAATCGCGGCCTGATTGGCATCGTTGACGCGCTTGGCCTCCTGCTCCTGGCGTTTGGCTTCCTGCTCCTGGCGCTCGGCCTGGCTGCGCTGCGACTCGGCGACATCCTGGCGCTGCCGGCTGTCGCGCAACTGTACATAAAACAGCCCACCGGCGCCCAGCAGCGCCAACAAGGCGGAGCCGGCCAGCGCCAGCAACACGGTCGGGCCAAGTCCGGCGCGCGACGACAGTGCGCCCTGCAGCGCCTCCAGGTTGCGCCGCAACGGCTCGCTGTCCGCAATGATCGAACTCTGCGCCTCGCGCGCTGCCACCAGCCCCTGCAGGTTGCCCAGTATCGCGTCGGCCTGGGTCCGGGTCTGCTCAAACAGCTTGAGCAGCGCCTCCAACTGTTCACGCGTTGCGCCGTCGCGGGTCGCGCTCAGACGGAGCTCGGCGTTGCCCTCAAGCAGGCCCTGCGCCAGTTCCTTGAACGCGTTCAAGTCCTTGCCCAGCAGGAACACCGCTTCCGGGCTGACGCCTTCGGCGGTCAGGAACTCGTTGGCCGACTTGCCAATGCGCTGCGTCAGCATCGCCAGTTGGCTCGTTGCCGCCAGCTCGGGCGCAGCGGCCTTTTGCTGCAGCTTCAGGGCCGCCACGGCGTCGGCGATTTCCAGCAAGTCGGACGACTGCCGGTTGATCAGGCGCAAGGCAGCGCCAGCCTGCAGCAAGACCTTTTGCTGCGACATGACAACCGCCGCGTTCTTGTCCGCACGCTCCACCAGCGGAGCAATTTTTTCCAGTTCGCCCTGGTAGGTCGTACCCAATGCATCCAGGTGCATTTGCGGGTCGCCCGCCTTCAGACCGCGCACCGACTTGGACAAAACGCCGGAACTCTCGGCCACGTCGGCAAACGCCTGCACCACGCCCAGCAGGGCCTGGGAAACCGCCTTGGCCAGACGTTGCGACTGCATCAGCGACTGTCCGGTGGCGCCGAGCTGTTGCGCGGTGGCGTCAGCGCGGCGGAGCGCCAGTATGGAGACCGCGGCGAACACCAGCAGCGCCAGCGCCAGCACAATGGACAGCAGACGCTGGTGGCGCAGAACGGTTGCGCGGCCCAGCACCGGCAGCGCAACCACAGCGCGCGCCGGCACCTGAGGCGGCGCCGGCTCGGTTGCCAGCATGGTTGTGGGCGGTGAACTGTTCAGTTGATCGACATCGGACATGGTGAGACCCTGGATAAAAACTTAGGCGCTGATGCCAAGAAATTCTGGAAGCTGAGACAAGGACTGCAAGTTGATTTCCTGCCACTGCACGCCCGCAGAGTCGGTAAACAGGTTGCCGAAATAAGACGGACAACCTTGCGCCGGCGCGACTTCCTGGGCAAACGCTTCACGCTTGCGAAGACCGACCAGGCTGTCGAGCAGCATGGCGCAGTTCAGGTCCAGTGCGGCATTGAAAGTCAGCACGCTGGACTGCGCCAGCGCGCGCGAAGTGCGGCTCGGCGGCACAGGCGTCGCCATGAAACCGGCCAGATCAACCACGCCAAACAGACCACCGCGCAGATTGGTCACGCCGATGAACCAGGGCTGGCAATACGGCACGTGTTGGACACTGGCCAGCGAAAAAATCTCGCCCGACTGCGCCAACGCAAACAGGTAGTTCTTTTCGGCAATGCGCACCGCCAGCCAGGCCGGCGCAATCGGGCCGGAACGGGCCGCCTGCAAACGGCTGGCCAGGCGTGTCTGGAGTTCCCTGAGGGCTTCGCGGTTGGCCATGAGCTGGAGCGGCGTTCAGCCCAGAGCCCTGATCTTGTCAAACAGCTCGATCACATCGATCGGCTTGGTGAGGTACTCGCGCGCACCCTGGCGCATACCCCAGACACGGTCGGTCTCGAGATTCTTGCTGGAGCAGATAAAGATCGGAATGTCGGCGTACTCGGGCGTGCGGTTGATCGTGCGCGTCAGTTGAAAACCGTTCTTGCCGGGCATCACGATATCCATCAGGATCAGGTCCGGCCGGTCTTGCGACAGTTGCGCAAACGCTTCTTCACCGTTGAGCGCGGTGCGCACCGTCAGCCCGTTTTTCTGCAGCAGACTGGTCATGAACATCAGCTCTGTTCTCGAGTCGTCCACCACCAACACCTTGCGGATCGTCATCAGTTTGCTCCTTGCGTCGCTATGCCATGCTGCTGCACCGCTTGCAGCAACTGGTCTTTGGTAAATGGTTTGGTCAGGTAGTCCTGCGCCCCGACCATGCGTCCGCGCGCCTTGTCAAACACGCCGTCCCTGGACGACAGCATGACAATCGGAACCGCAGAAAAGCGGGTATTGCGCCGGATGATGCCGCAAGTCTGGTAGCCATCGAGCCGGGGCATCAGAATATCGCAAAAAATGACATCGGGCTGGCAGTCGTTGACCTTGGCCAGCGCGTCAAAACCGTCTTCGGCAAGTTCGACCTGATGCCCGCCCTGCTTGAGAAAGATCTCGGCGCTGCGCCGGATCGTATTGCTGTCGTCAATTACCAGTACTTTCAAGGCAGGTCCAGTCGTCTGGGCAGAACTATGTTCCCGATACGGGACTTGAGACAACGCATGGGGCAACTTGGCAACATGGTCGGATCATAGCTGCAACATCTCGAAATCTTCCTTGCGCGCACCACATTCGGGGCAGGTCCAGTTCAGCGGAACGTCACGCCAGCGGGTTCCGGGCGCAATGCCGCTATCTGGGTCGCCGGCACTTTCGTCATAGATCCAGCCACAAATCAGGCACATCCAGGTTGTCGTCTCACTCACGGCTCGCAGGACCCTCGATTAGAATGCGATCATTGAACAGAATCGGCTGTCGCAATGTACGCGGCGCCGCCCCTTAGTGCGATATTCTGCCTGAATAACAATCAGGTCTGCTGATGCAAAACCCCACCGACTCTCACGCCGCAGAAGAACCGACACCGAGCTCGCGCCCGGCCTGTGTCATGGTGTTCAATTCGAACGACCCGAGTGGCGCCGGCGGGCTGGCGGCGGACGTGACCGCCATCGCCTCGGTCGGCGCCCATGCACTGCCGATCATGACCGGTGCCTATGCGCGCGACACGGCCCAGATCTTCGATTACTTCTGCCTCGATGACGAGGCTGTCACCGAGCAGGCGCGCTCGGCGCTGGAAGACGTCGAGGTGCAGGCCATCAAGCTCGGTTTTGCCGGCTCGCCCGAGAATCTGAGCGCCGTCGCCAGCGTCGCCGCCGATTACTCCAGCGTGCCGCTGGTGGCGCATATGCCCGATCTGTCCTGGTGGGACGAGATTCAAATCGACCTGTACCTGGACGCCTTCAAGGAGTTGATACTGCCGCAGACCTCGGTGCTGGTCGGCAACCACAGCACCTTGTGGCGCTGGCTGCTGCCGGACTGGAGCACCTCGGAGCCGCCAACTGCGCGCGACATCGCACGCGCCGCCAGCGAATTTGGCGTGCCCTGCACGCTGGTGACCGGCATCCCGTTACCGGAGCAGTTCATTGACAACGTGCTGGCCAGCCCGCAAGCGGTGCTGTGCAGCGAGAAGTTTGAACGCTTCGAAGCCGCTTTCACTGGCGCTGGCGACACCTTGTCCGCCGCCTTTGCCGCGCTGCTTGCCAGTGGCGACGATTTGTCCGAGGCCTTCACCGAGGCGTTGAGCTATCTTGACCGCTGCCTTGAGGGCGGCTTTCGGCCTGGCATGGGCCAAGTCGTGCCGGACCGGTTGTTCTGGGCCCAGGCGGACAGCGACGCGGATGCGTCGGACGGCCCTCCATCCTCCTTTCTTTCCACCTCCGATCTGCCTCCTCATGACACACAACATTGACCTCAACGAAGCGCTTTTTGAGCGCGCCAAACGCGTCATTCCCGGCGGTGTCAACTCACCGGTGCGCGCCTTCAAGGCAGTCGGTGGCACGCCACGCTTCATCAAGCGCGCCCAGGGCGCCTATTTCTGGGACGCCAACGACCGGCGCTACATCGACTACATCGGCTCCTGGGGCCCGATGATCCTCGGTCACGGGCACCCGGCCGTGCTGCAGGCGGTGCAGGCAGCGGCGCTGGACGGTCTTTCGTTTGGCGCACCGACCGAGCGCGAAGTCGAACTGGTCGAAGAAATACTGCGACTGCTGCCGTCGATGGACATGGTGCGCCTGGTCAGCTCTGGCACCGAGGCCGCGATGAGCGCGATCCGGCTGGCCCGTGGCGCCACCGGCCGCAGCAAGCTGATGAAGTTCGAAGGCTGCTACCACGGCCACGCCGACGCGCTGCTGGTCAAGGCCGGCTCTGGCCTGGCGACCTTCGGCAACGCCAC
Source organism: Betaproteobacteria bacterium (assembly GCA_031394895.1). Classification (GTDB taxonomy): domain Bacteria; phylum Pseudomonadota; class Gammaproteobacteria; order Burkholderiales; family Burkholderiaceae_C; genus Rhodoferax. The sequence goes on from JANNUE010000310.1 coordinate 14,715, forward strand.
CAGCGCCGGCGTGCCGCCCGAGGTGGTGCAGCACACGCTGGTGCTCGAGTACAACAACATCGAGCAACTCGAACAGGCCTTTGCCCTGCATGGCAAGGAACTGGCCTGCCTGATGATCGAGCCGATTGCCGGCAACATGAATTTTGTCCGCGCATCCACGCCATTTATCAAGCGCTGCCGCGAACTGTGCACGCAGTATGGCGCCTTGCTGGTGTTTGATGAGGTGATGAACGGTTTTCGGGTCGCGCTGGGCAGTGCCCAAAGCGTCTATGCGCGTGAACTGCCGGGCTTCGAGCCGGACATGACGGTGCTGGGCAAAGTGATTGGCGGCGGCATGCCGCTGGCCGCCTTTGGCGCCAAGCGCGCGGTGATGGAACTGCTGGCACCGCTGGGCGCGGTCTATCAGGCCGGCACGCTGTCGGGCAACCCGGTGGCAACCGCCTGCGGGCTGGCGACGCTGCGTGAAATTCAAAAGCCCGGCTTCTTCGAAGACCTGTCGCGCAAGACCAAAATACTGGTTAACGGCCTGAGCGCTGCCGCGCGCGACGCCGGCGTTCCGTTCTGCGCCGACAGCGAAGGCGGCATGTTCGGCTTCTTCCTGTTCGACGCGCTGCCGCAAAACTATGCCACAGTGATGACCACCGACTCGGCCCGCTTCAACAAGCTGTTTCATGGTTTGCTGGAGCGTGGCATCTACATCGCCCCGGCGCTGTACGAAGCAGGCTTTGTCAGCGCGGCGCACAGCGACGCAGACATTGCTACAACCGTTGCTGCGGCGGGTGAAGTGTTCAAGCTGCTGTAGAAACGGCCCTTGTTGCGAGGAATCAACATCGGATATCTCGCGCAAGGTGAGCGATCTGCTTTCTTGAAATGTCCGGCGGCTGCCTCGTGGAGTGCGCGGTTGCGCTAACGTTGCGGGGCGCCCGGATGTGGGCAACCGCAAATGGGCCCACGCCCGCAAACTCCGCCATTCGCCTTCGAGCGGTGCTGGACACGCCGCCGCGCTGAAACGAGCATAGCGACAGTCTTCCAACGACCGCTGGTGTCGCCAAAGTCCGCTACGTCCGCGCCCAAAAAACGGTGACACGAAATGCGATGGCGGTTACGACCGAAAGAAACTGTCTGACTGGCGGGCGCCCCCCGCCTGACAGACAAAGACATGGTGGTCCATATGGCTATTAACGCTTCTTGCGACGAACGACAGATTTGGGCGCCCAATGGCTCTCGCCAAGCCCAATCTCCGGACACTGAAACAGCCAAAAGATCCGCCATGAAACAGACGATGCTTCGGTATGCGTTGGCTACGCTGGCAACTTGTGCGCAGTACGGAGGTCAACATGACTGAAGATCCGTTTTCCGAATTCAAGAAGAGACAGCGCGAGATGTGGGCGTCTTTTTCGCCAACAGCCATGTTTACCACTCCGGTGGCCGGGCATCTCGTGAAGTTTGCGGGCGTAGCTGCCGGTGAGATGGTGCTTGACGTGGGGACCGGAACCGGCGTCGTCGCAATTACAGCCGCTCGCGCCGGGGCACGGGTCGCAGCGCTGGATCTGACGCCCGAACTGCTGGAGCATGCGCGCGAGAATGGTCGTGTCGCTGGCCTTGCAGATATCGCATGGTCTGAGGGTGACGCGGAGCAACTTCCCTATCCCGATGCATCTTTCGACGTGGTGCTCAGCCAGTTCGGCCACATGTTCGCGCCGCGCCCCGACGTTGTCATGGCGGAGATGCGCCGCGTGCTCAAGCCAGGCGGGCGGATTGCATTTGCCACTTGGCCGCCCGAGCACTTGGTCGGTCGTCTGTTTGCATTTGTAGGGCAAAACTCGCCTCCTCCTCCGCCGGGAGCGGCACCACCGCCACAGTGGGGCAATCCGGCGATCGTCACCGAGCGTTTGGGCAAACTGTTCCACACCCCATTTTTCGAACGCGCCATGATGACCATACCGGCTCTAAGCATCTCGCATTTTCGCGAGTTCATGGAGCGCTCTGTGGGGCCCATGCAAAAGCTCATCGAGCGCATCCAGGCCGACCCTGTGAAGCTCAGCGCAGTGCGGGCCGATTTTGAAGCGCTCGCAACTCCTTACTACCATGACAATGTTGTGCATCAAAGTTATCTGTTAACGCGTGCACAGGCCCAATAGTGGGCCATGCACCGGTCGCATCAAGTTGCCGCCCATGGTGGGACAAAAAATTGACCGCGTTGTAGCGACCCTCGGATGGAACCCAACAAATATGAGCAATGTCAACTGCGGCAGCACGCAACCGCTGGGGCCGCTGCGGCAAGATGGATAGGCGCGGCGACCATATCAATTCGCTGCAAATACCTCAGCACTCATCCCCGAGCCACGCCATGACGGCCGAACTCCCGAGCCCGCAAACGCAATACGCCGAATCCGATGGACTGAGCATCGCCTACCAGGTGTTCGGCAGCGGCACGCAGGACCTGCTGGTGGTGCCGGGCATCATCTCGCACCTCGACATGAACTGGGAGAGCGACGCTTACGCGCGCATGCTCCGGCGCCTGGCGCAGAACTTACGCGTCATTGCCTTCGACAAGCGCGGCCAGGGCCTGTCGGACCGGTTCGAAGGCGTGCCGACGCTGGAGCAGCGGATGGACGACGTGCGCGACGTGATGCGGGCCGCCGGCTCGTCGCGCGCCGTGCTGTTCGCATCGTCGGAGGGCGGCGCCATGGCTGCCCTGTTCACTGCCACCTACCCGGCGATGGTGGACAAGCTGGTGATGCTTGGCTCGATGGCACGCTTCACATCCGCACCCGACTACCCGCACAGTCCGACACTCGAACAGCACCTTCAAGCCGTGACCCGCACCTGGGGCAAGCCCATGGCCGCGCGTGGGTTTGCGCCGAGCCGAGCCCACGATGAGAACTTCTGCGAGGGAGTCGCGCGCTACCAGCGGCAGACCGCATCGCCCGGTGCAATCAAGCGGCTGATGATCGCGAACGACCAGATCGACGTGCGCGCCATCCTGCCCCAGGTGCGCCGGCCGACGCTGATACTTCAGCGGCGTGGCGACCGTATCGTGACGTGCGCCAATGGGCGCTATCTGGCCGACCACGTCCCCGACGCGGTGTATCTGGAGCTGCCGGGCACAGACCACATCATCGCAACTCAAGGCGATGCAGACGCCGTCGTCGACGCCATCTGCCGGTTCGCAGTGGCCGACTGGGTGCGCGTAAGCGTCGATCCCACCGAGCGCTGGCTCGCTACGGTGCTGTTCACCGACATCGTGGGCTCCACCGAACTCGCCGCACGCCTCGGTGACCGCGCGTGGCGCGACCTGCAGCAGCAGTTCCACGCCATCGGCCGCAGTGCACTCGAAGCCCATCGCGGGCGCGAGATCGACACCGCCGGCGACGGGCTGTTCGCCACCTTCGACGGCCCGGCGCGCGCGGTGCGTGGCGGGAACGCGATGGTGCAGGCGGCGAAGGCCATTGGCCTCGATCTCCGCGCCGGCCTGCACACTGGCGAGGTGGAGAGCGCGGGCGACAAAGTCAGTGGCATGGCGGTGCACATCGGCGCGCGCGTCATGGCCCACGCCGGCGCCGGCGAGGTGCTGGTCTCAAGCACCGTGAAGGACCTGGTCGCCGGTTCGGGCATTGGCTTCGAGGCGCGTGGTGGTCACGCATTGAAAGGCATACCGGGCGAGTGGCAGTTGCATCGAGCCCTGGTCGATCAACACCCCTGACCGCGGCACCAAGGTCGCCCCGGCGCTGTACGAAGCCGGCTTTGTCAGCGCGGCACTCACGGACGAAGACATTGCTGCAACCATTGCTGCAGCGGGTGACGTGTTGAAGCGCTTGTAGTTGCTTGCAGATTGTTGAACGCCGCCACCTCGTATAAGGCGGGCGGCGTGGCTTGCGTTCTGCGGCCCGCGACGCCGCGAGGAGCGTAAACTCGCGCATCGTCACCAGCGCAAGATATGGCTTGCGGCATGATGCGTTCGACATTGCGTTATGCGTTCGCGTGAATCCGTACGGCCCTGACGGTCCTATACAAAGACGAACATCAGCTTGGAACAGCAAACTCTATCAGACACTTTCAATAGATTTTTCGACTCGGAAAAATCGAGTGGAATCCTGCTGATTGTCTGTACCGCCATCTCCCTTTTGATTGCGAATTCGTCGATCGGCGCAGACTACTTGAGCTTCTGGCAGACGCACGTAGGTCGTCTCAGCCTTGAGCATTGGATAAACGACGCGCTGATGGCGATTTTCTTTTTGCTTATCGGCCTGGAGCTTGAGCGCGAGCTTTACGTTGGCGAACTGTCAAACTTCAAGAATGCCCTTCTTCCAATTTTTGCAGCCATCGGCGGAATGGTTGCCCCTGCCCTGATTCATTTTGCGCTGAACACGGGAACGTCAACGCAAGCCGGGATCGGGATTCCGATGGCAACTGACATCGCGTTTGCTCTGGGCGTCCTGGCCATTCTCGGAAACCGCATTCCTGCGTCGCTGAAAGTGTTTGTCGTGGCGTTCGCCGTCATAGACGATCTCGGCGCGATAGTCATCATTGCCGCTTTCTACACGGCGGAACTTGCGATCTGGTACCTCGTTGGCGCCTTGACGGTTTGGGCTTTGCTTGTTGCATTGAATCGTCTTCGCGTCATGTCCCTCGTTCCGTATCTGCTTGGCGGCGCGCTGATGTGGTTTCTCATGCTCAAGTCGGGCGTTCACGCGACGATTGCCGGCGTTATGCTTGCCTTTGCGATTCCGTTCTCCGCCAAAGACGAGGACAAAGCCTCGCCGTCACACAAACTCGAACATTTCTTGCACAAGCCGGTTGCGTTCATCATTTTGCCGATTTTCGCCCTTGCCAATACCGGCGTTCTGGTAGGCGCTGACTGGATGCAAGATCTGACCAGCGCGAATGGTCTTGGCATCAGCGCCGGTCTGGTTATCGGCAAGCCTTTGGGGGTGACGTTCCTTTGTTTCCTCGCCGTTGCGAGCAGCATCTGCCGCTTGCCGCCCGATATGAGCTGGCGCCACGTATTGGGCGCCGGGATGCTTGGAGGCATCGGGTTTACGATGTCGATCTTTATTACGAATCTGGCGTTTGCCGGAAGTCCGCAAACAATCAACGCCTCCAAAATGGCAATTCTTTCAGCATCGCTCATGGCGGGAGTCACCGGTTTTATCTGGCTCCGAAGTTCTGGCAAACCAGCGGCGTAAAGCACGGCGCGGCCGGGTGCAATAGTGAAGACGCATCACGCCCAGCCGCAAAACTATGCCACGGTGAAGGCGGCGGGTGAAGTGTTCAAGCTGCTATAGCCGTGGTTTCTTGCGGGCCGTTTCAGGCCGCTGCCTAGCGCAAAGGGGGCGGCGTGGCTCGCGTTGTCCGGCCTACGCTCGCGGTCTGACTCTGTTGGCACTCAGCCATTACGTCGTCAAGACCGTGGCTGGTTCGCCCGCTCCGTGGCAACCGCGAATGGAGGCCTGCGCCCGCAAGCCCCACCACCCACCTTCGGGAAACTGTCGGACGCGCCATAGTACCGAAGCGACGTCCTCACCTACGACGTCGCTAGGGGCTTACACTTGCGACATCACCACCAGCGCAAAAATAGTTACTACCCATCTGGGACAGGCAACACAGGACAGAGGAGGCAGCGGGTTTCATGAATTTTTTCGCACCGGGTTTTCTCACTGCATTTCCAGCAAAGCCATATTCCACGCGTCTTGGCGATGAATCTGGTTTCCAACTTGGCCCGCGAGTGTAAGATGCGGCCTGCTGCCTAGCGCGGTCGACGTCGCGTTGGGCATCAGCACCATAGCAACACTCACAGTGGAGGATCCAGCAATGAAAATTGTCGCAAGCGCATTTCTGCGTGCTTTCTGCCTCATCGTTCTTGTCTTGCCTGGCATTTCGTCTGCGCAGAAGACAATCACCCAGCTACAAACCGAACTCTTATCCTCATGGCTGGTTACAGTCGAAGGGGAAGACAGGACAAGAACGCTCCGAATATCAGGCGCGTCAGCAAAATCCGACGGCACGTTGCTTCTCGAAGCCGTCTACGGATGGTCGGATGAAAATCAAACCCCTGTCACAGCGTCCCTTATCCAGTCCGGGCAAGACGTGAAGCTGCTATTTACAACGCAGCCCGGGTCCAAAGTTGCAACAGTTCAGACGTCGAATGAAACATTCGAAGGCACCTTTACGGCCACTAATGGCTCCGTGTCGCGAGTGAAGATTGAGAAGGTATCGGACGAGGCACTTCAGACAAGGATTGCTGCCGCCAAGACCCGTGCTGCTGGCATGATCGTAGAGCCCGGCCCAGATGTGCCGAAGGAGTGCGCAGCCTTTTCCGGGCGATGGACTGGAAGGTGGCCATACTATAGTCAGACTTGGCTATGGGTTGTGGAGGTCGGTGCGAATTGTGTTGCTAAGTGTATGAGTTGGAGTACTTCAGCGGTACCCAACACATTTCAGTCGTGTGAAATCAAAAACAATGTGCTCGTGCGCCAAAAACCGGATGGCATGGAGCACTACGCACTCCGAGGTGATGAACTATGGGCTCGCTATGTTTATTCGGGTGGGCAAAACAATGCTGTTTTTCGGAGGCTCAAGCCAGGTGAGAATTAGGCAGTTTTGTGGCGGCGGCACATACAGACGCCGACATCACCGCAACTATTACGGCGTGTGAAGTGTTCCGGCTGATGTAGCTGCTTGCCGGTTGTTTTCGGCCGCTGCCTAGCGCAAGGCGGGCGGCGTGGCTCGCGTTCTCCGGCCTACGCTCGCGGTCTGACTCTGTTGGCACTCAGCCATTACGTCGTCAAGACCGTGGCTGGTTCGCCCGCTCCGTGGCAACCGCGAATGGAGGCCTGCGCCCGCAAGCCCCACCACCCACCTTCGTAGCGGTTTGGCACGCACTGCGTTGCCGAATCGAGCACAGCAACTGCTTGCCAACGATCAGCTACTGACTGTCGCCTGATTCAAACAAAGGATTCAAAGTTTCGGCGAAGCGGCCACGCAGCAGAGCTTCACTTCGAGTAGTCGTACAGCGGCTGGCCTTTGTCGACAATATGAACAGCGAACGACTTGAGTGAAGTGTCGCCAATCACAGTGAACGCACCGTGCTTGACGCCCCGCAGAGTCAATTGGCTGATGCCAGCAGGCACCACGATTGGCTCCTCCCGACCTGCCACCCGTATGGTTGCACCCTGTATGACGTAGGAGGCCTCCACCCCGTGATGGACGTGCAGTTCACCGCCTTCGCCAGGCTTGAATTCCGTGATTGACTCGATCACCTCCATGCCGGGAGCACCTGCGAGGTCGGCGCGTTTGAGCTCAACACGTTGCGGCACATCTTTGGCTGTCTGCGCAACCAGACCGGTGAGCACGCCTAGGCCGAAGAGCGTGACACCAAGCAACGATCGAACCAATTTAGCTGTATTCATCGTAATCTCCCCCCGCGCGGAATGCGCGGACCAGCAGTTTGCTCGCCAAACATCTCTGCTGTCAACGATGGCGCCTGTCACCGCCTGAAACCGTGACCCCGTACGCCTGGGCGCGGCAGTTGTGGTTCGCCGGGCTCTTCACAACTTGGCGTCCATCGCGCGCCACCAGGCAGGTGGTCTGGGTGTCCGGACGCAGGCCCGATTCGCGGTTGCCACAGAGTGCGCCTGCCAACCAGGGTGTTGAAGAAGTAGCGGCTGCGTACAAGCAAAATTCACCCGCAAGCGTGGACCTTCGAGTGGGCACCCGGACTACCTGACCCGCCCACCGAGTCGGCGTTAAGTGCCCGTCAAATCAATCCGGCACCCCGGCGCGGGGGCTGGCTGTCCGACCGGGAATGGCGTATCCTTGACCAGCGTTCGCTGGCGCACGGACGCGGCGCGCGCTTGCGCATATTCTTGCACCGTCAGCATTGCAATACGCAACAGGAGAAATCATGAAAGCAACCCTCATTACCGCCACCATCGCGCTCGCCTCGGCAGTTCTTGTGACCGCCTGTGGCACTCCGGCGCAGCAAAGCAGCACGTCGAGCTATCCGAGCGGTACGACGAGCTATCCGTACAGTCAGCCGGCCAACAACTCGCAATATGGTTATGTCGATTCAATCCAAGTGGTCACAAACAGCCAATCAGGCAGCACTGGGGTCGGGGCGGTGGTCGGTGGCGTCGTCGGCGGAATTCTGGGCAATCAGGTCGGTGGCGGCTCCGGCAAGAGCGTGGCAACGGTCGCCGGTGTGGTCGGTGGCGCGGTCGTCGGCAACAGCATCGAACAAAGCAACAGAGCGTCTTCGCGTGACGTGTACCAGATCACAGTGCGTCTTGACAATGGCTCTTACCAGAGCATCCAGCAAGACAGCATGATTGACCTGCAACGAGGAACGCGTGTCCGCATCGACAACGGACGCGTTTCCCGATATTGATCTGGACCCCGCGCCGGCTCCACATGGCGGGCACCAACGATTTGGCTAATGCCGGAAGTGGCGCACGCCGGTGAACACCATGGCGACGCCGCGCTCGTCGGCGGCGTCTATCACTTCCTGGTCGCGCATCGAGCCGCCCGGCTGAATGATGCAGCTGGCGCCGGCGTCCACCACTACGTCAAGGCCGTCGCGAAACGGAAAGAACGCGTCGCTGGCCACGGCCGTGTCGCTCAGGCTCAGCTTGGCGTGCTGGGCCTTGATGCTGGCAATGCGCGCCGAATCAAGACGGCTCATCTGGCCGGCACCGACACCCATGGTCATGCCGTCCTTGCAAAACACAATGGCGTTGCTCTTGACGAATTTGGCCACCTTCCAGGCGAACATCAGGTCTTGCAGTTGTTGCACTGACGGCTGAGCCTTGGTCACGACCTTGAGCTCGGACAGCAACAGCTCATGGTTGTCTGCGGTCTGCATCAGCAGCCCCGAGCCGATGCGTTTGACATCGACCGCGTTGCGGCCGTTTTCCCAGTCGGTGGCGCCGCCAACCGGCAGTGCGATCTTGAGAATGCGCACATTGACCTTGCTCTGGAACACGGCCAGCGCCTCGGGCGTGTAGTCGGGGGCCATCAGTACTTCGACGAACTGTTTTGAAATTTGCAGCGCGGCCGCCTCGTCGAGCGTCTGGTTGAGGGCAATGATGCCGCCAAAGGCCGACGTCGGGTCGGTCTGGAACGCCTTGTTGTAGGCCTGCAGCGCGTTGGCACCGAGCGCCACACCGCAGGGGTTGGCGTGTTTTACGATCACGCACGCGGCAACGCCCTGGCTGCGATCAAAGCTCTTGACGCATTCCCAGGCCGCGTCGGCGTCAGCAATGTTGTTGTAGCTCAGCTCCTTGCCCTGCAGTTGCTCGGCCGTGACCAGCGAGCCAGGAGCAGGATAGATGTCGCGGTAAAAAGCGGCATGCTGATGCGGGTTCTCGCCGTAGCGCAAGTCCTGCAGCTTGATGAACCGCCCGTTCGACTGCCCCGCAAACAGCTGCCTCGACGGCGTGTCGTTGCCCTCTTCGAAGTTGAGCGCAGACAGGTAGTCGCTGATCGCGGCGTCATACTGGCTGATGCGGTTGAACGCCGCCACCGACAGCGCAAAGCGCGTCTTGTCGCAGAGCTTGCCGCTGGCTTTCAATTCCGCCAGTACATCCGGGTACTGCGACGCGTCGGTCAGCACCGCCACATCTTTCCAGTTCTTGGCGGCGCTGCGTACCATCGCCGGACCGCCAATGTCGATGTTTTCAATCGCGTCGTCGAGCGTGCAGCCGGCTTTGGCCACCGTCGTCTCAAATGGGTACAGGTTGACCACCAGCAGATCGATGGTGTCAATGCCGTGCTGTTGCAATGCCGCCATGTGCTCGGGCACGTCACGCCGCGCCAGCAGACCGCCGTGCACCTTGGGGTGCAGTGTCTTGACGCGGCCGTCCAGCATTTCAGGAAACCCGGTGAGCTCGGCCACTTCGGTCACCGGCAAGCCATTGTCAGCCAGCAGCTTGGCGGTGCCGCCAGTCGAAATCAGCTTGATGCCGAGCACATGCAAGGCGTGCGCCAGCGCAACGATACCGGTTTTGTCCGAAACAGACAGGAGTGCATTCATGTAGTCAATCCAAAGTTTTCCATCAATCAATCGGCGCCAGCGCACGCCCGGCGCAACTAGTTAATGAGCTTGTGGTCAAGCAGCTTTTTTCGCAACGTATTGCGGTTCAGTCCCAGCCACTGCGCGGCTTTCGACTGGTTGTTGTCGGTGTGCTGCATGACCACTTCCAGCACCGGCTTTTCAACCACCCCCACCATCATCGAATAGATGCCGTCCGGCTCGGTTCCGCGCAAGTCGCGCAGATAGCCCTCCAGACTGGTACGCACGCACTCTTCAATATGCTTCTTGCTCATACTTCCAGCTCCTTATGCTTTTGTTCTCTATTGTTCAAACCATTGACAAAATCATCGGGCACGCGGTCCATGCGCTGATTCAGGTCATCCAGAAAATCAGCCACCGCCCGCGCCTGTTGCACGCAATCATCGATCAAATTCATGCGGTCACGAAAATCATCGCCGCCGGGCAAGGTTCTCACATACCAGCCAATGTGCTTGCGCGCCGTGCGCACGCCCAAAAACTCGCCGTACAGCGCGTAATGGTCTTGCAGATGGTCCAGCAGCCACAGCCTGAGCTCCGCCAGCAGCGGCGGCGCCAGATGCGTGCCGGTGGCGACGAAGTGCGCCATCTCGCGAAAGATCCAGGGCCGCCCCATCGCGGCGCGGCCAATCATTACCGCGTCGGCCCGCGTCGCCTGCAACACGTGACGCGCCTTCTCCGGCGTGTCGATGTCGCCGTTGGCCACCACCGGCACCTTCACTGCCGCCTTGACCTCGCCAATGGTGTCGTATTCGGCGTGACCGCTGTAGCCCTGCTCGCGGCTGCGCCCGTGCACCGTGATCATCTGCACGCCGGCGCTTTCGGCGGCGCGCGCCAGCACCACTGCATTCCTGTTTGAGTGCGACCAGCCAGTGCGCATTTTCAGCGTCACCGGCACGCCACGCGGCGCGCACACCGCGACCACCGCCTGCACGATCGCCAGCGCCAGTGTTTCGTTTTGCATCAGTGCCGAGCCGGCCCACTTGTTGCACACTTTTTTGGCCGGGCAGCCCATGTTGATGTCAATGATCTGCGCGCCGCCATCGATGTTGTGCGCAGCGGCCAACGCCATCAGGGCCGGCTCGGTGCCGGCGATCTGCACCGCGATCGGACCCGGCTCGCCCTGGTGCTCAAGCCGGCGCGCTGTCTGCGGCGTGTGCCGCAAGTCGGGCCGGCTGGTGACCATCTCGCTGACCGCATAGCCGGCGCCCAGACGCCGGCACAACTGGCGAAACGGCCGGTCTGTCACGCCCGCCATCGGCGCGACAAGGAACGGGTTGGCAAGCGTATAGGGACCGATGTTCATGCGAACAAATCGAAGCTGGGTAAATAAAAAACGGGCTTGGAGTGCAGGGAATAAAAAGCGCCTTTTGCTGATTCTAGCTGCCCACTATTTCAGCAATTGAAACGCAAAACTATACTCAAGGCAATGGAAGCCTGGCTTGATCAACTGCTACTGCTGCTGGCGCTGCCAAAGTACGGCCTGAGCACGGTCTTTGTCGTGTCGTTCATCTCTGCCACACTGCTGCCGCTGGGCTCCGAGCCGGTCGTTTTCGGGCTGGTCAAACTCAACCCGGAGCTGTTCTGGCCAGCCATCGTGGTCGCCACCATCGGCAACACCATGGGCGGGGCGGTGAGCTGGGCGATGGGACTGGCCTCGCACAAGGTGCTTGACCGCTACCATCACTCCAAACATCACTTGCGGGCGCTCGACTGGCTGGAACGCATCGGCCCCAAAGCCTGCCTGTTGTCCTGGCTGCCCGGCGTCGGCGACCCCTTGTGTGCCGTCGCCGGCTGGCTCAAACTGCCGTTCTGGCCGTGCGTTGCCTATATGGCAGTTGGAAAATTTCTGCGCTACCTGACGATGACGGCAGCGCTGGTTTTCCTGTTTTAGGAGCTAAACAAGAAGTTCATCACGTCGCCGTCCTTGACGACGTAGTCCTTGCCTTCGCTGCGCATCTTGCCGGCGTCTTTGGCGCCCTGCTCGCCCTTGTACTGGATGAAATCTTCATACGCGAAGGTCTGGGCACGGATGTAGCCTTTCTCGAAATCGGTGTGAATCACGCCGGCCGCCTGCGGCCCGGTGTCGCCCACATGGATGGTCCAGGCGCGCACCTCCTTCACGCCAGCCGTGAAGTAGGTTTGCAACCCCAGCAGCTTGTAGGCCGCCACGATCAGGCGGTTCAGTCCCGGCTCCTGCTGGCCAATCTCGGCCAGGAACATCTTTTTGTCCGCGTCGTCCATGTCGGCCATTTCGGCCTCCATCTTGGCGCAGATCACCACCACCGGCGCGTTTTGTGCGCTGGCATAGGCCTGCAGCCGCTCCAGATAGGGGTTGTTCTCAAAGCCGTCTTCAGAGACGTTGGCGACGAACATCGCCGGCTTGGCGGTGATCAGGAAAAACTGCTTGAGCAGCGGCAACTCTTCCTTGCTGAAGTCCACGCTGCGTACCGGCTTGGCTTCATTCAGCGCGACCTGACATTTCTCCAGAACGCTGACCATTCTGGCCGCCTCCTTGTCGCCACCCGAGCGCGCGATCTTGGTCACGCGCAGCAAAGCCTTGTCAACCGCCGCCAGATCGGCCAGGCTCAACTCGGTCTGGATCACCTCGATGTCGGAAATCGGATCGACCTTGCCAGCCACGTGAATCACGTTGTCGTCGTCAAAACAGCGCACCACATTGAGCGTCGCGTCGGTCTCGCGGATGTGTGCCAAAAACTTGTTGCCCAGACCCTCGCCGGTACTGGCGCCGGCCACCAGGCCGGCAATATCGACAAACTAGACAATCGCGCGCTGGATCTTTTGCGGATTCACGATCGCCGCCAGCGCGTCCAGCCGCGAGTCAGGCACTTCAACAATGCCGACATTCGGCTCGATCGTGCAAAACGGATAGTTCTCGGCCGCAATGCCGGCCTTGGTCAGGGCGTTAAACAGGGTCGATTTACCGACGTTGGGCAGGCCTACGATGCCGCACTTCAAACTCATGAAAACTCCCAAAAATCAAGGCGCCCAGTGTATTCGATGAGCGCCTTCTACAATCGTGCCCATGACTTCAGCCTTTGATATCTGCATCCGTGGCGACGGCATCGTCGGGCGTACGCTGGCGCTGCTGCTGGCGCGCGAACGCCTGCGCGTCGCCCTAGTAGTGCCGTCGGCATCGCCGGCCGCCAGCGCGACGCCGGATGTCCGCGCGTTTGCGCTTAACAGCAAATCACGCGGCCTGCTCGAAACGCTGGGCTGCTGGCCCGACGCCCAGCACGCGACCGAGGTGCTGGCGATGCAGATCAAGGGCGATGACGGAGGCGAGGTCAATTTCTCGGCCAACGAGCAGCAGGTGCAGGGCCTGACGTGGATCGTCGATGTGCCAAGCCTGCAGGAGCGCCTGACCCAGGCAATGCGCTTTCAGCCCTTGATCAAAGTGTTCGAGGCGCCCCAACCGGCCACGCTGACGGTGATTTGCGAAGGCCGCTCCAGCAGCACGCGAGCCGAATTCGGCATCGAGTTTGACGTATCGCCCTACCCCCAGACCGCCATTGCGGCGCGCCTGCGCTGCGCGCAAGCGCACGCCCAGACCGCTTATCAATGGTTTTCGCAAGGCGAAATTCTGGCTTTCTTGCCGCTGGAGGGCCGGCAAGGGAACTCTGTGGCGATTGTGTGGTCTGTCTTGAGGGAGCGCGCGCCTGACTTGCTGGCGCAGGACCCGGAGCAGTTCTGCCAGCAGCTCGAAGTTGCCAGTGAGGGCCGGCTTGGCAAACTCGGGCTGATCAGCCAGCGCAGCGCGTGGCCACTGCAAAGCGCCCACGCCAGACGCTGGTGCGGCCACAACGCGGGTGGTGCCTGGGCACTGGCTGGCGACGCCGCGCACAATGTGCACCCGCTGGCCGGGCAGGGTTTGAATCTGGGTTTGTCAGATGTGTCGGCACTGGCGAGCATCCTGGGGCAGCGCGATGACTGGCGCAGCGTCGGCGAGGAGAAGCTGTTGCGCCAGTACGAGCGTTCGCGCAAGGCCGAGGTGTTGCTGATGGACTCCACGATGGAAGGCTTGCAGCGCCTGTTTTTCCAGCACGGCACCGGCTGGCAGACGGCGCGCAACTGGGGCATGAAGGGGTTTGAGCGCAGCGGACCGTTCAAGCATTGGGTGGCACGCCAGGCCATGGGTTTTTAATTTTGAACGGATGATGATGAAATTTCTTAAAGCCACTTTGTTAGCTGCCACCCTGCTGGCCGGCCTGAATGCGTTTGGGCAGGAAGCAGTGATACGCAAAAATCTGGCCGAACGGATTCCGCAATTGCCAAAGATCGACGAAGTGGCCAAGACCGCGATGCCCGGGCTGTTCGAGATTCGGGTCAATGGCTCCGACATCTATTACACCGACACTGAAGGCAATTTTCTGCTTCAGGGTAACCTGATCGACACCAAACAGCGGCGCAACCTGACCGAAGAACGGGTTGAAAAGTTGACCGCCCTGAGCTTCGACGCGTTGCCGTTCAAGGACGCGTTCACCATCGTGCGCGGCAACGGCAAACGCAAGCTGGCGGTCTTTGAAGACCCCAACTGCGGCTACTGCAAGCGCTTCGAGCGCGACCTGCAAAAAGTTGACAACATCACGGTTTACATGTTCCTGTACCCAATTCTGGGCGGCGACTCCGGCGAGAAGTCGAAACACATCTGGTGCGCCAAAGACAAGGCCAAGGCCTGGCAGGACTTCATGTTGCGCGACAAGCTGCCGGCCGTGGCCAGTTGCGATGCCACAGCCCTGGAGCGCAACACCGACGTCGGTCGCAAGCACAAGATCAGCGGCACGCCAACGCTGATCTTTGCCGACAACACCCGCGTGCCCGGAGCCATCACGACAGCCCAGGTTGAGAAGTACCTGGCTGAGATCAAGAACTGATGCCCGCCGCAGCCGTTGCCTACACGCTGCGGGTTGCCGACCCGCACGCCCATCTGCTGAGCGTCACACTGCGCATCGCGCGACCCGCCGCACTGCAGCGCGTGAGCTTGCCAAGCTGGATACCGGGCAGCTATCTGGTGCGCGAGTTTTCCAGGCACCTGCAAAAACTTCAGGCACATCAGGGCGGCCAGGCGGTGGCGCTGACGCAACTCGACAAATGCACATGGCAAGCCGACTGCGCGCCAGACCAGCCGCTGCTGCTGAACTACGAGATTTACGCCTTCGACAACTCGGTGCGCACCGCCTGGCTCGACGCCGCGCGCTGCTTCTTCAACGGCACCAGCGTGTTCCTGCAAGTGCAGGGGCAGGAGGATTCAGCGCACGCGCTGGAGTTGCTCGCCAACAAGACTTTGCCGCAGTGGCAGGCGGCAACCGCACTGCCCACCAGCAAGATCAACCGCGCTGGTTTTGGCAGCTACCTCGCCGCCAATTACGATGAGTTGGTGGACTGCCCGGTGGAAATGGGCACGTTCTGGAGCGGCTCGTTCAAGGTGCTGGGTGTGCAGCACCGCTTTGTCGTGGCCGGCGCCGCGCCGGGGTTTGACGGCGCGCGGCTGCTGGCCGACACGCAAAAGATCTGCGCCACCCAGATCCGCTTCTGGCACGGCGCACAGGCCGGGCGCAGCGCCGCCAGCAAGGCGCCGCAGCAAAACTATCTGTTCATGCTCAACGCGGTGGACGAGGGTTATGGCGGGCTGGAACACCGCAATTCGACGGCGCTGATCTGCACCCGCAAGGACCTGCCGCGCCTCGCCAACCCGGCGCTGACACACGGTGCCAGCGCTACGTCCAATGGCAACCGCCAGAGCGAGGGCTATGCCACATTGCTGGGCCTGATCAGCCACGAATACTTTCACACCTGGAACGTCAAGCGCCTGCGTCCGGCCGAGTTCACGCGCTACAACTACGCCAGTGAAAACTACACACAGTTGCTGTGGTTCTTTGAAGGCTTCACCAGCTATTACGACGACCTGCTGCTGCGCCGCTCCGGCCTGATTGACGACAGCGCTTACCTCAAGCTGCTGGGCAAGACGCTCAACCAGGTGCTGCAGACGCCCGGGCGCGCCGTGCAAAGCGTGGCGCAGGCCAGCTTCGATGCCTGGGTCAAGTACTACCGGCCGGACGAGAACACGCCCAACGCCACCGTCAGTTACTACACCAAGGGCTCGCTGGTCGCGCTGTGCCTGGACCTTAGCCTGCGCCAGCATGGCAAGACCTCGCTCGACGCCGTGTTGCGCGCGCTGTGGCAGCGCTGCCAGGGCGGCCCCATGCTGGAGGCCGACCTGTGCAGCGTGCTGGAACAACTGTCGGGGCAATCCTATACCAAAGAGATTGCCAACTGGGTGCACAGCACGGCCGAATTGCCCGTCATCACGCTGCTGGAGCATCAGGGCGTCAACGTGCTGGAAGAGCCGGCGCAGTTGGCGCAGCGTCTGGGCCTGCGCGTCAGCGAGAGTGCCGGCATCCAGATCAAGACCGTGTTGCGCGGCAGTGCCGCAGAGCACGCCGGCTTCGCCGCCGGCGACGAGTGGCTGGGCTTGACCGTGGGCACGGGCAAAGCGGCCAGTCACTGGCGCCTCGCCAAGCTCGACGACTTGCTGCTGTACGCCGGCGCCGCGCAAAAGGTTGAAGCACTGATAGCGCGCGACAAGCGGCTGATCAATCTGGCGTTAACGCTGCCCAGGGCAGTCACCAGCTACCGGTTGGCGGTGCGCGACAGCGCGCTGTTGGACCAGTGGCTGGAGCCGGCCTGAGTTTCGGCCCGGCGGGCCTTCGGTATAGTTCCTGTTTGACCAAAGAAATCGAAAGCGCCCATGAATTACGAACTGATCCAAGTCCGCACCGAAGCCGGCAAAGTTGGCGTCATCACGCTGAACCGCCCCAAGCAACTCAACGCCCTGAACGATCAGTTGATGATTGAACTCGGCGCCGCGCTGAAAGCGTTTGACGCCGACCCTTTGATTGGCTGCATGATCCTGACCGGTAGCGAAAAGGCCTTTGCCGCCGGCGCCGATATTGGCGCGATGGCCGGCTACAGCTTTGCAGATGCCTACAAAGGCGACTTCATCACGCGCAACTGGGAGCACATACGCAGCGTGCGCAAACCGGTGATTGCCGCAGTCAGCGGTTTTGCGCTGGGCGGCGGCTGCGAACTGGCGATGATGTGCGACTTCATCATCGCCGCCGACAACGCCCGCTTCGGCCAACCCGAGATCAAGCTCGGCATCATTCCCGGCGCCGGCGGCACCCAGCGCCTGCCACGCGCCGTCGGCAAGGCCAAGGCGATGGATATGGCGCTGACCGGGCGCATGATGGATGCGGTCGAAGCCGAGCGCGCCGGGCTGGTCAGCCGCGTGGTGGCACTCGACAAACTGATGGACGAAGCGCTGGCGGCAGCGCTGATGATTTGCGACTATTCACAGCTTGCGACGATGGCCGCCAAGGAATCGGTCAACCGCGCGTTTGAGGGCAGCCTGAGCGACGGCATCATGTTTGAGCGCCGCCTGTTTCACGCGCTGTTTGCCACCGCCGACCAGAAGGAAGGCATGGACGCTTTCCTGAACAAGCGCAAGGCCGACTTCAAGCATCAGTAAACCCGGCAGTCGAAGCCGGTTGGGGACATCGGCGCACGGCTTCTGGTTATAATTCGAACCCTTGGCGCTTTAGCTCAGTCGGTTAGAGCGATGGAATCATAATCCACAGGTCCGCGGTTCGAATCCGTGAAGCGCCACCAGTCAAAGCCCTTACAGGCACTAGCCACGCAGCTATCGAATAGATAGCGCGTGGCTTTTTACTTGGTGTCATTTTTGGGCCATGTAGCCAAGAAAAAACCCAGCGGGTTAGGCTGGGCTGAAAAGCCTTTGCAGGCTCCGCGCTCAGGGAGGTGAAGCGCAGGGGTCGTTAAACCCGGTTGCAGTTTACTGTCGTTATGCGCTCTGCGGCTCCAGGCGCACCACGGCGCGACAGCCGGCGGCTTCAGCGTAACGTTGCACGGTTCGCATGGAGGGCTGGCGCTTGCCACTTTCCAGACGGGCGATCACGCTTTGTGTGGTGCCTATGCGCTGGGCGATTTCGCCTTGCGTCATTCCAGCGCGGCTACCGGCGGCGATGAGCTCGCGGGTCATACGGAATTCAGCGCTTTGGGCTTCGTACTCTGCGCGGGCGGCTGGGTCGGCCAATAGCTCGCGCTTGAAGTCCTTCAGGGTTTTCATGCTCCACCCATCAGCGACACATGTGCTTGCAATTCATCCCAGGGGGCCGACAGTTTGCGGCCATCGCGCAATAGCAGTCCGGGTGCTTCCAGGGTAGCCACGTCCTGGTACACGTTCTTGTAATCGCGTCCGAGCGCTTGCGCAAGTTCTCTGACATTGGCAGCCCCGTGTTGGTGGACATGGCGCAACAGGTCAAGGCGGCGGGGGGATAGCGTGTCGAGCATGGTTTGGACATCCAAAAATGTCACATTTGTTTCGTTGACCTGCTCACCGGCAACAGCCCGATTCCATGCGCCAGAAAACCGCTTGCTCATGTCCGTCAGACTACCCACATTCACTTGAACCTTAGTCATCTTATTCACCTCTTGCTTTCTCAACATCGGCCATAAAATCGGCCACCAGCTTTTCCGCAGTTCTAAACTTGTAGC
>JANNUE010000358.1:0-17307 GCA_031394895.1 Betaproteobacteria bacterium
ACGCCCTTGAGCGAAACGTAGTACACGTAGCCACTGGCAACGCGAGCGACTTGTTGCATGCGCTCGGAGGTCGAAGTGGGCGCCAGCAAGAAGATCATGTCCAACCCAAGGCTCTTGAGCTCGACGGCAAAGACTTCGCATTCTTCGGGTGGGTAATCAACGATCAGGACCCCATCGACACCGGCGTTGGCCGCGTCCTGGACAAAGGCGCTATTGCCGTCGTGGCGCAGATGCTTCTGGTTGTAGCGCTCCACCGGGTTGGCGTAACCCATCAGCACCACCGGCGTGCTCTTGTTCAACGTGCGAAAGCTGCGCACCATGTCCAGCACCTGGACCATGCCGATGCCCTGCGCCAGGGCTCTGTCTCCGGCTCTTTGAATGACCGGGCCGTCGGCGCTGGGGTCGGAAAAAGGCACGCCCAGTTCGATGATGTCGGCGCCACCGGCGACCATGGCATGCATCAGTTCCGGCGTCACGTCGGCAAATGGAAAACCGGCCGTCACATAAGGAATGAGGGCTTTGTGTTGGCCTGCGTTGAGCCTGGCAAAGGTGGCTGCTATGCGGCTCATTTGACGCCTCTCACAATTGGCTGGAATGCATCTGGTGCTTGCGCGCCAGTGCCTTTGACCGGCTGTCCCTGGCAGCTTGGTCGGCAGAAGAAGTCTGCCCCGCTAAGGTCGGCCACCGTGCCAATGTCCTTGTCGCCGCGCCCTGAGAGGTTGACCAGAATGGACTGGTTGGGCTGCATGGTCTTGGCCAGTTTCATCGCGTAAGCCACGGCGTGGCTGGATTCGAGCGCGGGAATGATTCCCTCGGTACGGCACAGGTAATGAAAGGCCTGCAACGCCTCCTGGTCAGTGATGCCGACGTACTCCGCGCGGCCAGTGTCTTTGAGGAAAGCATGCTCCGGACCAACTCCAGGATAGTCCAGGCCAGCGCTGATGCTGTGGGTTTCCGTCACTTGCCCGTTGTCGTCTTGCAGCACATAGGTGCGGTTGCCATGCAGCACACCGGGGCTGCCGCGCTGCAATGAGGCGGAATGCCGGCCGCTGTCGATGCCCTCGCCAGCTGCCTCAACGCCAATCAGACGCGTGTTCTTATACGGAATATAGGGGTAAAAAATGCCCATCGCGTTGCTGCCGCCGCCGACGCAGGCGATCACCGCGTCGGGTTGCGTGTTTATGCAGCCGGCACGCGTCAGCATTTGCGGCATTTGCTGCAGGCACTCGGTGCCGATGACGCTCTGGAAATCGCGCACCATCATCGGGTACGGATGCGGCCCGGCTACCGTGCCGATGATGTAGAAAGTGTTGTCCACATTCGCGACCCAATCGCGCATCGCCTCGTTGAGCGCATCCTTGAGCGTCCTGCTGCCGCTTTCCACCGGTACCACAGTGGCGCCCAGCAGGTTCATGCGGTAAACATTGGGGCTTTGCCGCTTCATGTCTTCGCTGCCCATATAGACCACGCATTGCAGGCCGTAGCGGGCGCAGATGGTGGCGGTGGCGACGCCGTGCTGGCCGGCACCGGTTTCGGCGATCACGCGCGGTTTGCCCATGCGTTTGGCCAGCATCGCCTGGCCAATGGTGTTGTTGATTTTGTGGGCGCCGGTGTGGTTCAGATCTTCGCGCTTGAGAAAGATCTGCGCGCCACCCTGTTCGCGGCTCATGCGTGCGGCATGGTAAGTTGGCGATGGACGACCGACGAAGTGGGCCAACTCGTCATTGAATTCGGCCACGAAGGCCGGGTCGTGCTGGTATCGTGCGTACGCGGCCTTCAACTCGTTGACGGCATGTGTCAACGTCTCCGAGATGAAGCTCCCGCCGTAAATCCCGAAGTGGCCTGTCGGGTCAGGTTGCTGGTACTCAAGCATCAGATATTGCCAAGAATTGTTTGTCAGCGGCGCGAACGGCGGCGACAAACCGGTTGATCTTTTCGGGGTCCTTGATGCCCTGGTTACCGGGTCCGGACACCTCTACCCCCGAGCTCACATCAACGGCCAGTGTTTTGCAACGTGGCCGCAGTTGCAAGATGCCGCCGGCCACGTTTGCAGCGTTGAGCCCACCACTCAAGACGAGGTGAACGTTGACGTTTTGAGTTAGCAGTGACCAATTGAATGTTTGCCCGCTACCACCGTACCCGTCAACCTGAGTGTCGAGCAAAATGGCCTGAGCTTCTGAGTAATCCAGTGCGTATTTTACGAGATCAAAGTGGCGGCCCGCATCGCCCGGCGGGATGCGTGCCGCGCGCAGGAACGGTATGGCGCCGTGGTCGGTTGCCAGCAGGCATTGTTGCGGCGTTTCG
The DNA here is from genome assembly GCA_031394895.1 of Betaproteobacteria bacterium. GTDB lineage: Bacteria > Pseudomonadota > Gammaproteobacteria > Burkholderiales > Burkholderiaceae_C > Rhodoferax. Next base: position 2,305 of record JANNUE010000358.1, read on the forward strand.
TCGCCATGAAACTGGATGCATGCGCCGGCGACGCTGGCGCATGCTGCTTGGATTTTTGTGACCTGCTCATTGACGAACAGCAGCACGGGTGTGACAAACGGGGGTAACCGAAGGGCGAGTTCTGCGGCGCGTGCAGCCGTGACATAACGAGGGCTCTTTTCGTACAGCACAAAGCCGATGGCGTCCGCGCCAGCTGCCACTGCGGCGTCCACGTCGGCCTCACGCGTCAGGCCGCAGATCTTGATTCGGGTTCGTTGCGCAACTGTCATGGTAGCCGATCAAAGGCGGGAGTGCGCTCCGGCAAACCCCAATGCGGGGCATAAGTGGGGCCCAGAAAATACAGTCCGTCCGGTGCAAATGTTGGCGCCGCTGCATCCCGATCGCGGCTGAGCAGCACCTCGCGCAGCCAGAGCGGATCGCGCTTGCACTGGCCGACCTGGACCAGACACCCCATGATGTTGCGAATCATGTGGTGCAAGAAGGCGTTGGCCTCAAACTCAAAGCGCCAGTACGCGCCACGGCGCGAGATGTCGATGCGATGCAGTGTTTTGATTGGCGATAAAGCCTGACAGGCGGAGGCGCGGAACGAAGTGAAGTCATGTTCGCCAAGCAGGCCCGTCGCAGCCTGTTGCATTGCGTCCTGGTCAAGCGGCCGAAAGACCCACCCAACATCACCCGTGTCCACGCTGGGGCGCACCGGCGATTCCAGCAAGATATAGGCATAGCGGCGTGTCAATGCACTGGCACGACAGTGAAACTCGGCAGGCACCGCCTGTGCCCATTGGACTGCGATGTCACGTGGCAACAGCGCATTGGTGCCGCGAACCCAGGACGAAGGGTCACGATCAACCGGTGTGTCAAAGTGCGCCACCTGCATCAGGCCATGTACGCCAGCGTCGGTGCGGCCGGCACACAGCGTCGAGACCTTCTGCGCCGTAAACTTGCTCAACGCCAACTCGAGTTTGTCTTGAACCGTTTGGCCAGATAGCTGGCTTTGCCAACCCTGATAGGCTTTCCCGTTGTAACTGATTCCGAGTGCCAACCTCACGGCGGATTCATCTTGCGGTCATGCAAGTTTGCCGAGCGCCTGTTGCGCCTTGACTTTCATTTCGCCAGATGCCTCGGAAAGAACTTCGTTGATCAGCGCCCGCGCTCCGTCATCGTCGCCAATCGCGCGGAATTCCTCGGCCAGTGCCAACTTGGTTGCCAGCGGATCTTCAGCGCCGACGGGTTTCGCAGCGTCCTCAGGTTCCGCCGTGGTATCCAGGTCAAGTGACAGGGATCCAAGGTCGAATTTCAGCATGTCAAAATTCGCCGCCGCTGGTGTTTCAGTGGACGCTGCCAAAGGAGCCGGGCCAGAACTGACAAAACTGGCGTTCGGCTGCGGGTTCATGTCCAGGCTAACGGCTGTTGGTGCGCCAGTTGCCTGCGCGGACGGTGTCTTCGCGACGTTCTTGCCGACGTCTGGATCGACGGAAAAATCAAGATCAAAATCGAGGTCGGTGGACGCACTGGGCGGGGGCATGGAGGCCTGGATCGGCGCCGGTTGCGTGCTCGCTGGCGGCTGGGTGTCGCTGGCAGCTGGCGTTGCGAGCGCTGTTGCCAGTTTCGACTTGTCCGGATGGCCACCCGGCAGATAAAGGGGATTGGTCGTGTCAATACTCAGACCCAGTTCGCAAATACGCTCCCAATCCACTCCCTGTCCCTTGGTCAGCTGGAAGGCAAGGGCGGCAATACGTTCAAAAGATTTGGTGTCCGACCGTTTTGCAAATATCGCAAGCAATTTTTGGTGAATCGCGATGCGCTCCGGGTTGGCTTGTAACGCATCCTTCAGGATTTCTTCCGCTTGCAGATGACGGCCGTAGGCCAGGTAAACGTCGGCTTCCGCCACCGGGTCAACGTTATCGACCGCGTCAAGCTGACTGGGTGAATACACCATGGACGAGCCGGTGGGCGGGTTGTCACTGGTGTCAACACGCTGGCCGCCGCTGGCGCCAAAAAATGAATCTGGCCGCAGCCGGCTTTCCTTGAAACCGCTGCTTGGCGCCTGCTTGCGCTTGCTGGCTTGCTGGAATCCGAAAAACGCCAGCAATGCAAGCAGCCCGGCGGCACTGGCTGCAAGCAGAGGGTTCTCCATCAGGCTGTCGAATAAACCGGGTTCCGGCTTTGGTGCTGCAAGCGCCGCTGCTTTCGCTGCCGCGACAGCCGTTGCTTTGGACGCCGCCACTGCAGCACTTGCTGCAGGCGCCTGTGTCGCCGCGCTTGCTGTCACGCTTGCCGCCACTGCAGGGGCGGGCAGTGTTGCAACGGCTGGCACTGGCGCCGACGCGCCGGGCGTGGGCGCAAGCGAGCTCGATGCCGTCCCCAATTTGTTGAGGTCGCTGATGTTCTTTGAAATGTCGGCGGCACGGGTCGCTGCGTCTTTGACGGCTTTTTCTTTTGCCAACTGGTCATCTGCAGACTGGTTCTGGAGCGGACCTTTGGACAGCGTCAGCTTGTCAGGTGCCGTGCTGCCAGGTTTCTTGTCTTCCACTTTGGCCTGGACAACGCCGCGCACCGTGCGATCAGTGGCGGCCACCTGTGCACCTGGCGCGTAGGTGGCGAGCTTGCGGCGGAAATCGTTGAAATCCTTGCTCTGCGCTACGATGATTTGCGTTGCCTGCGGCGCGGGCGTTGCGGTGATCTGCTCTTGCGTTGGAATACTCAGGATCGCCCCCGCCTTGACGCGGTTGACGTTATTGCCAGCGAACGCGTCCGGATTGCTTCGCAGCAATGCCACCAGCATCTGGTCGAGCGATACGTTGGCAGGCTTGGTCGCGTTGGCTATTTTGCTGGCAGTGTCGCCCGGCCGGACGCTCAGTTGCTTGACGCCATTGCCCGGCCCTGCCGCTTTGGCGCTGATCGACCCAGCCGGCGCCTTGCTCGGCGCGACGCGCGGCTCCACCCGTTGCCTTGCAGTCGGGGGCGCAACCGGAGGTGGCGCCACGGTTGCGCTGCTGCCGGTCGAGCGAGCCGGAATTTGCGCCGGTGTTTCGGGGGCACGCGCCGCCGAGCGCAGATTCGGGGGGTCGAACAGCATCGTGTAGTCGCGCACGATGCGACCCGTCGCCCAGCTGGTTTCCACAATCAGGTCAACGAAGGGCTCATTGATGGGCCGTGCACTGCTCAGTTGCAGGTAGGAGCGCCCGTCTGACCGTTTATGCAGCGTCGCCTTGAGGTTTGCGATGGCCGGGTTGTACTCGAGACCGGCCAGCCGGAACGCCTCGGGCGACGCTACTGAGGCCTTCAGCGAGGCTGCTTCCTCCGCATTGATGTCCCCTATGTCTATTTCCGCACGCAAAGCCTCGCCAAGGGCAGACTGGACGGTGATCCGGCCCAACGACAGAGCCAGTGCATTCGGGGCCAACAGGCCGAACAGGGCGGTGGTTGCTGCTGCCAAAGCAGTTTTCTGCCAGCGATGTGACTTAGCAATCAATTTGTTGACTCCGAGGTTCGGATGAAAGGGGCTGGGTTCATGTGGCGAACAAGGTTCGTCGTGCTCTGCATATGGAAAAGGACAATAACATCAATGTCTTAGACTGACAAGCTAAGAGAACTGCTCAAGTTGATTCCGTTCAGCACACGCGTCTGCCCGGTCGATTTTATGTTGTCAAGCGACAACGCGCTGTGAACCCTGCAACGGGGAGCGACAAGGCGCCGGAACTGGTCAGACACTTGATTAGCTGGCCAGCAGAATGCGCAACATGCGACGCAAGGGTTCTGCGGCGCCCCACAAGAGCTGGTCACCGATCGTGAATGCACCCAGATACTGCGATCCCATGGCAAGCTTCCGGATGCGCCCCACAGGAATGCTCAGAGTTCCGGTCACTGCAACGGGTGTCAGATCGTGAATGCTGGCCTCACGGTTGTTGGGGATAACTTTGACCCATTCATTGTCGGCCGCGATGATCGCTTCAATGTCCGCAGCGGGCACATCCTTTTTTAGTTTGAAAGTGAGTGCCTGGCTGTGGCAGCGCATCGCGCCGACGCGCACGCAAAAGCCATCGACGGGCGTTTCTGGCGTGCCGAAAGTTGCGCCCTGGCCCAAAATCTTGTTGGTTTCGGCACCGCCCTTCCACTCTTCCCGGCTCACTCCGTTGCCCATATCCTTGTCGATCCACGGAATCAAATTTCCGCCCAGAGGTACACCGAAATTGGCTGTCTCGGCGCTGGTCAGCGATTGCTGTTTGGCCAATACTTTGCGGTCAATCTCCAGAATGGCCGACTTGGGATCGTCCAGCAGGTCCTTCACTTGCGCATTGAGTGTTCCGAACTGCGTCAGCAACTCACGCATGTGCTGCGCGCCGCCGCCCGATGCTGCCTGGTAGGTCATGGTGGTCATCCACTCAACCAGCCCGGCCTTGTAGAGCGCGCCCACGCCCATCAGCATGCAGCTTACCGTGCAGTTGCCACCGATCCAGTCGCGACTGCCCTTGCCCAGTGCGTTTTTGATGACCGGCATGTTGACCGGGTCCAGAATGATGACGGCGTTGTCTTTCATGCGCAGCGTGGATGCGGCATCTATCCAGTGCCCGGTCCAGCCGCCGGCGCGCAGTTTGGGGAACACTTCGGTGGTGTAGTCGCCGCCTTGCGCGCTGATGATGATGTCGCATTTCTTCAGCGCGTCGATATCGAACGCATCCTTGAGCGTGGATTCGTTCCTGGCCTGTCTCGGGGCTTTGCCGCCGGCATCAGACGTTGAAAAGAACACCGGCTCGATCAGGTCAAAGTCGCCTTCGGACTGCATTCGGTCCATCAACACCGAACCGACCATGCCGCGCCAGCCTACCAAACCCACTAAATTACCAATTTTCATCATGCTGCCTTTTTGGAGATTGTAAATACCGGAGATATCAAATACTAACTGCTGCGCGTTGCTACAGGGCCTTGACCACAGCCGAGCCCATTTCTGTCGTGCTGACAAGTGTCGTGCCCGGGCTGAAGATGTCTGCGGTGCGAAGTCCTTTCGCCAGCACCGCCTTGACCGCCTTTTCAATTCGCTGGGCCGACTCCTCCTGGTTCAGGCTGAAGCGCAGCATCATGGCCGCGCTCAGAATGGTTGCCAGTGGATTGGCAACGCCCTTGCCCGCAATGTCGGGTGCGCTGCCATGGCTTGGTTCGTACAAACCTTGGTTGCTCGCGTTCAGGCTGGCTGAAGGAAGCATGCCAATGGAGCCGGTCAGCATGGCAGCCTCGTCGCTCAGGATGTCGCCAAAGATGTTTCCGGTGACCAGCACGTCAAATTTCTTCGGCGCTCGCACCAGTTGCATGGCGGCGTTGTCCACGTACATGTGGTCAAGTGCTACGTCCGGGTATTCACGCCCGACCTCGCTTACCACGTCTTTCCAGAATTGGAAGGTCTCCAGCACATTGGCCTTGTCCACACTGGTGACGCGCTTGTTGCGTTTGCGCGCGGCCTGGAACGCGACATGCGCGATGCGCTCGATTTCAGGTCGCGAGTAGCGCATGGTGTCAAACGCTTCCTCTGTGCCGGGGAAGTGACCGTCAGTCGCGATGCGGCGCCCGCGCGGTTGTCCGAAATAGATGTCGCCGGTCAGTTCGCGAATAATCAGAATGTCAAGCCCGGTAACCAGCTCCGGTTTCAGGCTTGAGGCGCCCACCAGTTGCTCATAGCAAATGGCCGGGCGGAAGTTGGCAAAGAGTCCCAGATGCTTGCGCAATCCCAGAATCGCCTGTTCCGGTCGCAGCGGGCGGTCAAGCTTGTCATACTTCCAGTCTCCAACGGCGCCAAACAGCACGGCGTCTGCCTGCTTGGCCAGTTGCAAGGTGGCGTCGGGCAACGGGTGACCGTGGGCTTCAAAGGCTGCGCCACCGACCAGGGCGGTTTCCATTTCGAGCGGTAGCCCGAGTACATTCAAAACCTTGACGGCCTCTGCCACGATTTCTGTGCCAATGCCGTCGCCTGGCAATACTGCAATTTTCATATGCTCATTCACTCGCTTGCGGGAGGTTGAGTCCTCATTGCCCTGCACATGACAAAGTCGGACTGATCTGTGGGTGTTGGGTACTGAGTTGTTTAGACGAGCAGGGTGTGGGCCAGCCACGGCTTTTGCGCCAGCCGTTGCGCTTCAAACAGTTTGATCTTGTCGGCATGGCGCAGCGTGAGTCCGATATCGTCAAAGCCATTGAGCAGGCAGTACTTGCGAAACGCCTGTACTTCGAACGCAAGTTCATCTCCGCCTGGTTTGATCACGACTTGACGCTCAAGGTCGATGGTGAGCGCATAGCCCGGGAAGGCGCTGGTTTCATTAAACAACTGATTGACCTGGGTTTCGTCAAGAACAATCGGCAGCACGCCGTTCTTGAAGCAGTTGTTGAAGAAAATGTCTGCGTAGCTCGGAGCAATGAGTGCTCTAAAGCCGAACTGCTCCAGCGCCCAGGGGGCGTGTTCGCGCGACGATCCACAGCCAAAGTTCTTGCGAGCCAACAGGATCGAGGCATTTTGGTAGCGCGTCTGGTTGAGCACGAAGTCGGGGTTGGGTCTGCGACTGCCCGGGTCCTGGCCGGGAAAGCCGGCGTCAAGGTAACGCCACGCGTCAAACAGGTTCTGACCAAATCCGGTCTTGCGGATTGACTTCAAAAACTGCTTCGGGATGATGGCGTCGGTATCGACGTTCTCCCGGTCCATCGGGGCTACCAAGCCCTTGTGCAGGGTAAATTTTTGCATGTTGTTAGTCTCGGTGGGCCGGATTAAACAAATTTCCTGACGTCAACAAAGTGGCCGTAGATGGCCGCCGCCGCAGCCATCGCGGGGCTAACCAAATGGGTCCGTCCACCCGCACCCTGGCGGCCCTCAAAGTTGCGGTTGCTGGTAGATGCACAGCGCTCACCCGGATCGAGTCGGTCGGCGTTCATGGCCAGGCACATTGAGCATCCGGGCTCGCGCCATTCGAAACCGGCCGCCTTGAAGATCTCATGCAAACCTTCGCGTTCCGCCTGCTCCTTGACCAGGCCAGAACCCGGCACGACCATCGCCAGCCTGACGTTGCCGGCCACCTTTTGGCCGAGCTTCCTGACCAATGCGGCCGCTTCACGCATGTCTTCAATGCGGCTGTTGGTGCACGAGCCAATGAAGACCTTGTCAACATACAAGTCGGCCAGTGCTTTGCCAGGTTCCAGTCCCATATAAACCAGTGCCCGCTCCATTGCGCTACGCTTGTTGAGATCTTTTTCCTTGTCAGGGTCCGGCACGCGAGCGTCAATACCCAAAACCATTTCAGGAGAGGTTCCCCAGGTGACCTGGGGAACGATCAGCGCGGCATCGATTTCGACAACAGTGTCGAACTTTGCATTGGCGTCGGAATGCAGAGTCTTCCAGTACGCCAACGCCTGATCCCATTCCACGCCTTTGGGGGCGAGGGGGCGGCCTTGCAGGTAGGCGATGGTTTTTTCATCCACAGCCACCAAGCCTGCACGTGCTCCGGCTTCAATCGCCATGTTGCAGACTGTCATGCGCGCTTCCATGCTCAATGCGCGAATCGCGGACCCGCCAAATTCAATTGTGTGGCCATTGCCGCCCGCGGTGCCGATCCGGCCGATGATGGCCAGCACGATATCCTTGCCGCTGCAGCCGCGTGACAACGTGCCTTCTACCCGCACCAGCATGTTCCTGGCTTTCTTGGCCAGTAAAGTCTGAGTGGCAAGAACGTGCTCCACTTCACTGGTGCCGATACCGTGTGCCAACGCGCCAAAGGCGCCGTGCGTGGAGGTGTGTGAGTCGCCGCAAACAACCGTCATGCCGGGCAGGGTGGCGCCGTTTTCCGGGCCAATCACATGAACAATACCTTGACGCTTTGACAGGAACGGAAAGTAGGCGGCAGCACCGAACTCACGCATGTTGGTGTCCAGCGTCATGACCTGCTCTTTGCTGGTCGGGTCGGTGATGCCGTCGTAGCCCATTTCCCAGCCGGTGGTGGGGGTGTTGTGGTCGGCTGTGGCGACGATGGAACTCACACGCCACACCTTGCGCCCGGCCTGGCGCAAGCCCTCAAAGGCTTGCGGGCTGGTCACTTCATGGACCAGGTGGCGGTCTATGTACAGGATGGCCGTGCCATCGTCTTCGGTGTGTATAACGTGTTCGTCCCAGAGTTTGTCGTACAGGGTACGACCTTGCGTCTCGATATTCATGTGGCCCATTTCGTCATTCCTTCGCTAGGATAGATTTTATGCGCCGCACTGGAACCCGCGCCGCCAAAGAAAACGCCCGCCGGTGTTGCCACCCGGCGGGCGCATCATGCAGCCGCTCTTTTAGCGTTTGGCAATCGGCAGCACGTCGCGTTTAACGGCGCCGGTGAACAGTTGACGCGGACGGCCAATCTTGTACTCTGGGTCGCTGATCATCTCATTGAGTTGTGCAATCCAGCCAACAGTGCGGGCCAGCGCGAAGACGCCAGTGAACATATTGACTGGAATGCCGATCGCGCGCTGGACGATGCCGGAGTAGAAGTCAACATTCGGGTACAGCTTGCGGGAAACGAAGTAGTCGTCTTCCAGCGCGATCTTTTCCAGCGCCATGGCCAGTTTGAACAGGGGGTCGTTTTCCAAGCCAAGCGCGGTGAGCACTTCCTTGCAGGTTTCTTGCATGAGTTTGGCGCGCGGGTCGTAATTCTTGTAAACGCGATGCCCAAAGCCCATCAGCTTGACGCCGGAGTTCTTATCCTTGACCTGTTCCATGAATTGCCCAACCTTGGCAATGCCGCCGGTCTTCTGGATGTCTTCCAGCATGTTCAGGCAGGCTTCGTTGGCGCCACCGTGCGCTGGACCCCACAGGCATGCGACGCCGGCGGCAATGGCCGCAAACGGGTTGGTGCCGGAACTGCCGCACAGGCGAACGGTCGAGGTGGAGGCGTTTTGCTCGTGGTCGGCATGCAACACGAAAATCCGGTCCAGCGCGCGCTCAATCACCGGGTTGACGACATATTCTTCGCACGGCGTGGCAAACATCATGTGCATGAAGTTGCCGGCGTAGCTCAGATTGTTCTTGGGGTACATATAGGGCTGACCCATGCTGTACTTGTACGCCATCGCCACCAGAGTGGGCATCTTGGCAATCAGACGCAGTGCTGATACTTCACGATGTTCGGGATTATTGATGTCAGTGCTGTCGTGATAGAACGCCGACAGGGCGCCGACCAGACCGGTCATGATCGCCATCGGATGTGCATCACGGCGGAACCCGCGCAGGAAGAACTGCATTTGTTCGTTGACCATGGTGTGATGGGTCACGCGCTTGGTGAAGTCGGCCTTGGCGGCAGCGTTGGGCAGGTTTCCGTACAACAGCAAATGACATGTTTCCATGAAGTCGCAGTTGGTGGCGAGTTGCTCGATCGGGTATCCGCGGTAAAGCAACTCACCCTTGTCGCCGTCGATATAAGTAATCGCCGACTGGCACGATGCTGTCGAGAGAAAGCCCGGGTCGTACGTGAACATGCCCGTTTGTCCATACAACTTTCGGATGTCCACAACATCCGGTCCGACGGTGCCCTGGTACACGGGCAAATCGATACTGGGGCTGCCGTTGCTGAACGACAGGGTGGCTTTGTTGTCAGATAGTTTCATTTTTTACCTTTCAAGGGTTTTCTCAACATACACAAAACTTCACGCACATCACTTTGCTTCACATCGATGTCAACTCCCGCCTGCGTTTGGCGTGCCAAATGCAGGTACAGGAAATCGCATCACCGAGTACCACACATCCACTCAGCGCCTGCGACTGCTTGTCAGCAAGTCTTCATTCAAAACGTCGAAGGTACCGTTCGATAGAAACAACACTCCCAAGCAAGCCACCGCGAAGGTGTTAGTTCACTTGCGCGGAGTACCCGCATCAATCAGACCGGCAGTTTGTACCATAGCGCGCGGGCCCCGATGTTGATCAATCTCAAATTGCAAGCATCAGGATGTGCTTGATTTTGACAGTTACCCGGGTCGCACCCAGTCCCTTGCGGTACAGGTTGACGCAGTTTTACGTTGGTCTGGCGGCGCCGTAGCCGGCTAGGTGGTGGTCTACTCGGTGAGGCGAATTGGCGCGCGGTCCGGCAGGTTGCTCAAAGTGGCTCAGCTCAAGGTGTTGTGATAGTGATGCGTGTCGGTGCGGTAATAGCCGCGGCGCAGTTCCATAGGGACATCCTTGTAGGTATAAGCGATGCGCTCCACGCTGAGCAAGGGCGTTCCGTGTGCCACTTTCAGCAATATCTCTCGCCCATCAACCGCCGGCTCAGCCCGGATCTTCTCGTCGGCGCGAACCATGCGGACATTGAACTCGGTTTCGAACAAGGCGTACATTGGCCCGTGGTAGTTGCTCAACCGCTCAGCGGTGAGCCCTTTGAACGGAGCGGCAGGCAGCCAGATGTCTTCCAGAATTGTGGGTGTTCCGGCAAAGCTCAAAACCCTGCGCGCTTGCAACACGGCGTCGCCAGAGCGAAGTGCCAAGGCACGCGCCACGTCAGCGCTGGCGCGAGTACGCCGACATTCGACGATATGGCGTTGGGCCGGCCCTTCACTGCCCGGAGTGCCGCTATCGGGCACCAGCTTCAAAAAGCGAAACTGCACATGCTGTTCGGCGTGGGTGGTGACAAAGGTTCCCTTGCCTTGGCGGCGCAACAGCAGGTTCTCGGCCGCCAGCTCATCGACAGCTTTGCGCACGGTGCCCTGACTCACCCGAAAACGTGATGCCAGTTCCATCTCGCTGGGAATGACCTCGCCTGGCTTCCATTCGCCAAGCCGCAGACCATTGAGTATCAGTCCTTTGATCTGTTGATACAGTGGACTGAACGAGGCCGTGGTTGACGACCTGCCGCTGGTGTCGCCGTCGTTGCTAGCGGTACCGGTTCCAGTCAGAGGGACAGGAGGTGTGGACATGGATGATTAACCTCACACGTGGAAGAGTGTTAGGACGCGGCCCGATCATATCTTATATAAGACATAAGACAAATTGACGACTCAGGGTTTTCCAGAGTAAACTAACGCGGCATTCTGTGGGACCCCGGCAACCAGCCTGAGTCGCACTGGTACCCGTTTCACAACACTCCAGGAGTACTTTTCATGAGCAAAACCCCCGTTCGCGTTGCCGTCACCGGCGCAGCTGGTCAAATTGGTTACGCAATTCTGTTTCGCATCGCCTCTGGCGAGATGTTGGGAAAGGATCAGCCCGTCATCTTGCAATTGCTCGAAGTCCCAATGGAAAAGCCACAGCAGGCGCTGCAAGGCGTGATGATGGAGTTGCAGGATTGTGCTTTCCCGCTGCTCGTCGGAATGGAAGCCCACAGCGACCCGATGACCGCGTTCAAGGATGTTGACTACGCCTTGCTGATTGGGTCCCGTCCGCGCGGCCCTGGCATGGAACGTGCCGAATTGCTGGCGGTCAACGGTGCAATTTTCACCGCGCAAGGTCAGGCGTTGAACGCTGTGGCCAGCCGCAATGTGAAGGTACTGGTGGTCGGTAACCCGGCCAATACGAATGCCTATATCGCCATGAAGAGTGCACCTGATCTGCCGCGCAAGAACTTTACTGCCATGCTGCGCCTCGATCACAACCGCGCCTTGAGCCAACTCGCGTCGAAAACTGGCAAGCCGGTGGCGGACATCGAAAAGATGGCCGTTTGGGGCAATCATTCGCCAACAATGTATGCTGATTACCGTTTCGCGGCTATCAATGGTGCCAGTGTCAAGGACATGATCAACGACCATGATTGGAACGTCAACACGTTCTTGCCCACCGTCGGCAAGCGTGGTGCGGCGATCATCGCAGCCCGTGGCGTGTCGTCGGCCGCATCGGCTGCCAATGCGGCCATTGATCACATGCGTGACTGGGTGCTCGGCTCCAACGGCAAATGGATCACCATGGGTATCGCGTCAGACGGCCAATATGGCATTCCCAAAGACACCATGTTCGGTTTCCCTGTGACTTGTTCGGGTGGCGAATACAAGGTAGTCGAAGGTTTGGCCATCGACGCGTTCAGCCAGGAATGCATCAACAAGACGCTCAAGGAACTGCAAGACGAGCAAGCCGGCGTCGCCCATCTGCTGTAGGACTGCGATGGGATGAGTGCCGCCGGATGGCGGCATGCGCGCGAGTGCTTGCTTGCGCGCAGTCCCTTGCGAATGCCAGGCTGGTGTACGCGGCTTCGCGCCGTCCGCACCGGCCCGATGTGGCGTGGAACGACTGTGCGGCCTCCTGGGTACGACCTGTGTGACGGCTATTGAATAGGCCCATTGCTGCGATCCGTTGCAAAGTGGCGTACCGTTTGAGTTGATCAAGAGAAGAAGGAGTTGATTATGTTGCAGTCTTATCGTGCACACGTCGCTGAACGTGCTGCCCTTGGCATCCCCCCGTTGCCGCTGTCGGCCAAACAAACCGGCGAACTGATCGAGTTGCTGAAGAACCCGCCTCAAGGCGACGAAGCCACGCTGGTTGAGCTGATTACGCATCGTGTTCCCGCTGGCGTCGATGATGCGGCCAAGGTCAAGGCGTCCTATTTGGCTGCCGTGGCGCACGGTAGTGAAAAATGCGCATTGATCTCGCGTGAAAAGGCTACCGAATTGCTGAGCACCATGCTGGGTGGCTACAACATCAGCCCGTTGGTGGACTTGCTGGATGACCCGGTTGTTGCCCAGGTTGCCGCCAATGGATTGAAGAAGACCTTGCTGATGTTCGATCAGTTTCATGATGTCAAACAAAAGGCTGACAAAGGCAACGCTCAAGCCAAGGCGGTGCTGCAAAGCTGGGCTGACGCCGAGTGGTTTACCTCGCGTCCCGAAGTGCCTGCATCGATCACGCTTTCAGTGTTCAAAGTGGCTGGCGAGATCAATACCGATGATCTGTCACCGGCACCCGACGCCTTTAGCCGACCCGATATTCCGTTGCACGCGCTGGCCATGCACAAGAACGCGCGCCCCGGCATTACCCCTGAAGAAGACGGCAAGCGCGGCCCGGTCAAGTTCATCAACGACCTCAAAGCCAGGGGCCATCTGGTGGCGTATGTTGGTGACGTGGTGGGCACTGGCTCGTCGCGCAAGTCGGCCACCAATTCTGTGCTGTGGTTTACCGGCGCAGATATTCCTTTTGTGCCCAACAAGCGTTTTGGCGGCGTCTGCCTCGGGGCCAAGATTGCGCCGATCTTTTACAACACGATGGAAGACTCGGGCGCACTGCCGATCGAGCTCGACGTTAGCCAGATGAATATGGGCGATGTGATCGAACTTCGACCTTACGATGGCAAAGCGTTCAAAGAGGGCAAGGTGATTGCCGAGTTCAAGGTCAAGAGCGCGGTGTTGTTTGACGAAGTGCGCGCCGGTGGCCGCATTCCATTGATCATTGGTCGCGGCCTGACCGCCAAGGCGCGCGACGCTTTGGGTCTGCCGGTGAGCTCCTTGTTCCGCTTGCCGCAAAACCCTGTGGACACCAAAAAAGGATTTACGTTGGCGCAAAAGATGGTGGGCCGTGCCTGCGGTTTGCCAGTGCTTGCGGGCAATCAGCAGGGTGTTCGCCCCGGCACTTATTGCGAGCCAAAGATGACCAGCGTCGGCTCACAAGACACTACAGGGCCAATGACGCGCGACGAGCTTAAGGACTTGGCCTGCCTGGGCTTTAGCGCCGATCTGGTGATGCAATCGTTTTGTCACACCGCAGCTTATCCCAAGCCAGTGGACGTGAAGATGCACCACGAGTTGCCAGAATTCATCAGTACGCGCGGAGGTGTCGCGCTGCGCCCGGGCGACGGCATCATCCACAGTTGGTTGAACCGCATGCTGTTGCCTGACACCGTCGGCACCGGCGGTGACAGTCACACGCGGTTCCCGATAGGCATCAGCTTCCCGGCCGGCTCCGGTCTGGTTGCATTTGGTGCGGCCACAGGCGTCATGCCACTGGACATGCCAGAAAGCGTGTTGGTCCGCTTCAAGGGCAAGATGCAACCGGGGATCACTTTGCGCGATTTGGTTAACGCAATTCCGCTTTACGCGATCAAGGCCGGGCTATTGACGGTTGCCAAACAGGGTAAGAAAAATATTTTTTCCGGCCGCATTCTGGAGATTGAGGGCTTGCCTGACTTGAAGGTGGAACAGGCCTTCGAGTTGAGCGACGCATCGGCCGAACGCAGTGCCGGTGGCTGCACCGTGCATCTGAACAAAGAGCCTATTCAAGAGTACATCAACAGCAACATCACGATGCTGAAGTGGATGATTGCCACCGGCTACGCAGATGCGCGCACTATCGGGCGCCGCATCAAGGCGATGCAGGCCTGGCTGGCCGATCCGCAGTTGCTCAAGGGCGACGCTGATGCTGACTATGCCGCTGTCATCGAGATCGACCTGGCGCAAATCCATGAGCCGATCGTGGCTTGCCCGAATGATCCCGATGACGTGAAGACATTGTCAGATGTGGCTGGCGCCGTGATTGAGGAGGTCTTCATCGGCTCCTGCATGACCAACATCGGGCACTTCCGGGCTGCTTCCAAGCTGCTCGAAAACAAGCGTGATATTCCTGTCAAGCTGTGGATGGCTCCTCCCACCAAGATGGATGCCAAACAGTTGAGTGAAGAAGGTCATTACGGCGTACTCGGATCGGCCGGTGCCCGCATGGAAATGCCGGGTTGCAGTCTTTGCATGGGCAACCAGGCGCAGGTCAAGGAAGGGGCGACGGTGTTCTCGACTTCCACGCGCAACTTCCCCAACCGCTTGGGCAAGAACAGCAATGTTTACCTCGGCAGTGCCGAACTGGCCGCCATCTGCGCCAAGCTCGGTCGCATCCCCACCAACGCCGAATACATGGCCGACATGGGTGTGCTCACTGCGGCCAGCGGTCAGATCTACCAATACCTTAACTTTGACAAGGTCAAGGATTACACCGACGCGGCTGCTGGCGTCAAAGAAAACGCAGCGGTTTGATCAAGTACCGCGAGCCCATTACTGAGTGCGCTTGACCGCAAGGGATGCTCTGCATAACTC
>JANNUE010000375.1:0-11292 GCA_031394895.1 Betaproteobacteria bacterium
CGCCATCTGGGCAACGACTACCTGGGCCAGGGCAACGACGGCGCCGTGCTGCCGCCCGCACTGATTGACGGCAAGCCGGCGCGACTCGTGATATCGACCGACAGCCATGTGGTGTCACCGCTGTTCTTTCCTGGTGGCGACATCGGTTCCCTGTCGGTGCACGGCACGCTCAATGATGTCGCCGTGATGGGCGCCACGCCGCTGTATCTGGCGGCTGGCTTTATTCTGGAAGAGGGCTTTGCGCTGAGCGATCTGGCGCGCATTGTCGAATCGATGGCGCAGGCGGCGCGCGCCGCTGGCGTGCCGGTCGTCACCGGCGACACCAAGGTGGTGGAGCGCGGCAAGGGCGACGGCGTGTTCATCACAACCACCGCCGTCGGCGTGCTGCCCGATGGGTTGAACTTGGGCGGCAGCCGCGCGCGCGCCGGCGACGTGGTGCTGCTGTCGGGCTCCATCGGCGATCACGGCGTGGCGATCATGAGCCAGCGCGAAAACCTGTCGTTCGATGCGCCGATCGTGTCCGACAGCGCCGCGCTGCACGGCCTGGTCGCAGCGATGCTCGCCACCGGCGCCGACATCCGCTGCCTGCGCGACCCAACGCGCGGCGGGCTGGCGGCGACGCTCAACGAGATTGCCGGCCAGTCTGGCGTCGGCATGATGCTGCAGGAGAAAGCGATCCCGGTGAAGCCGGTAGTCGCCGCCGCCTGCGAACTGCTCGGGCTGGACCCGCTGAACGTTGCCAACGAAGGCAAGCTGATTGCCATTTGCGCCAGCGCCGATGCACCGCGTCTGCTCTCAAGCATGCGCGCGCATCCGCTAGGTGCGGACGCGGCGATCATCGGCGAGGTGATCGCCGACGATCATCATTTTGTGCAACTGACCACCGCCTTTGGCGGCCGGCGCATCGTTGACTGGCTGGCCGGCGACCAGCTGCCGCGTATCTGCTGAGGTGACCGACATTTACCATCGTTGCACCATTGCGCCTCCCGTAGGTCGGGTTAGCCGCAGGCGTAACCCGACATGCACATCAGTGCAACGCGGCAAGATTGTCGGCTTACGCTGCGCTAAGCCGACCTACGAAGGATGTGCAAGCTCTCCCGTAGGTCGGGTTAGCCGAAGGTGTAACCCGACATGGTCCACGCACAAAGCGGGACATTTCCGGGCTTGCGTACGACCCGTCTGCCTGTCGGATTACGCTGCGCTAATCCGACCTACACGCACCAGACATCGGGACCCGTAGGTCAGGTTAGCCGCAGGCGTAACCCGACAAACCACCGTCGACCGACACAAACTAAACTCCTGCCAATGCGCATCCTGCTTCTGACCCACGCCTTCAACAGCCTGACCCAGCGCCTGGGCGCGGAGCTGCAGCGCTGCGGGCATGAGGTGTCGGTTGAATTCGATATTGCCGACTCGGTTGCTGAAGAAGCCGTTGCGCTGTTCCGGCCCGAGCTGATTGTGGCGCCCTATCTGCGCCGGGCGATACCCGAGTCGATCTGGTCGCACCATGTCTGCCTGATTGTTCATCCCGGCATTGTGGGCGACCGCGGACCTTCGGCACTCGACTGGGCGGTGCACTTGGGCGAGACCGAATGGGGTGTTACTGTGCTGCAGGCGCAGGCCGAAATGGACGCCGGTCCAGTCTGGGCCAGCGCCGGTTTTGCGATGCGCCGCGCCAGCAAGGCCAGCCTGTATCGCAACGAGGTTACGCAAGCGGCCTGCAAGGCGTTGCTGCTGGCCGTGCAGCGCTTCGAGTCCGGCAGCTTTGTGCCGCAGCGAATAGCGCACTCACAAGCTACTCAAATACCATCAGTTCGTCATTGCGAGGAGCGTAGCGACAACCGCCCCGTCATTGCGAGGAGCGCCAGCGACGTGGCAATCCACGAAGGCCGGGGTCATGGATTGCCGCGCTGGCCGTCACTGCGAGGAGCAGAGCGACGCGGCAGTCGCAATGACGGGGACGACCATTGCGATGACGCAAGCGACAGCCTCAACGACGGCGGCGACAGTCGCAATGACGGGAGCGGCATGCGCGGGCAATTGCGACCACTGATGAAGCAGAGCGACCGAAGCCTGAACTGGACGCACGACAGCACGGCCACCGTGCTGCGAAAAATCCGCGCCGCCGACGGTTTTCCCGGTCTTGCCGACAGCCTGTTTGATGAGCCCTGCCATTTGTTTGACGCCTGGCCCGAAGACACCTTGCGTGGCACGCCGGGCGCCATCATCGGCCGGCGCGAAACGGCCCTGTTGCGCGCGACCGCTGACGGCGCAGTCTGGATCGGTCACGTCAAGCGCGGCGCCAGCATCAAGCTGCCGGCAACGCTGGCGTTCGAGGCGGAGTCGGCAGGCGTGGCCGAGTTGGCGCTGCCCGGCTGGTGGCGCAGCGAGACGCCAACCTGGCAAGACATCGCGTACCAGGAAATGGGCGCCGTCGGAGCGCTGCATTTCGAGTTCTATAACGGCGCCATGTCAACGCGGCAATGCGAGCGGCTGCGCGCCGCGCTGGCCTGGGCCAAACAGCGCCCAACGCGCGTGCTGGCGTTGATGGGAGGCCATGACTTCTGGTCGAACGGCATTCACCTGAACGTGATCGAAGCCGCTAGTCTGATTGAGGGCTCGGCGGCCGACGAATCGTGGCGCAATATCAACGCGATGAACGACCTGGCACTGGAACTCATTAACACTGAGCAGCAGATCACGGTGGCGGCGCTGGCTGGCAACTGTGGTGCCGGCGGCTGCTTTCTGGCGCGCGCGGCCGACCTGATGTGGGCGCGCGACGCGGTGCTGCTCAACCCGCACTACAAGAACATGGGCAACCTGTATGGCTCGGAGTACTGGACCTACCTGCTACCACGCCGTGTGGGGCCGGACGCTGCCGCTGCGATCATGCACAACCGCCAGCCGTTGACGGCGAAGCGTGCGGTCGAGATCGGCTTGATCGACACCTGTCTGGATGGTGACGTGGCGCAGTTTCACAGCGCTGTGCTGCAGCGCGCCGCCGAACTGGCGGGCGCGAGCGACTTTGCCGAAAAAATTGCAGGCAAGCTGGAACGGCGCGCGCTCGATGAAGCGGCCAAACCGCTGGCCGCCTACCGCGCCGAAGAACTGGCGCAGATGCGGCGCAACTTCTACGGCTTTGATCCGAGCTACCACATCGCGCGCCATCATTTCGTGCACAAGTCGCCGGCGTCCTGGACACCACGCCATCTGGCGCGCCACCGTGAACCGGGCTGGACAGCGCCATGACGCAGCGCACGCTGTCGCTGCTGGTGGTCGATGACGAACAGCGCTCGCTGGAGACGCTGCGCCGCACGCTGGACGACCACTTCACGATCTTCACCGCCAGCTCGGCCGAACAGGGCCTGGCGACGATGGAGACCGAGTACATCCAGATCGTGCTTTCCGACCAGCGCATGCCGGGCAGCTCGGGCGTCGAGTTTTTGCGCGGCGTGCGCGCGCGCTGGCCCAACACAGTGCGCCTGATTCTGTCGGGACACACCGAGGCGCAGGACATCATTGCCGGCATCAACGAGGCCGGCATCTGGCAGTACCTGCTCAAGCCCTGGCATCCGGACCAACTGCTGCTGACGCTGCAAAGCGCGGCTGAGCTGTGGCGGCTGCAGCAGGAAAACCAGCGCCTGACGCTGGAGCTGCGCGCCAGCCCGGAGCAGCTCGCGCTGCGCGTCGCCAAGCTGCGCCTGAGCGCCAAAAGTCAGGCCGGGTTCGATCGGCTGACCCGCGCTGCCGACAGCCCGCTCAACGAAGTCTGCGCGCTGGCGGCCAAGATCGCCGGGCACGATCTGTCGGTGCTGATCACCGGCGAATCGGGCACTGGCAAGGAGTTGCTGGCGCGCGCCATTCACTACGCGAGTGAGCGCGCCGAGCAGCCGTTCGTCGTCGAGAACTGCGGCGCCATGCCCGACACGCTGCTTGAGAGCGAGCTGTTTGGCCACAAGCGCGGCGCCTTCACCGGCGCCACCGAAAGCCACATCGGACTGTTTCAGCAGGCCGACGGCGGCACGCTGTTCCTGGACGAAATTGGCGAGACCTCGCCAGCGTTTCAGGTCAAGCTGCTGCGCGCGCTGCAGGAGGGCGAAATCCGTCCGGTGGGCAGCGCGCGGCCGGTGGCAGTCGATGTGCGACTGATCGCCGCGACCAACCGCAACCTGGAAGCCGACGTGGCGAGCGGGCGCTTTCGCGAAGACCTGTACTACCGCATTGCCGGCATCACGCTGTACTTGCCGGCGCTGCGCGAACGGCCACAGGACATTGCGCTGATCGTCGCGCAGATGCTGCTCAAGTCGAACCTGAAGGGGCGCCGCCTGTCGGACGAAGCGATGCAATGCCTGGTCGGGCACGCCTGGCCCGGCAATGTCCGCGAACTGCAAAACGAAGTTCGCCGCGCCTTGGCGCTGGGCGATGGACCGGTGTTGGGGGTTGATCTGCTGTCACAACGCGTGCGCCAGCCAGCGGTTTCGGTGGCAGCGGGCGCCAGCACAGACGACGGCGAACCTGGTCTGCTTAAGGCACAACTCGATCGCGTCGAAGCGCAGCTGATTCGCGCCGCAATGCAGCGCCACAAGGGCAACAAGACGCGCGTCGCCGATGAACTCGGCTTGACGCGCGTCGGGCTGCGCATGAAGCTTGTGCGCCTGGGGTTGGAGAGCTGACAAGACTACAGCCGCGTAGGTCGGATTAGCGCAGCGTAATCCGACGCACGACCATCACGCGTATTCCGACACACTGTGTCCCTGGCGCGGGGGCTGTCGGGTTACGCCTGCGGCTAACCCGACCTACGGATATGCGTCCTCGCGTCGCGGGAATGTCGGGTTACGCCTGCGGCTAACCCGACCTACAGCCCCGTAGGTCGGATTAGCGCAGCGTAATCCGACATGGGGTGATCGCCGCAAACATTGCGGCCTTATCGCCAACATGCATGTCACTCGTGTCCGATGTCCTTCACCTCCGCCATGCCCTGACCCCAATTGGCGGGATAAATCCCGGCTTGCACATGTCGGTGAAAACTCGAATGGGGCCAATCAATAGGTGATTCGGAATACCCATGTTTTACCGGGTTGTAATGGATGTAATCGACGTGCTGCGCGAAATCAAACTCGTCGCGCAGTTGGTGCTCCCAATACCGCTGCTGCCACACGGCTGGTTGCCGCAGTTGTGCATCGCAATGTTTGGTGAACCAGGTTTTGATCAAGCGCCAGCGCGTCGCAAAATCAGCATCGTCGGGTGGCAGCGTCCAGATGCAATGAAGATGGTCGGGCATGACCACCATGGCGTCGATTTCGAAAGGATGTGATTTGCGCACACTGCGAAACGCACTGCGCAAAACATCGACCGCTGTGGCCACTTCGAAAATCGGACGTCGTTGGTCGGTTACCAGCGTGAAAAAGAAGGTGCCGCCGGGAATGAATGCGCGTCGGTATTGCATGATTAATCTTAGCGTGGGTTGGGCTGAAGCAACGTCGGCGTTCGTTGCACTTGTCGGGTTACGCCTGCGGCTAACCCGACCTACGGATATGCGTCCTCGCGCCGGGGGGTGTCGGGTTACGCCTGCGGCTAACCCGACCTACGGATATGCGTCCTCGCGGTGGGGCTGTAGGTCGGATTAGCGCAGCGTAATCCGACAGACGACGGTCGCCGTAACCCACCGCGCCTAGCGCGCCACCAGCGGTAACGTCAACGTAAAACGAGCGCCCCCCTGGGCCATGTTTGCGACGCTGAGATGCCCGCCATGCTGCTCGACAATGCCGTAGCTGATTGACAGCCCGAGCCCGGTGCCCTTGCCGACGCTCTTGGTGGTGAAAAACGGGTCGAAGATGCGCGACAGATGCTCTGGCGCAATGCCGGGGCCGTTGTCGGCAAAGTGCACCTGCACCAGGGCCGCGTCGCGCTCCAGCGTGATCCGCAGTTGCGCCGCGTTGGCGACTTGCGCGCTGGCGGCGTCGTACGCGTTCTGGATCAGGTTCATCATCACCTGCAGCAGCTGGCCCGGGTTCGCCGTGACGTGGCAGTCGGGGCCGCGTGACCAGTCAATCGCAAAGTGCGGCGCCGTGCCTTTCTTGACCCACAAAATGGCGCGCTCGACCACGTCGTTGATCTCAACCGCATTGAGCTCTTCGCGCGCCGGCGTCGAAAAACGCTTGAGCCCGCTGACAATGTCGGTGGTGCGCTGGGCACCTTCCAGCGTGCCCTCCAGCAGCGACGGCAGGTCGGCCAGCAGGTGGTCGATGCGCAGTTCCTGGCGCAGCGCCTTCACTGCCGCCGGTTGTTCGATTTGATGCAACGCTTGCAAGTAGCGGCTCAAACGCGCGCAGTAGCGCTGCAGCACGTGCACATTGCCGAGCACGAAGCTGATCGGGTTGTTCAGCTCATGCGCGACTCCGGCCACCAGGCGGCCCAGCGAAGCCATCTTTTCCGAATGAAGCAGTTGCTGCTGCGCCTGCTTGAGCGCGTCGTGCGCTTCGCGCAACTGGTGGTAGGCGCGCTTGAGTTCGCCCAGCGGGCGCCCGACCAGCACGCGTCCGACCTGGCGCCCGGCGCTGTTGTGGCGCGGCGTGCAGTTCAGATCGACCGCCACCACCTGACCGGCGGCGTCGCGCAGATTGATCTCCACCACGGTGCCGGCGCGCGACGCCGAGTGGAACATGGCGAGCTGCCAGCGCTGCACGCTTTGTTCATCGGCCAGCAGGTCCAGCACCGGCGTGCCGTGCAGCTCGCGCTCGCTGCGGCCCACCAGTTCACACAAGGCGGCATTGGTTTCTTCGATCAGCCCATCCTGATTGCAGGCGATCAGCACGTCGCTCATCGCCGACAGCAGGCTGAAGATGAACTGCTGCGACTGCTCGAGTTGCGCGTTCTTTTCTTCCAGTTCTATTTCATCGGCGACCAGCTTGGAATAGACCTCGTCCATCTTCTGGATGACGTCAAGCCAGGTTGTCTCATCAACGCCTTCGAGCTCGCCCAACGGCAGATGCTTGAGCGGTGACGGCGGTGGAATATGCATGGTGCTCGCAGCCCCCGCCGTGCCTCAGATAAGCACAAAGCCCTTGTCGCGAAACAGGCGCAGGCAGGCGTCGGCCACCGCCGCGTCGTAACGCTTGTCACGCCCGTGCTCGATCTCGGCCAGCGCCCGCTCAATGCCCAGCCCGTGGCGGTACGGGCGGTGCAGCGTCATCGCCTCGACCACGTCGGCCACCGCCACCACGCGTGCCTCCAGAATGATTGTGTCGCCCTTGAGTCCGCGCGGATAACCGCTGCCGTCCGGGCGCTCATGGTGCTGCAGGATCACCTCGGCCACCGGCCACGGAAAATCGACATTCTTCAAAATGTCGTAGCCGCTCTGGGCGTGGCTCTTGATCAGCTCGAACTCGATCGCCGACAGCTTGGACGGCTTCGACAGCAGTTCCGCCGGCACGCTGATCTTGCCGATGTCGTGCACATAGCCGGTCAGGCGCAGGCCCTTGACCGTGTGCTCGGACAAGCCCATCTCGGCACCCAGCGCCGCCGCCAGTTCGCCAACCCGACGCTGGTGGCCGGCGGTGTACGGGTCGCGCTGCTCGATCATCAGCGCCACCGCCCGCAGCGTGGACTCCGTCGTGTGTTCCAACCGGGCGATATAGCCCTTGATCTCGTTCTGGGCCCGCTTGCGCTCGCCAATATCCTGCACCATGCCGACGGTGGTGCGCTGGCCCTCAAACTCGGCCAGCACCAGTTGCACGCCAAGCTCGACCACACTGCCGTCGAGCCGATTCATGTGCACTTCGTAAGCGGCGGTGGAGGCGCCGTCGCGCAACTGCTGGCGCGCCGCAATCATCACCGGCAAGTCCTCAGGCCGCACCATGTCGGAGCCGCGCATGCCGACCAGTTGGCCCGGCCCATAGCCCAGAATCTGATCGAGCCGCGGATTGGTATACAGGTACTGATCGTCACGCGAGACAAACATGCCGGCCAGCGACTTCTCGATCAGCAGCCGAAAGCGCTGCTCGCTGTCGCGCAACGCCTGCTCGACCTTGCCGCGTTCGGTAATTTCGGTGTGCAGTTCTGCGGACTGCGAGCTCAGCGCAGCGTGCGCCGAGCGCTGCTCCTCGAGCACACCCAGCAGCGCGGTACGCCCGAGCTCGAGCTCCTGCGCATGGCGGTCCAGCGTGTTGCGCTGCTCTATGCTGTCCATCGCAAAACTGATGTCCGCCGCCATCTTCACCAACAATTCGCGGATCTCGGCGTCGAACGAATCCACCTCGTCCAGATACAACGCCATGATGCCGACCGGTATCTTGTTGCGGTGCAGCGGCAACACTGCGGCGGAGCGCCAGCCAAACGGCTTGGCGCGCGCCTGCCACGGCACAGTTCGCACATCGTTGTGAAAATCCTGGCACCAAACAGATCTGTTCTCCCGGAAGCAGGTACCGGCCAAGCCTTGCCCCAGCGGGTCGTCGCTGGCGACCGATGCCTCAATGCCCTGGATATACGACGCGCCCTCGCCAAAGTGCGCCACCGGCAGCAGCTTGTTGGAACCGTCGTCCACCATGCCAACCCATGCGAACTTCAGGCCACCGGCCTGCACCGTGGCCCGGCAGACCGCGTGAAACAGCTCTTCCTCATTGGTACAACGCACAATCGCCTCATTGCACTCACTCAGCGCCGCGTACATCCGGCTCAGCTTGAGAATCTTCTTCTGCGCCGCGCTGCGTTCGCTGATATCGTCGATGATGGCGGTAAACAGCAAGCGCTCCCGCACCACGCTGTGCGACAGCGACAGCTCAATCGGAAACAGCTCGCCATTCTTGCGCCGCGCGGTCAGTTCCACCACCTTGCCGGACAGGTGGTCAACACGCGTCTGCACGTAACGCTGAAAACCGGCATCATGCGCCGCCCGCTGCTCCTGCGGCGTCAGCAAAGTGGTCGGCTGGCCGAGGGTCTCGGCCTCCGAATAGCCGAATATCGCCTGCGCGCCACGGCTGAAGAAGCTGATCCGGTTGTTCTCATCGACCGACACAATGGCGTGACTGGTTGAATTGGTGATTGCGCGCAGCCGCTCTGCACCTTCGTGCACCGCGTCTTCGGCCTGGCGCCAGCGCAGCCGCTCGCCAGCGTCCCCTAGTTCGCGCTGCAGCAGTGGCAGCAGGCGTTGGAGGTCGCCACGCATCAGATAGTCGCGCGCACCAGCGCGCATCAGCTCGGTCGCCGCCGCCTCGTCGCCCGACTCGCCGATGACGATCAGCGGGATTTCAGGGCTACTCTGGCGCAGCACGTCGAGCGCGGCGCCGGCACCAAACGCCGTCAGTTTGATCGCCGACAGCACCAAGTCCCAGCGCTGGCGTTGCAGCGCCGCTTGCAGCGCTGCGGCGCTGTCAACGCGCTGCTGCTGGAGCTCGAAACCGCCCTTCTTCAATGGCTCAATCAGTAAATCGGCAGCGCTGTCAGAGTCTTCGACGATCAGAATGCAAAGCGGCGTAGTGGAAACGCTCATTAAAAGGTACTCGTTGCAAAAATGGCTGTTGGGATTACGATTCGTTCATCACCAGCCCACACCGGTCAAGCTGCTTAACGGCTGCGGGAACCGATGAAAACCCGCTGATTTGCGGGTACAACTGCTGGTGGCGCCATCATAACCGCAGACCAGCTCTGATCACTCGCGCACGGCGCTGCAACTGCACCGGCTTTACCTTGGCAAGACCGGTGGTAACTTGTTCGGACTTCAATGTACGGTGCACACCATGCACGGATCGAACGATCGCACGATGTGCTGCACGGCAACGCTTTGGCCGCGACCGTCGGCGGCGCTGTCAATCGGCGCGCCGACCAGCGCCGCGTCCAACGCGCCGGGTGTGCCGGCGGTGTCGCGCGGCGAGAAGTTCCAGCTGGTCGGGGCGACGATCTGGTAGTGGCTGATGCGGCCGTTCTCGATGCGCAGCCAGTGCCCTAGCGCGCCGCGTGCCGCTTCCGACAAACCAACGCCTGCTGCCTGCTCCGGCAGCGCCTGCACCTGGTGATACGGCTCGCGCGGCTGCAGCGCCGCCAGCCATTGCTCCATCAGCGGCAGGATGCGGGCAATTTCCAGCAGCCGTGCGACGACCCGCGTATAGACGCTGCCGCCGTGCGCCTGCACCAGCGCGCGAATCAGCGGCTGGCCAGCCACCAACTGGCGCGCAATGGCGCCGGTCTCGACCACCTGGCCGGCCAGACGCGGCGCCTTGTTCCACGTGTAGGCGCCGGGTTTGTCGCTGTCCACTTGCGTCAGCCCCGCCATCGGGTGCAGTGCCAGGGCGCCCTCGCCTTCAGCCAGCCAGGCGTGGCGCATGTCTTCGCTGATCTGGCTGGCGTCAAGCGCCAGGCGTTGTTGCAGATGGGCGTCCCAGACGCCCTGCGCCAGCGTGTGGCCGCCGTCCACGCCGGCATAGGCGCCGTAGCTGAGGTAGCGGCCCGGCCCGGCGCCCAGGCCAGCCAGTGCGGTGTCGGCCGCGATGTCGAGAAACAACGCCATGTCGCTGCTACCGGCGCGCGTTTGCCAGGCCTGCAGCGCGGCCAGGCTGTCGAGCGCCGCCACTTCTTCCAGCGCAGTGCCGAACAGGCTTTGCTCCAGAAAGGCGCGCATTTCGCGCAGGTTGGCGAGCAGGCGCACGCACTCGGCGGCTTCGATCGCACGCGAACTGCCGCCCGGCAACAGTGCGCCGGTGTGCGGCCATTTGCCACCGAGCGCGCCCATCAGTTGCAGCCAGCGTGCGCGCGCCGCCAGTGCGGCACTGCTACGCACGCCGGCGCCGGCCGCGCTGCCGGCCTGCGCGGCAAAGCGCCGCTGCGCGTCGCCAAACCAGCGCCGGCCGGCGTACAACTCGCGCGTGAAGTCGGGCATGAAAAACACATAGAAATGCGTCAGATGATCGGCCAGGTTTTCGCAACCGAGCAATAAATTGGTGGCGTGCACGCCGTTGGGCGGCACCACGACCCCCGACGCGTCGGCCAGCGCGCGCGCCGCAGCGACCGACTGCGACACCGAGCAGATACCGCAGATGCGCGGCGCAATCGTCATCGCGTCGATCGGGTCGCGCCCAACCAGCAGCGTCTCGAAGCCGCGGAACATGGTGGCTTTGACACGCGCCTCGGTCACGCGGCCATCCGCCACTTCGAGTTGCACCTCAAGGTCGCCTTCGACGCGGTTGAACGGACCCATAATGATTCGGCTCATATTCCTCAATGCTCCTTCGTGGTCGGGTTACACCTTCGTGATTGTCGGGTTATGCTTGGGCGATTGTCGGGTTACGCCTGCGGCTAACC
>JANNUE010000385.1:0-10473 GCA_031394895.1 Betaproteobacteria bacterium
TGCTGACCCGACTGGAGCCCGCCCTGTCCGGTGTCGCCGACATCTGGGCACTGCGCGGCAGTGCAGCGCAGCGTCTGGGGCGCCATCAGGAGTCGGCTGCTGCTTATCAGATGGCCCTGCGGCTGCGGCCCAACGAGCCGCGCTGGCTGCTCGGCGCTGCGGTCTCACTGGCGGCGCAGGGACAGATTGCTGCCGCCACTGACCTGGCTGAGAAAGCCCGCGCCGGCGGCGCGGTCAGCCCCGAAGTGGCGGCCTACCTGCGCCAGCTCGGCGTTACCTTGCGGGAGCGCTAGCGTACTTGCCCAACTCCATCTTGGCGATGGAGTTGCGGTGCACTTCGTCCGGACCGTCGGCAAAGCGCAGCGTGCGTGCCATCGCATAACTGTAGGCGAGCGGAAAGTCATCGCACATGCCGCCGCCGCCATGCACCTGCATGGCCCAGTCAATCACCTGCAGCGCCATGGTGGGGGCCACGACCTTGATCATGGCAATCTCGTTCTTGGCAAACTTGTTGCCGGCGATGTCCATCATCCACGCCGCCTTGAGCGTCAGCAGACGTGCCATGTCGATCTTGCAACGTGATTCGGCGATGCGTTCCTGCGTCACGGTTTGTGCAGCGATGGTCTTGCCAAAGGCGACGCGGACCGTGGCGCGTTTGCACATCAGCTCGAGCGCGCGTTCGGCCAGGCCGATCAGGCGCATGCAGTGGTGAATGCGTCCCGGGCCAAGGCGCCCTTGCGCGATCTCGAAGCCTCGGCCCTCGCCGAGCAGGATGTTGGTCACCGGCACGCGGACGTTTTCAAACAGTACTTCGCCGTGTCCGTGCGGCGCGTCGTCGTAGCCCATCACATTGAGGGTGCGCACCATGGTGATGCCGGGCGTGTTGGCCGGCACCATGACCATGCTTTGCTGCGAATGCCGCGGTGCGTCGGGGTTGGTTTTGCCCATCGTGATATACACCGCGCAGCGCGGGTCGCCGGCACCGGAGGTCCACCACTTGCGGCCGTTGATGACGTAGTCGTCGCCCTGGCGCTCGATGCGGGTTTGAATGTTGGTGGCGTCGCTGGATGCGACCTCTGGCTCGGTCATCGCAAACGCGGAGCGGATCTTGCCTTCGAGCAGCGGCTTGAGCCAGCGCTCCTTGTTCGCTTCCGAGCCGTAGCGGGCGATCGTTTCCATGTTGCCGGTGTCGGGAGCCGAGCAGTTGAAGACCTCGCTTGACCACAGCACACGGCCCATGATTTCGGCCAGCGGCGCGTATTCCTGATTCGTCAAACCGGCGCCGTCGTAGCCAGAGGCGGCCGCGCTATCGACCGGCAGGAACAGGTTCCACAGCCCGGCTGCCTGAGCCTTGGGCTTGAGGCGCTCGATCGTTTGCAGCGGCGTCCAGCGCCTGCCGGCCGCCGTGTTGGCGGCAATCTCGGCGTGGTAGGCGCCTTCGGCCGGGTAGATGTGCTCATTCATGAAGGCCTGCAGCTTGCCTTGCAGTTCCTTGGTTTTGGGCGAGTAGTCAAAGTCCATCGTGTCTCCGTTGCGGTCAGTTAAAAGTGGGGTCAGCTTTGCTGGGCGAATTTCCAGGCCATTTGCGCCAGCGGCTTGGCGCCGGCGCCAGAACTGACAGCCTGCGCGCTGGCGGCAGTGCCGGCTTCGACGCGCTTGGCAATACCCTGCAAAATGGCGGCGATGCGAAACAGGTTGTAGGCCATGTAGAAGTTCCAGTCAGCCTTGAGCGCTTCGGGCGTGGTCAGGCCGGTGCGTTCGCAGTAGCGCTGTATGTATTCGGCCTCGGTCGGAATGCCCAGGCTGGCAACGTCGAGTCCGCCGATGCCGCGAAACGAGCCGGGCGGAATATGCCAGGCCATGCAGTGGTAGCTGAAGTCAGCCAGCGGGTGCCCCAGCGTTGACAGTTCCCAGTCGAGCACCGCGATGATGCGCGGCTCGGTCGGGTGAAACATCAGGTTGTCCAGCCGATAGTCGCCATGCACGACGCTGACCATCTGCTCGGAGCGCGCCATCGCCGGAATGTGCTGCGGTAGCCACGCCATCAGGTGGTCCATCTCGACAATCGGCTGCGTGATGGAAGCCACATACTGCTTGCTCCAGCGCCCAATCTGGCGCTCGAAATAATTGCCCGGCTTGCCATAGCCGGCGAGGCCGCGCTCCGCAAATTTGACCGTGTGCAAGGCCGCGATGACGCGGTTCATTTCCTGGTAGATTGCAGCGCGTTCGGGCTTGCTCATGCCGGGCAGGGTTTGGTCCCACAGAATGCGACCGGCCATGAACTCCATGATGTAGAACGCGCGGCCAATGACCGACTCGTCTTCGCACAGGCAGTACATGCGCGGCACCGGCACGTCGGTGCCATGCAGGCCCTTCATGACGGCAAACTCGCGCTCAATCGCGTGCGCCGAGGGCAACAACTTGGCAACCGGACCCGGCTTGGCGCGCATCACATAGCTTTGACCCGGTGTGCTGAGTTTGTAGGTGGGATTCGACTGGCCGCCCTTGAACGACTCGACCGTCACCGGGCCGCTGAATCCGGGCAGGTTTTTTTCCAGCCAGGCGGTCAGGGCGGCCACATCAAAAGCCTGATTTTCGTTGACCGGACGGGTGCCGGTGAAATGGTCAAAGTCGCTCATGGCGTGCGAACCCCTGGATTGCCGCGTCGCTGCGCTCCTCGCAATGACGTCGTGGAAGTGTTTCCATAATTTTCTGGTTCCTTAGTTGTCGGCATCAATGATGCGCATCAGCGCTTCGCGGTTGCGAATGACCAGGCCGCCGGGCTCGATCCGAATGGCTTCTTCGCGCTCCATCGACTTGAGTTCCTGGTTGACGCGCTGGCGCGACGCGCCGAGCAATTGGGCCAGTTCCTCTTGCGCCAGTTGCAGCCCGATGCGCACCTCTGAGCCGTCGCTGAGCGAGGGCACGCCATAGCTGCGCACCAGGTGCAACAGTTGCTTGGCCAGGCGCGCCCGCAGCGGCAGCGTGTTGAGGTCTTCCACCAGGCCGTAGAGTTGGCGGATGCGCCGCGCATGCAGGCGCAGCAGCGCCTCGTAGAGCTCGCTGTGCAGTGCCAGGATCTTCTTGAAGTCGGCTCGGGCCACGCACAATATGGTGCTGTCGCCATGGGCGTAGGCATCGTGCGTGCGCCGGTCGCCGTCGAAGATCGCCACATCGCCAAACCAGATTCCCGGCTCGACATAGGTCAGCGTGATCTGCTTGCCCGAAATGGAGGTTGAACTGACCCGCACTGCGCCGCGCGCGCACGCAATCCACTCCTGCGGCTGTTCGCCGCGGGCCGTAATGAGTTCGCCGTCCTTGTATCGTTTGACGTAGGCGCATCGCAGAATGTCGTGCCGTAATGAGGGTGAAAGGGTTGCGAACCAGCGACCGGAGTTGATCGCCTCGCGTTCTTCGATGGTAAGAATAGGGTCGTCCATAGCCTGTCTTTTGGGTGACTGAAAACGTCCCCATTGTCGCGCCGGGGACGCCGGCGCTGCAGAAAACTTGTCGCCTGCGTGTCTGCTGCGTAACGGTGCTGCCAGACCGGGCTGGCTCAGGCCGGCATTACGCTTCTTCGTGCAGCAGGCTCAGGCCGATGGCGCCGCGCCGGCGCAGCCAGGGACTGGGCCGATAGCGCGGGTCGGCATAAACGGTTTGCATATTGAACAATACTTCAAGCACGTTGGTCGGGCCGTACAGGTTACCCATGGCCAGCGGCCCCAAGGGGTAGCCCAAACCCAGGGTCACGGCAGTTTCCAGATCAGCCGGCGTGCAGATGTTTTGCTGGCACATGTCACTTGCAATGTTGACGATGGTGGCAACGACGCGCTGCGTCACAAAGCCGCCGCTGTCGCGAATCACGCTGACGGCCTTGCCGTCGCGCGCCATCAGCGCGTGCGCCGCCTGGCGCATGTCAGTGCGCGTGGCGGGGTTGGTTGCCAGCACGCGGCGCTTGCTCAGCGCATCGTCCACCAGCATGTCGATGCCCACCGTGCGGGCCGGGTCAAGACGCTCGACCACGGCCACGGTGGTGACGTCAAAACCGAGCGGTGCGACCAGAGTCAGCGCCTGTGGTGACGGAGTGGCACCGGTCTCGATGCTGGCGCCAAGGTTCTTCAGCAACTGCAGGAGCTCGGCGCGGCGCGTGGCGCGCGGCGAAACCCATACCGGGGGCATCTCGTCGACTTGCGGCACGGGCGGTTCGGGCTGGCGCTGGGCAACGCCATTTTCATAGCGGTAAAAGCCTTCGCCCACTTTTTTGCCCAGCATGCCACCGGCCAGCCGTTGCGCCGTGATGACGCTGGGTCGATAACGCGGCTCCTCAAAGTACTGGTGGTAGATCGACTCCATCACCGGGTGCGACACGTCGAGCGCGGTCAGGTCCAGCAATTCAAATGGGCCGAGTTTGAACCCGGCCTGGTCTTTCAGAATTCGATCAACAGTGGCGAAATCGGCCACACCTTCGCTGACAATACGCAACGCTTCCGTGCCGTAGCCGCGCCCCGCATGGTTGACGATAAAGCCCGGAGTGTCTTGCGCTTGCACGGGCGTGTGCCCCATCTGACGCGCGTAGGCCGCCAGATTCAGACAGACGTCGCTACCGGTCTTCAGACCGGCGATCACCTCCACGACCTTCATCAACGGCACCGGGTTGAAGAAGTGATAACCGGCAAATCGTTGCGGTCTCTTCAGACTGGCAGCGATGGCAGTCACTGACAGCGACGAGGTGTTGGTGGCCAGCACCGTGTCAACTCCGACCAGCGCCTCGAGTTCGGCAAACAGTGTGGCCTTGACATCCAGGCGCTCCACAATGGCCTCCACCACCAGATCGCAGATGGCCAACCTGTCAAGCGACGCGGCCGTTGTCAGGCGGGACTTGTAGCTGGCCACTTGCGCGGCGTCGAGGCGGCCTTTTTCGCACAGCTTGTCCCATTGGGCAAAGATCGCCGCTTGCGCGGCACGCATCGCGTCCGCGCTTTGGTCAAACAACTGCACGGCACTGCCAGCCTGAACGGCGATCTGGGCAATACCCCGGCCCATGGCACCGGTGCCGACAATGCCAACGTTGGAATAGATAGGATTCATGGTGCGAATTATGACTTTGTCCGGCCAGCGACTTGATCTCATGCGCGACCGCCCTATGATGGCGTTGCGTCACTTTCTGGTTGCCGGCAGGCAACCCCAACCTTTGGTAATGCATGCCATGACACTCAAACTATGTGGCTTTTCAGCCAGCAACTACTACAACAAACTCAAGCTCCAGCTACTGGAAAAAGGCGTGCCCTTTGAGGAGGAATTGGTCTGGACCGGCGCCGATGGGGCCGGCTTGAACGATCGGTCGCCGCTGGGCAAGGTCCCGTTTCTGCAGACCGCACAAGGCCCGATTTGCGAATCGATGGCGTGCGCCGAATACATTGAAACCGTTTATCCGCAGAACCGCCTGCTGCCAGCCGACGCGTACGCGGCGGCCAAGGTGCGCGAGCTGATTCTTTACAGCGAATTGCATCTTGAACTGGTGGCCCGCCAGCTCTACCCGGAGGCATTTTTTGGCGGCAAAGTCAGCGATGAAACCAAGGACCGCGTGCGCAAACTGCTGGTCAAAGGCATTGCCGCTTTTGCCAAGCTGACGAAGTTCGCGCCGTTCATCGCGGGGTCTGAATTCACGCTGGCCGATTGCGCAGCCATTGTTCATTTGCCGCTGGTGGCAAGTGCCGGCAAATTGATCTACGGTGAGGATTTGCTGACGGCGCTGCCGGTGAAGGACTACCTGCGCGCCATGGGTGAGCGCGCCACGGTCAGGACCGTCAACGCGGATCGCAAGACCAACAACGAACTCATGCTGGCGGCGCGCGCCGCGAAATGAGCCACGGCACGCTCAGCGCAGCACCTGCAAGGCGGCAGGATTGACGATGTTGGTTGGCGTGCCCTTGATGAAGTTGACCACGTTGTCAAAGGCGGCGCCAAAGTACATTTCGTAGTTGTCTTGCTCGACATAACCGATGTGCGGCGTGCAGATGCAGTTCTCCAGGCGCAGCAAGGCGTGACCCTGCAATATGGGCTCGGTCTCAAATACATCGACTGCGGCCATGCCGGGTCGGCCCCGGTTGAGTGCGCCAATCAACGCCTCCGGCTCGATCAATTCGGCGCGCGATGTGTTGACCAGCAAAGCGGTTGGCTTCATGCGGGCCAGATCATCAAGGCGGACCACACTGCGGGTTTCATCGACCAGGCGTAGATGCAGTGAGAGCACGTCGCACTGGGCGAAGAACTGCTCCTGGCTGAGTGCTGCGTCGAACCCGTCCAGAAGAGCCCTTTCGCGCGACGGAGCGCGGCCCCAGATCAAGACCTTCATGCCAAAGGCTTTGCCGTAACTCGCCACTAATTGCCCGATCTTGCCGTAGCCCCAGATACCCAGCGTCTTGCCCTTGAGCACCACGCCCAGACCAAAGTTTGCCGGCATGGATCCGGTCTTCAGTCCCGATTGCTGCCAGGCGCCATGTTTGAGATTGCCAATGTACTGTGGCAAACGGCGCATGGCAGCCATGATGAGAGCCCAGGCTAATTCTGCGGCGGCTACCGGCGAGCCCGCGCCTTCGGCCACCGCTACGCCGCGCTCGGTACAAGCAGCAATATCGATATGCGAGCCGATGCGCCCGGTCTGCACAATGAGCTTGAGTTTGGGCAGTTTCTCAATGAGTTGCCTGGACAGGTGCGTGCGTTCACGGATCAGCACGATCACGTTGGCGTCTTTAAGGCGCACCGAGAGCTGGCCCAGCCCTTTCACTGTGTTGGTGTAAACCTTGGCCTGGTAGGGGTCGAGCCGCGATGCGCATTGAAGCTTGCGAACCGCATCCTGGTAGTCATCAAGAATCACAATATTCATAAGGCGTGATTGTGCCTTGGCATTGCGCCTGCCGGCCACAGACGGGGGCAAGATTGCGTGATCAGTGCAGTGCCGCGAGTCGATCGAGTTCGGCGCACACATCGGCCATCCGGCCGGAGATCACCATGCGTCCCACGCTGCCCGGCGCCTGACCGGCTTCGAGCACCCGCACGACCCGCAGCGGGCGGTGCGCTGAAGTCGCACGCAGCATGCCGGGTTCAGATGGCATCGGCTTGTGTGCATCGGCAACCGACATTCCATCGATGTCGTTGGCTATGGGTGGAACGAGCCAGTGCCACAACCCAAGCAACAGCGTCAATGCGGCGGGAACAACCAACAGTGTGGTACTCATAGCAGCTACATCAACATGGTGTTGCGAATCAGCCCGACGGCAAGGCCTTCGATCTCGAACGGCTCGCCGGGCTCTACCACGATGGTCTGGTAGTCCGGGTTTTCAGGATGCAACTCGATCACGTTCTTGTTGCGCCGGAACCGCTTGACCGTGACTTCATCACCGAGCCGGGCCACCACGATCTGACCATTCTTCGCTTCCTTGGTGGTCTGCACCGCCAGCAGGTCACCATCCATGATGCCAGCGTCGCGCATCGACATGCCACGCACCTTGAGAAGGTAGTCGGGCTTGCGCTGGAACAGGCTGCTTTCCAGGTAATAGGTCTGGTCGATGTGCTCCTGCGCCAGAATCGGCGAACCGGCCGCCACACGACCGATCAGCGGCAGGACGAGCTGGGCCAGGCTGGGCAACTGAAAGGATAACTGCTTGTTGCGCGATTCGTTGATCGCGCGCAAGGCATCGGTTTTGAGGCGGATGCCGCGCGAGGTGCCACTGACCAGTTCGATGACACCCTTGCGTGCCAGCGCCTGCAGGTGCTCCTCGGCCGCGTTGGCCGACTTGAAGCCCAGCTCGGTCGCGATTTCGGCCCGTGTCGGTGGCGCACCGGTGCGCGCAATGGCGCTCTGAATGAGGTCCAGAATCTGTTGCTGGCGGGCTGTGAGTTTGGGGCTTTCAAGCATGGCGGCTCCTGTGATCTAGAGTTGAACTGACTGTGGGTCTGTACACACTGTTTTGATATCCAGTAACTGTATTTTTAACCAGTTTTCAAAAGTTTGCAAGTATTACCTGTTTTCTTACCTGCTTTCTGGACCAAACCGCCGTTTTCCCCGCTTGATCAGGAGCGCGCGGATCGGCGCCGCCTGTTGGTTGCAGCGCTGCCCCGGTGGTGCAGTAAGATGCGGGACTTTTACTTGACGGGTACCCCGATGAATCCGCTTTCCTGCCACGCCGTCCTATCCGGGCGCGCTCCCGCTGATACCCCCGTCACACTACGCGGCTGGGTTCGAACCCGGCGCGACTCCAAGGCCGGCCTGTCTTTTGTGCAACTGTCTGACGGCTCATGCTTTCACCCGGTGCAGGTGGTGGCGCCGGCCGCACTGGCCAACTACGCCAGCGAAATCCAGAAGCTGACCGCCGGTTGCGCGGTCGAAGTCAGCGGGACGATCGTGCCATCGCCGACTGCAGGCCAGCCGTTTGAGATGCAGGCGACAGAGGTCAGAGTCGTCGGCTGGGTTGACGATCCGGACACCTATCCGATCCAGCCCAAGCCGCATTCCATGGAGTTTTTGCGCGAGGTGGCGCACCTGCGCCCACGCACCAATGTGATTGGCGCCAGTTCGCGGGTACGGCACACACTGGCGATGGCGATCCACCGGTTCTTTAGCGAGAACGAGTTTCTCTGGGTCAACACGCCGATCATCACGGTGGCCGATGCCGAGGGCGCGGGCGAGTTGTTCCGCGTATCGACACTGGACGCGCTCAACCCGCCGCGCACGGCTGATGGCAAGGTGGACTTTTCGCAGGACTTCTTCGGCCGCGAGGCGTTCCTGACCGTATCCGGACAGTTGAACGTCGAGACCTATTGCATGGCCTTGTCCAAGGTCTATACCTTCGGTCCGACATTTCGGGCCGAGAACTCCAACACCAGCCGCCACCTGGCCGAATTCTGGATGGTCGAGCCTGAAATTGCCTTCGCCGACCTCGCTGCCAATGCGGATCTGGCACAGGCACTGCTCAAATATATTTTCAAGGCGGTGCTGGCCGAGCGCGCCGACGACATGGCGTTTTTCGAGGACCGCATCGAGAAAGGCGTGATTGCCAAGTTGCAGGGCATTGTTGAGCGCGAGTTTGTGCGCATGGACTACACCGAAGCGATCAGGATTCTCGAAGGCGCAAAACAGAAGTTCGACTACCCGGTGAAGTGGGGCATCGACCTGCAAAGCGAGCACGAGCGCTACCTCGCGGAAAAGCACGTGGGCGGCCCGGTGGTGCTGATGAACTACCCGAAAGAGATCAAGGCGTTTTACATGCGCTTGAACGACGATGCAAAGACGGTGGCGGCGATGGATGTGCTGGCACCCGGCATCGGGGAGATCATTGGCGGCAGCCAGCGCGAGGAACGGCTCGATGTACTCGATGCACGCATGCAGGCTACCGGTCTGGACGCCAGCGCCTATGGCTGGTACCGCGATTTGCGCCGCTACGGTACGGTTCCCCACGCCGGATTTGGACTCGGATTCGAGCGCACGGTCGCTTACGTCACCGGCCTGTCCAATGTGCGCGACGTGATCCCGTTTCCGCGCACACCGGGCAGCGCGCGCTACTGAGCAAGGTCAGCTGGCCAGGGCTGCGAAGGCCCGGGCGGTAATTTCATCGACACCGCCGCTGCCGCTGATGGCGCGGTACTTGGGCGCCGCCACCGGATCGGCCTTGGCCCAGTCGGCGTAGTAGGCGACCAGCGGCCGGGTCTGGGCGTTGTACACCTCCAGACGTTTCTTCACGGTTTCCTCCTTGTCATCGTCGCGCTGAATCAGCGCTTCGCCGGTGACATCGTCGAGCCCGGCGACTTTAGGCGGGTTGAATTTGATGTGATAAGTGCGGCCCGAAGCCGCATGCGAACGCCGGCCGCTCATGCGCTCGATGATGGCTTCAAACGGCACGTCAATTTCAAGCACGTAATCGAGTTTCACTCCGGCCGCCTTCATCGCGTCAGCCTGCGGGATGGTGCGCGGAAAGCCGTCAAACAAAAAGCCGGCGGCGCAGTCGCTCTGGGTAATGCGCTCCTTCACCAGATTGATGATCAGATCGTCGCTGACCAGAGCGCCCGAGTCCATGATCTTCTTTGCCTGCAGGCCCAGAGCGGTTCCGGCTTTGACGGCGGCGCGCAGCATATCCCCGGTCGAGAGTTGTACGAGCCCGTGTTTGGCCGAGAGCGTCTGGGCCTGGGTGCCCTTGCCGGCGCCGGGGGGGCCCAAGAGGATCAAGTTCATCGACGTCCTCCGGGAACGCCGCCGCGGGTCGACGACGCGCCCTTGAGCTTGGCCTTCTTGATCAGGCCCTCGTACTGGTGGGCCAGCAGATGGCTCTGAATTTGCGACACCGTATCCATGGTGACGCTGACGGCAATCAGCAGCGACGTGCCGCCGAAGTAGAACGGCACCGCCGCGTGCGTGCGCAGGATCTCGGGCAGCACGCAGACCGCCGCGAGGTAAAGTGCGCCAACGACCGTGATGCG
>JANNUE010000406.1:0-2181 GCA_031394895.1 Betaproteobacteria bacterium
CGCATGATGTTCGCGACACCGTGCGAGGAGTACGTGCCGAACGACGTGCTGGTGCGCGCGATCGACCGCATCTTCATCCTGCATGCCGACCACGAGCAGAACGCGTCGACGTCGACCGTGCGCCTGTGCGGCAGCAGCGGCACCAACCCGTTTGCGGCCATTGCCGCTGGCGTGGCCTGCCTGTGGGGCCCGGCGCATGGTGGCGCCAATGAGGCGGCGCTGAACATGCTGGGCGACATCCAGAAGAGCGGCGGCGTCGAGAAGATCGGCGAGTTCATCAAGGCGGTGAAGGACAAGAACAGCAACGTCAAGCTGATGGGCTTCGGTCACCGCGTCTACAAGAACTACGACCCGCGCGCCAAGCTCATGCGCGAGACCTGCCACGAGGTGTTGACGGCCACCGGCCTGCACGATGACCCACTGTTCAAGCTGGCCATGGCGCTGGAGAAGATTGCGCTGGAAGACGACTATTTCGTCAGCCGCAAGCTCTACCCGAACGTCGATTTCTACTCGGGCATCGTGCAACGTGCGCTCGGCATCCCGGTGAGCCTGTTCACGGCGATCTTCTCGCTGGCCCGCACGGTGGGCTGGATCGCCCAGCTCAACGAGATGATCGCCGACCCCGAGTACAAGATCGGCCGCCCGCGCCAGCTCTTCGTGGGCTCCACGGCGCGCCAGGTGCAGCCGATTTCGATGCGCTGAACGACATCGCCCACGGGCGGTCGGCCACTGGGCTCCTGCGGGAGCCCTTTTTCTTGTCTGGACGTTCGCCGCCGATCAAGCCGCGGCTTGCAGGCCGTTGTCGAAGTGGGCCTTCATCAGGCGCGTCGCCAGCGCCGCGTCGCGCGCCTCGATGGCCTGCATCAAGTGGCGGTGTTCGCCCAAAGACTGGGCCAGCCGGCCGTGCTTGAACAGCGAATGGTGGCGGTTGAGCTTCATGACCTTGCGCAGGTCGGTCACCATCTGCAGCGCCCAGCGGTTGCCCGCCATCTGCAGCAGCGTCATGTGAAAGAGCTCATTGGTGGCGAAGAAGGCATGGCGCTCGTGTGCCTGCTGCTCAAGCTGTTCGTGCAATTGCGCGAGCACGGCGCGCTGTTCCGTGGTGGCGCGGGCGGCCACCAGGCCGGCGGCGTCGCTCTCCAGCAGGCCGAGCAGGTGGTAGACCTGCGTCACGTCATCGCGCGAGACCTCGGTGACGTAGGCGCCGCGGCGCAGTTTCATGGTGACCAGGCCTTCGGTAGCCAGAACCTTGAGCGCTTCGCGCAGCGGTGTGCGGCTGATGCCGTAGGCGGCGCACAGCTTCATCTCGCCGATCCAGCTTCCGGGCTCAAGCTCGCGCGCAAAAATCTGCTGGCGCAGGCGCTCGGCCACGTCAAGATAGAGTGCCCTGCGCGTCAGCGACGCTTGCGGAGTGGTTTCAACGGCAGCCAAAATGGTGGGTGACCCGGTGGGCGCTGTCAGTTTGACAGCGGTTTTTGAATTCATAATTATGCATAATGCGGCCCTCGCGGCAAGGGTGCGCAGGGTCTGAACGGACTCTTGGGCACACCCGCCGGAGCCGTTTCAATGAGTCAGACGCCGCCCCAGGCGCCAGCAGCCCGGCGCCCAGGGCCGGCATGAACCAGGAACACACATGAGCAACGGCCCCTCAGAATTCAGCCCCGCCAGCCTTGAACAGTGGGCGAAGGCGGCGGCCAAATCCGCCCCGGGTGGGGACGTGGCGGCGCTGAACTGGATCACGCCCGAGGGCATTGCGGTCAAGCCCCTGTACACCGCGGCCGACACCGCGGCGCTGCCGCTGGCCGACACCTTGCCGGGCTTCGAGCCCTACATCCGCGGCCCGCAGGCCACGATGTACGCAGTGCGCCCGTGGACCATCCGCCAGTACGCCGGGTTTTCTACCGCCGAAGACAGCAACGCCTTTTATCGCCAGGCGCTGGCCGCCGGCGGCCAGGGCGTGAGCGTGGCTTTTGATCTGGCCACGCACCGGGGTTATGACAGTGACCACCCGCGCGTCACCGGCGACGTCGGCAAGGCCGGCGTGGCCATCGACAGCGTCGAGGACATGAAGATCCTGTTCAACGGCATTGCGCTGGACAAGGTCAGCGTCAGCATGACCATGAACGGCGCCGTGCTGCCCGTGCTGGCCGGCTACGTGGTGGCGGCCGAAGAGCAGGGCGT
>JANNUE010000422.1:0-1696 GCA_031394895.1 Betaproteobacteria bacterium
GTTGACAGATGGAACTACATCATCAAGGACCTGAGCGTCGTGGCGACCAGGCACCGGATGTCAGCTGTCTGTGCCTGAGCTGTCTAGCGAACGGCTGATTCGGAGACCGGCAGTCGGCCACCAGCCGCCGCTAGCAGCCGGCGGCTTCCCGGCGGGTCATCGTAGGGATCGGTCACGGCGCTCCCAAGTCCGTCATCAACAACCCGGCCAGATGGCCGACCTGATGGCCTATGACCATGAGCCAACTTTCGTGGGGCCCGCAGTGTGCGCCCGGCGCTGCGCGCAGGCGACGAGTACGGGCGCAAGGTCGTGGCGCGACTGGGCCTGGTCAGTGTGACCGACTTCGCGGCGCCCATCCGTGCGAGCAACCCGGCGCCGATCAGTGCGCTCCCAGCACCTCCACCACCGCGGCGTGGCCAGCCTGACGCGCCATTTCCAGCGCGGTCAGGCCGCGGTCGTCACGCCGGTCGGTGCGTGCGCCGCGCGCGAGCAGCAGCTTGACCGTCGGCACCGAGCCCGCGCCGGCGGCCCACATCAGCGCGGTTAGCTGGTTCTCGTAGACCGCATCGGCCGACACGCCCTTGGCAAGCAGCAGCCGCACCACCTCGGCATGGCCCTGGCCAGCGCCGTAGACGATGGCGGGCTTCTGCATGCGGTCGACCGGATCGGTCTTGGCGCCCGCATCCAGCAAGTCGCGCACCAATGTGGCGTGGCCGCCGAAGCTGGCCGCCATCAAGGGCGTGACACGCTCAAGCGACGCGATGTTTACATCGGCACCGGCCTTCAGCGCCGCTGCGGCGATCGGCAACTGACCTTTCTCGGCCGCGATCATCAGCACGGTCTTGCCCAGCCGGTTGCGCGAATCGACTGCGGCGCCCCGCGCCAATGCCTGCTGCACCGCCGCCGCATCCGACTGGCGCGCGGCCACCAGCAACTGAGCATTCAGGCTGGTGTTGGTGACTGCCTGAGCAGCGGCGATCTGCCAGGCCGACACCAGCCACAGCACACAAAGGGCGCGCGCGCCCAGTATCGATCGAGACATGCCGGCATCCCTTGGTTGACGTGGGCCAATGCTGCAACGCAGCGTCGAAAGGCGTTTCCATTTGAAGGCAATCCCGATATTCTGCTCCGTGAGGAGCATCAGATGCCGACAGAAGTCGCGTCGCCGCACAGTCGCAGAGCCGGCTACTGCCTACATGTCTTGCGCCTATTTCCGACCGCGCAGCGACGCGATCCGGACTTCCGCCATTACAACAACGGTACGAGGAGATAGGCATGCAAGTTTTCGAAATGCGCCCATGGGCGCTGGCCATGGTGATGGCCACTGCGGCGTTTGGCGCCCAGGCCCAGTCCGAGATCCAGGGCGTTGCAGCACCGACCGGCGGTCCAGTGCCCAAGACCATTTCGGTCTCGCAAAGTCAGTTGAGTGCTGCCGACAAGGACGGCACGAATTTCCTGCACTCGAACATGAGCTATGCGCAGACGCGCTACTACCCCGCCAGCCAGATCAACACCGGCAACGTCGCCAAGTTGAGACCCGCGTTCCAGTTCCAGACCGAGGTGCTGGAGTCGATGGAGACCGCGCCGATCATCGTCGACGGCATCATGTACATCACGACTTCGTACAACCATGTGTATGCGCTGGACGCCGCCACCGGCAAGGAGTTTTGGCACTACAAGCACAAGATGGGGCCGG
>JANNUE010000051.1:0-3196 GCA_031394895.1 Betaproteobacteria bacterium
AGACCCTGGCCT
The DNA here is from genome assembly GCA_031394895.1 of Betaproteobacteria bacterium. Classification (GTDB taxonomy): domain Bacteria; phylum Pseudomonadota; class Gammaproteobacteria; order Burkholderiales; family Burkholderiaceae_C; genus Rhodoferax. Next base: position 13 of record JANNUE010000051.1, read on the forward strand.
CGGTCACCTTCCAGAACTACTTTCGGATGTACGGCAAGCTCTCGGGCATGACCGGCACGGCCGACACCGAGGCCTATGAATTCCAAGAGATCTACGGCCTTGAAACCGTGGTCATCCCGCCCAACAAGCCCACCATCCGCAAAGACGACAACGACCTCATCTACAAGACCACCAAGGAAAAATACGACGCCGTCACCAAGGACATCCGCGATTGCCACGAGCGTGGCCAGCCCGTGCTGGTGGGCACGACGAGCATCGAAAACTCCGAGCAGATTTCAGAGCTGCTGAAGAAGGCCAAGCTGCCGCACCAGGTGCTCAATGCCAAGCAGCACGCCAAAGAGGCCGAGATCGTGGCCCAGGCCGGGCGGCCCGGCGTCATCACCATTGCCACCAACATGGCCGGCCGCGGCACCGACATCGTGCTTGGCGGCAACGTCGAAAAGCAGATCCAGTTTCTGGAAGAAGACCCGGCGCTGGCCGATGAAGAGCGCCACACCCGCTCGCAAAAGCTCAAGGACGAGTGGCAGAGTCTGCACGACCAGGTCAAGGCCGCTGGCGGCCTGCGCATCGTGGCCACCGAGCGCCACGAGAGCCGGCGCATCGACAACCAGTTGCGTGGCCGCTCGGGCCGCCAGGGCGACCCCGGCGCCAGCCGCTTCTACCTGAGCCTGGACGACCCCTTGATGCGCATCTTTGCCGGCGACCGCGTGCGCGCCATCATGGATCGCCTGAAGATGCCCGAAGGTGAGGCCATCGAGGCCGGCATCGTCAACCGCAGCATTGAAAGCGCGCAGCGCAAGGTCGAGGCGCGCAACTTCGACATCCGCAAACAATTGCTGGAGTACGACGACGTCTCCAACGACCAGCGCAAGGTCATCTACCAGCAGCGCAACGAGATCCTCGAAGCCGCCAGCCTGGACGAGCAGATCACCAACCTGCGCCGCAGCTCCATGACCACCGTGGTGCGCACCTACGTGCCCGAGGGCACGCTTGAAGAGCAGTGGGACATGGACGGCCTGGAGCGTGTGCTCAAGGACGAATGGCAGGCCGAGGTCGCCCTCAAGGCGGCGGTGGAGGGCAGCGAATCCATCACCGACGAAGACATCCTCGGGATGGTGCTGGCGGCGACAGACGCCCACTTCAACGCCAAGCTCGAACTCGTCGGTGGCGAGCAATTCACCCCCTTCATGCGCATGGTGTTGCTGCAGAGCATCGACAGCCATTGGCGCGAGCACCTCGCAGCGCTCGACTACCTGCGCCAGGGCATCCACCTGCGTGGTTATGCGCAGAAGAACCCGAAGCAGGAATACAAACGCGAAGCCTTCGAGCTCTTCTCGCAGTTGCTCGACGTGGTGAAGATGGAAGTCACCCGCATCCTGATGACGGTGCGCATCCAGTCGCAAGACCAGGCGGCTGAAGCCGCGGCGGCACTGGAGCAACAGGCTGCGCAGCTGGCCAACGTCACCTACACCGCGCCCACCGAAGACGGTGGTGTCTCGCAGGTGGCCGACACCGGCTTGCTGGGCAGTGCCCCGGTGCCCAAGGTGGGCCGCAACGAGCCCTGCCCCTGCGGCAGCGGCCGCAAATACAAGAATTGCCATGGCAAGCTGGCGTGATGGCCGGCCCGCACTGTCAGAAAATCTGACAGGCGGGCATCGGGTTAGCCGCACCCCCCGCTCAAGGGGGTAGATGGCGTCATAGGTAATTTTTTCAGGCGACAGTGCGGGTACGCCAGCAGGCACCAGTCTTGCTGCACCCTTTCGAGCCCCAAAACGGCCGTCCGCCGTCCGGGATCGGTTCACTTTTACCTTGAAGGATCTCCCATGAAACGCCTTGTGTTGAATCGCGTATTCGCAGCCCTTGCGCTGAGTGCGGCTGCAGTCCTGCCCGCTCAGGCGGCCTTCGTCGATTTCGAGGACGTCTCGCCAACACTGGGTAGCGGCACTTCCGTGATCAGCGGTGGCATGTCCTTCGCATCCTCAGGCGCCGGTTTCAGCGGCATCGACAACGCCGGGGCATTTGTTTTTGGCGTCGCGCCCCCCAACAGTTCAGGCCAGTTTCTCTTTGCCCTGAATACCGACGTGCTGACCATGACCCGGGACGGCGGCGGCAGCTTCCGCATCCACGGCTTTGATGCCAGCTTCCTGCCCCCCGTTCTGGGATTGGGCGCTGGTCTGTCGGCCGGCATGTTGCACATCGAGGCCATCAGTACCGGCGGCGGCCTGATCACCGAAGACGTCGACCTGGGGCTGTCCGACGCCTTTGGCAACTGGAACTTCTCCACCTTCAACATCAGCGCCCTGGCCAGCGGCGTGACATCCATCAGCTTCAGCGCCTGCGTCTATGACGGAGTTGGCTGCTCGTTTGCCGACCCATTGGCCCAGTTTGCCCTCGACAACATCAACGTTCCGGAACCGACCAGTGCCGTACTGACATTGGCCGCCCTTGGCCTGTTGGCAGCCACCCGCCGCCGCCAGTCCCTCTGAACCCAACGACCACAAAGGAACGGACATGAGGAGATCTCAACTCGCGCTGGGGGTGACCCTGGCGGTACTGGCTCTGTCGGCCGGCGCCCAAGGCGCCGCCCGCAAGCCGTCCATCGTGCAACTGGTCGACGCACCGGTCGCCACCTATGGCGGTGGCATCAGTGGCTACACCGCCACCCGGGCTGCGCCCGGCACCAAGCTCAACGTGACCGCTGCCCACGTGCAGGCTTACACCACTTACCTGAGCCAGAAGCAGTCTTCGGTCATCGCCACCGTCAACCCGGCCTCGGTGACCTACCGCTACAGCACCTTGCTCAACGGCTTTGCAGCCAACCTCACCGATGCCGAGTTGGCCAAGCTCGTGGCGAGCCCCGCCGTTCGGTCGGTCACCGTCGACGAGCCGGTGCCGATGGACACCAGCCGCACGCCGGCCTTCCTGGGCCTGAATGCGCCGCCCCAGGGTGTGTGGACCCGCACCGACGCCAACGGACGTGTGATCAAGGGCGAAGGCGTCATCATCGGCCACCTTGACGGTGGCGTGTGGCCCGAGAACCCCTCTTTCTCCGACAAGGTCGATGCCCTGGGCAAACCCATCGCTTCGCACCTGCCGGGCACCGTCGTCTACGACCCGCTGCCGCCTGGGCGTTGGGCGGGTGTCTGCCAGGCAGGCGAGGGCTTCAACGCCTCGCATTGCAACA
>JANNUE010000057.1:0-1624 GCA_031394895.1 Betaproteobacteria bacterium
GCGGCAATCAGCCGCTTGCGTTGCTGCAACATGACTGCCACCGAACCCTGCGCGCTGGTCTGCGCATGGCGCAGCAGCCACTCGGCGCAACGTGCCTCGGCGTCCTTGGCCAGGCGGCTCACCGCGAGTTCGGTTTGTTGACGGTGCGCCAGCGCGACGTCACGCAGCACCTGCTGTGCCGACGCCGGCAGCGCGTCATGCCATTGCCGAAAACTCGACAGCGGCATGCGTCGCAGCGTCACCTTGGTTTCGGCCACCGCGTCAACCACACTGGGCAAACCCAGAATGGCCGAGGTGGCCTCAAGCCAGAACGGGCCTTCGACCGTGCCGAGCAGATGCGCCAGGGTGCTTGCTTCGACCAGCCCCAGCGCCACCCGGCCCGACTCCAGATATATGACCCCGTCGAGCAGCGTCTGGCGCCGCAAGACGGTATCTCCCGGGTCGACTTTGACCCGCTCGGCGGACGGATTGAGAAACTCGATTGGTACCATGAGGCTCAATGTGCCGTCTTCCGACGGTCTTGACATTGAGCAAAATCAAACTTGCTACGCGACGCGCGTTCGGCGCAACGCTTGCGTGCGCGATCGGATGAAGAATGGCGTGATTCGGTCGCCGGCTGCGTTTGCCGGTCCGCTACAAGATCAGAATCGCACGAAAGTCGTTCACGTTGGTATGCGTCGGGCCGGTGAAAACCAGGTCGCCGAGCGGCTCGAAGAAGCCATAGGCGTCGTTGCGGTCCAGATAATGGTCGAGTTTCATGCCCAGGCTGTCGGCGCGGGCCAGTGTGTCCTGGGCCACGAAGGCCCCGGCGTTGTCTTCGACGCCGTCGATGCCATCGGTGTCGGCTGCCAGCGCGTAGACGCCCGGCTGACCCTGCAACGCCTGCGCCAGCCCCAGGCAGAACTCGCCGGCGCGTCCGCCGCGGCCCGCCGGCGCGCCTGCTTCGCGCGGGCGCAGCGTCACCGTGGTCTCGCCGCCGCTGAGGATGACGCATGGCCGGGCGAACGGCTGGCCGCACCGCGCCACGGCGCGCGCCAGCGCCGCGTGCACCTTGCCGACCTCGCGCGACTCGCCTTCGATTTCATCGCTCAGGATGTGGGCGCCCAGTCCGGCTGCGCGCGCGCGCGCAGCCGCAGCCTCCAGGCTTTGCTGCGGCGTGGCCACCATGTGCACGGCGTTGCCGGCGAACGCCGGGTCGCCCGGTTTGGGTGTTTCCAGCACCGATTGCTGCAGCGCACGCACGACCTCATCGGGTAGCGCGATGCGGTAACGCCGCAAAACGCCAAGCGCGTCGGCGCAGGTCGTGGCGTCGGGCACCGTCGGGCCACTGGCGATGACGCTGGGGGTCGTCGCCGGGCACGTCGCTGATGGCAAGGGTCAGCACCCTGGCCGGCGCGCAGGCGGCGCCCAGACGCCCGCCCTTGATGAGCGAGAGATGTTTGCGCACGCAATTCATCTCGGAAATGCTGGCCCCGCTGGCCAGCAAGGCCTTGTTCACGCCCTGTTTTTGTTCCAGCGTCAAACCGTCGCTGGGCAGCGTCAACAAGGCTGAACCGCCACCCGAAATCAGGCACAACACCAGGTCGTTCTTGCTCAGGCCCTGCGCCATGCCGAGCATGCGTTG
>JANNUE010000418.1:0-20091 GCA_031394895.1 Betaproteobacteria bacterium
GTTTGGGGAATACATCTCGACACAGCTCCGCCCGAACAAGATGATGAATCCAACCCCAAGACCACGGAGGTACGCTTGTCCTTCACGCTTCACAAACCGACCCACGCCCAAGGCAACGCCAAACCCGATGGCGAGAAGAACAGTAAGGGTATACAGGTGCGACGGCATTGAGCGTTATCGTAATGCAGATCGTCGGATAAACCGGCCGGCCAGAATATTTGACGGGATAGACTGGACCCCCGGATCCGATTTTTTCGGAAGATGGCGGCCCACACCGCACGACAGCTTGTTTATTGGCAGCGGCGCAGTGTCTTTGTGCATGGCGACCATTCTACAAACCCGTCATATTCACTGCATCCTTACCCGCCCGCCATCAGCACTTTCCAACCGCCCTTACTCCGCCAGCGCAGACACACTTTGCGCTGTTACCCGGTAATGAGAATGGCGCGAAAGTCATTCACATTGGTCAGCGTCGGCCCGGTCAGTACCGAGTCGCCTAGCGCCTGGAAAAAACTGTGGGCGTCGTTGTCGTCCAGATAACTGCGTGGATTCATGCCCCGCGCCCAGGCGCGCGCCAGTGTGTCCGGCGTGATGATGGCGCCGGCAATTTCTTCGACGCCGTCCACGCCGTCGGTATCCCCGGCGATGGCATGCACGCCGGCCGTACCGCCCAGCGACACAGCCAGTGATAGCAAGAACTCCACATTGCGTCCGCCCCGCCCTTTGCCACGCAAGGTCACGGTGGTTTCGCCGCCGCTGAGCAGCACACAGGGTGGCACGAACGGCTGGCCATGCAGCGCCACCTGGCGCGCCATGCCGGCAAACACCATGGCAACATCGTGCGCCTCGCCTTCCAGGCTGTCACCCAAAATATACGGTGTGACTCCCGCGTTGCGCGCGACCTGGGCCGCTGCCTGCAGCGCCATTTGCGGCGTGGCGATCATGCGCACCGAACTGTTCTGCAGTCGCGCATCGCCGGGCTTGATGGTCTCGCCAGCACCACTCTCCAGCAGCGCGCGCATCGCATGTGGCATCGCAATCTGGTAACGCCGGACAATCTCCAGCGCGTCTGCGCAAGTGGTTGAATCGGCCACTGTGGGGCCGGAGGCGATGTTGGTCGGCGCGTCACCCGGCACGTCCGAGATCAGCAGGGTCAGCAATTGCGCCGGATGACAAGCAGCCCCGAGGCGCCCGCCCTTGATGCCCGACAGATGCCGGCGCACGCAGTTCATTTCTGAAATGGTGGCACCACTGGCCAGCAGCGCCGCATTGACCGCCTGCTTGTCAGCCAGCGTGAGCCCCTCGCCCGGCGCCACCAGCAGCGACGAGCCGCCGCCGGAGATCAGCGCAATCACCAGATCATCGGCCGTCAAGCCAGTGACCAGCGCGCGAATGCGCTGCGCCGCGTGCAGCCCCGCCGCGTCCGGCACCGGATGCGCGGCCTGCACGATCTCGATGCGCTGGCACGGCACCTCATAGCCGTAGCGGGTGACTACCAGGCCTTCAAGCGCTCCGTCCCAATGGTCTTCAAGCGCGCGCGCCATCGCGGCCGAGGCCTTGCCGGCGCCGATCACAATCGTTCTGCCCTTGGGGCGCGACGGCAAATGCGCCGGCAGGCACAACGCCGGTTGGGCCGCCGCTACCGCTGCATCGAACAGGCTGCGCAGTAAGGCTTGGGGGTCGCTCGCGCCGGCTGCGGTCATGGCGCGCTCACCATCCCGTAATTGCGCTGAGAATCACGCTCGGATGCGCTCGCCGTAGAGAATTGCGGATAGAAGCGTGCCACCACCGGTCCATTGGTGGCCCAGCCAATGCAGTCCCCCACAAAAGGTGGCTTGCCTTCTGTGCCCTCGGTTTGCACCGCTGGGCTGTTGCCGTCACCTTCGCGCCAGCCGGTGAGCGTCTGGAACGCCGTTGTAGCCATTGGAAACAGCAACTCGCGCGCATGGGTGCAGCCGCGCTCCGAGCCCACAATTTCGCGCACCGTCGCGCGCCAGCTTCGGTCGATCCGCTTGCCCACCAGGCCCTGGAAATTGGGCACTGCATGCGTGCAATTCGGGTACGGCGTGGAGGGCATGACAACTTCGATCGCGCGCACCACAAAGTCTTGGCCCAGGGTCAGCCGAATAGCCATGTGGTGCACGTCTGACCCCGCTTCGCGAACGCCGCGCATGGGTTCGGTGTAGGAGAAAGGTTTGCGATCGATGATGCTGGCCTCAATGTCCCACAAACCATCTTCGCGCAGGTAGCCATCGCACGCAACGGTGCGTACATGCATGTGGCGGCGCGGCACGGGGGCGGTAAACGGCATGGATTTTGTCCTGTGGCGGTAGAGAATTCAGCAAAGCATTGTAGATTTCGTGCTGCGATAGCAGCGTCGCCTGTGCGCCATGCTGGCAAACATTCGTTACAAATCAGCGGCTGAACTTTATGAAGGCCGCTGCGTCGAAGGCATAAAATCAGCCGCGTTTTACTGGAAAGACCATGAAGAAAACCCTTTTGATTCTCTCGGCACTGACAAGCACCGGCCTGGCTTCGGCCCAGGAACTCGCAACCGTTATTTCGTCCACACCCGTGATTCAACAGGTGGCGATACCAAGGCAGGTGTGCACTACCGAGCAGGTGGCCGTGCAGCCGACCAAGTCGGGTGCCGGCGCCCTGATGGGCGGGATTGCCGGTGGCGCCATGGGCAACGCCGTGGGTGATGGCTCCGGCCGCACGGCGGCGACGCTGCTTGGCATCGTTGGCGGCGCCATACTGGGCGACAGGATTGAGGGCTCGCCGGCTGCGCAGACGCAAAACGTGCAACGTTGCAGCACGCAGAATTTTTACGAAAACAGAACTATTGCCTACAACGTCGTCTATCAATACGCGGACAAGCAGTATTCGGTGCAGATGCCCAGAGACCCGGGCCCGACCATCCGGCTGCAGATCACTCCCATCATCGACGCACGCTAGCTGCCAGCAATCACCGCGCAGGCCAGTCGCGGGCCTGAATTGCCGGTTGGCTGGGTTTTGAAATCATCCGGATCACGGTGAACAATCAGGCCGCGCCCGATCACATCCGCCGCCCCTTCTCCAACTGACAGAGCGCTTGCCATGAAGCTGAACCTGGCGACGCCGTTTGCATCGGACTTCAGACTCTGCAAATCGCCGGCATGGTGTTCCGCTTGCTCTAGCGCGCCATGCTGAGCTCCGCGCGGGTTGAAATGCCCGCCGGCACTCACTGCGTCAGCGCTGGAGCAGTCTCCCTTTTCGTGAACGTGGAACCCGTGCTCCGTATTCGGTGCCAGCCCCTGGACCTCGCCCGCCACGAGCACGTAATTGACCGTTTTTGTAAAGGTGACATGGCCTGTGACCGCGTTTCCCTGAGTGGGCAACAACCGTGCGGTTGCCGCCGGACGCACCTGATACCCGGCGCATCCAGAAATCAGCAAACCGGCTATCGCGGCGGCAAGAGGTGTATTCATAGGAGATTCTCCAAATAAAGGAATTTGCCGGGAGCAGGCTGATGGTCTGCCTGCTCCCTGAACGGCTCCAGTTCCCCGTGCCGTCCGCTAGAGTGTCCGCCAACAGCCCGACGGCCAGACTTGTGCGTCGCATCGTGCGACGCCTTAGCATTGTCTGCCTGAAATTGATCGCTGTCTTGGGTCCCAATATAGGCAAACTCCGCGACGCGGGCAAATTGCCCGCACCAAGCACCGCGTCGCTCGAAGACTGAACGTCACGCGGCATCGCGCTCGGCGTTGTTGGCCGAATGCCTGCGCCGGTCGAACCTGTACTCGGTCGCCACCGCTGTCGTCAGCCTGGCCTGCACCGGCTCCATTTCATGGGACCGATGGCGCAGTTTGGTGCCGTGCAGTTCACTCACGAATTGCACGACCAGGGCGACCAGCGCGCCCAGCAGTGCGACGTAGATGAGCGTCGTGCCAATCAGTTGCAGGGCATTGAGGATGGTGGGCATGGCTGTCTCCGGTGGCGTTGGTGAATTGCGAAGTCTGCATCTTGCGTGTTCACATTGCGCCTGACACCCGGTTTGCGACGAACAGCAGCAAGAACCCGACGAACCACAAAAATCCGGCGACAGACGATAGTCCGCCTGAGCCTCCCGAACCAAAAGAATAACCCGACAGCAAACCGGGCTTTCATTTGACTGGACCGACGTCGTGATGCGCCGACGTACACTGTTTTGATGATCCCAAGTTAGAGGTCAAGTCTAATGCGCGGCAAATGTCTTTGTGAAGCAGTTGAGTTTGAGATTACTGGAGCCATCCCAAAGCTATACCAGTGCCATTGCTCGTTGTGCCGCAAGCAAGGTGGTTCTACGTCAAACACTGCCACAGTCGTCGCGTCCGAAAATTTTCGCTGGCTTTCTGGGCAAGGGAATATTTCGTCATTTACTATGCCCACGGGGTTCCGTTCAGCTTTTTGCTCCACCTGCGGTTCCACGGTTCCCAATCCTCTTAGAAACACCCCCTACTACTGGATACCGTCAGGAATGTTCGACGGTTCCGAGAAGCTGGAAATTGCTGTGCATTTGTATGTTGGCTCCAAAGCTTCTTGGGACACTGCAACTCTATCAGGCAGGCAATATGAAACGATGCCAGAAATACTGGCATTTATTCAGGCGCTGCATGCAAAAAATGCCCTCTAACGATACAAGGTGACATCGTCGATGCCGTCTTCAAAAATCACGACGGACTGGTCAGGGTGCACCTCACCGCTGCAGCGACGACTCCTTCCAATTCCTCCCACAACACTTTCCTGCCCTACCATCGCGGCGCCCTGCGCTACTACAGCAACAGCATGTTCCGGGACATCATTCGGGGCGACCGAGGCGCTCGGCGCGGCGCGGCTTCAGCCTTTGCGCCACGGGCGCACCGTCAAGGCGACGGTCAGTGCGCTCACCAGGTAAAACACCTGCAGCTCGATCTGCCAGACCGTGCGCCACGACCATTTTTTCAATGCCTGCAATACCGTTTTGCAGCTTCGCAATACCGTGCAACAACAGCGCGCATGCGAGGTACCAGCACAGCAGCAGCAAGCCGATGCGCTGCGGTTGGAGGAAGTCAAGGTGGTGCGGCGCGCGACCGACGCGATTTCGGGAACTCACCTAGAATAAACGCAACACTCACAGGGCTCAGACCATGAACATCAAGGCAGCTGCATTACTACTGGTGTGTCTTACCGCAATGACAGGGGTCCATGCAGCCAGCAAGGAATCCTGTCAGGACAGCGTTGAGAAATATGGCAGGAAGAACAAGCTGACCATCGACAAGCTCGCGTGGCTTGACGAGCGCAGCAACAAGGACAGGACCCGAATCGGATTCGATATCGCCCTGTCCAACAAGACCGAGGAGACCCGCTCGGAGGATGCGCTGGCGACCAGACAGAACAATCATGTCAAGAATGTCGTATTCAATTCGAAATACATTGATGGTCAATATTATTGCGAATTCAAGAACGGCAAATATGTGAAGTTCGACGTTTACAAGGCGACGCAAAAATATTGCCGGTCGATCAACGGCATAGAGTCATGCGAAACGGTGACGAAGAACTGCAAGAAGAAGAATTGCTGGTGATGTTGCCGCCTCATCGCGCAAGCCACATGAACAATGGTGGGACGTGAAGGACTTGAACCTTCGACCAAAGGATTATGAGTCCTCTGCTCTAACCAACTGAGCTAACGTCCCAACCGAAGCCCGGATTGTATTGGAGCCTGCTGGACGCACCTGTAAACCGGAGAAAGAATGTGATGGACGCAAGCCCTCCGCTGGTGGCATGGGAGTTTTGGGGACAGCATCTGAGCTTCGTGTTGTTCCTGATCTGTTACCTCGTTACCAACATGGTTGGTTTGCGGATTCTGGCCGCGCTGGCCTGGATGTGCGGTGCGCTATACACATTCACCACAGGCGGAAGCGGTCAGCTCCTGAGCGTGGGTTGGTCCCTGGTCTTTGTTGCCATCAACATTGCGCAAGTAAGCCTTATCTACCGTGAACGACGCAAGGCGCGCCTGACCCAGGAAGAACAGATTCTTCGCGAGCGCCTTTTCCCTAAACTCGGTACGGTGGATTTCCACTACCTGCTCAAAGCCGGTACGCGGCAGACTTTTCCGTCTGGTTTCACGCTGACCCGTCAAGGGGAAAAACTGGACGACTTGCACGTGATTGTCAAAGGAGCCGCTGACGTCCTGGTCAACGGCCACACAGTTGTAACCCTGGGCGTCGGCAATCTCATCGGCGAAGTGAGTTTCTTCAGGGATGACGTTGCAACCGCATCGGTCATTGCAAGCAAAGAGCTGCAAACTTTGTGCTGGACCCGAACCGGATTGCGCAGTCTGATGGAAGAACGTGAGGCGTTGAAACTGGTGCTGCACGAGTCGATGGGCAAGCGCCTGTCGGAGATCGTGGCGCAAAGGAGATAGCGCCTACTTGTGGTGACTCAGCGCATTGCTGACCAGCTTGGAGGTGATGTCAACAATCTGGATCATGCGGTCGTAGGGCATGCGCGTCGGGCCGATGACGCCCAGCGTGCCCACCACCTGGCCGTCCACCTCATACGGGGCGCTGACGATCGACAGGTCTTCAAACGGCACCACCTGGCTTTCGCCGCCAATGAAGATGCGCACGCCTTCGGCCTGGCCCGCAATGTCGAGCAGGCGCATGAGTTGCGCTTTCTGTTCAAACAGCTCGAAGGCGCGGCGCAGGTGCCCCATGTCATGTGAGAAGTCGGTCACCGCCAGCAGGTTGCGCTCGCCGGAAATCACGACTTCGTCCTGCGGCTCCGCAATCGCCTCGGAACTGACCGTCACCGCCGCCCGCATCAGGCTCGCGATCTCGGAGCGTAGCGTTTCCACTTCGAGCTTGAGCCGTTCGCGCACCTGCTCAAACGCCATTCCGACGTAATGACTGTTCAGATAATTGGCGGCCTCCACCAATTGCGGCTGCGAATAGTCAAGCTCGGTAAATATCACGCGGTTTTGCACATCACCTTCGGGCGAGACGATGATCACCAGCAGACGCCGCTCCGACAGCCGCAGGAACTCGATGTGCCGAAACACCGACGAGCGCCGAGGCGCAATCACGACACCGACAAACTGGGACAGGCTCGACAGCAGATGGGCGGCGTTGGAGATCACTCTTTGCGGTTGATCCGGCGCCAGGCTGTGGGTGGCAAACATCTCGTGGCGCACCGTCAGCATGGTGTCGACAAACAGCCGGTAACCGCGCGCCGTGGGTATGCGCCCGGCCGAGGTGTGCGGGCTGACGATCAGGCCCAGCTCTTCCAGGTCCGACATCACATTGCGGATGGTGGCGGGCGACAGCTCCAGCCCCGAGGCGCGCGACAGGGTGCGTGAGCCGACCGGCTGCCCATCGGCAATATAGCGCTCCACCAGCGCTTTTAATAACAACTTGGCACGGTCATCGAGCATGAGGCCATTTTAGTGATGTAATTTACGCATGAATTCGAAATTCCGGCATGTCGCCATCATCGGCAAGTACCAGACCATCGCATCCGGTGCGTTTTCACGCAACGCGCTGGAGGAAATTGCGCATTTCCTGCATGCGCAGGGTTGCGAAGTGGCGTTTGAACACGACACCGCGCTCAACATGGGCATTTCAGGCTATCGAGTGCTCAACGTGGCGGGCATCGGCGCGCAATGCGATCTGGCTCTGGTGGTCGGCGGTGACGGCACCATGCTCGGCATTGGGCGCCAGCTCGCCAAATTCGGCGTGCCGCTGATCGGCATCAACCAGGGGCGCCTGGGCTTCATCACGGACATCCCCTACAACGGCTATGCCAGCACGCTGGCGCCGATGCTGCGCGGCGAGTTCGAGGAAGATCATCGCGGCCTGATACACGCCAAAGTGATGCGTGACGGGCACTGCGTATTTGACGCGCTGGCAATGAACGACGTGGTGGTCAACCGTGGCGCCACTGCCGGCATGGTCGAGCTGCGGGTCGAAGTCGATGGGCATTTTGTCGCGAACCAGCGCGCCGACGGTTTGATCATTGCCACACCCACCGGCTCTACCGCATATTCACTGTCGGCCGGCGGACCGCTGTTGCACCCGTCCATTCCGGGTTGGGTGCTGGTGCCGATCGCACCGCATACCCTGTCCAACCGCCCGATTGTGCTGGCCAACGTGGCCGAAATTGCGATCGCCGTAGTGGCCGGGCGCGACGCCAGCGCGAGCTTCGACAACCAGTCGCTGGCCACGCTGCTGCATGGCGACCGCATCGTAGTCACGCGCTCGACGCATCATGTACGGTTTTTGCATCCCAAAGGCTGGTCCTACTTTGACACGCTGCGGCGCAAATTGCACTGGAACGAAGGAGTGGCCTGACCGTGGGCTTGCAACGCATCGTCTTGCGCGATTTCATCATCGTCAGCGAACTCGATCTCGATCTGAGCGATGGCTTCACCGTTCTTACCGGCGAAACCGGCGCCGGCAAATCGATCCTGATCGATGCGCTGCAACTGGTTACCGGGGGCCGCGCCGATGTCGGCGCGATCCGCGAAGGCGCCAGCCGGACCGATGTCAGTGCCGAGTTCGACACCAGTGCCACGGTCGCGAGCTGGCTGGAAGCGGCCGGCTTTGATGCGCAAGACCGGCTGCTGCTTCGGCGCACTCTCGACACCCATGGCAAGAGCCGCGCCTGGATCAACGCCAGCCCGGCCACTGCCACGCAGTTGCGCGACATCGGCGCGCAACTGCTCGACATTCACGGCCAGCACGCGTGGCAAAGTCTGACGCGGCCGGATACGATACGCGGCCTGCTGGACGCCTATGCCTCGATCTCCACTGCGGCGCTGAGCAGCTTGTGGCAGGCCTGGCGCCTGGCGCAGGGCGAGCTGACGCGGGCGCTGGACGCGCAGGATTCGCTGCAGCGTGAACTTGAACGACTGGCCTGGCAGATCGGCGAAGTTGAAAAGCTGGCGCCGCTCGATGGCGAATGGGAGACGCTCAACACCGAGCACGGACGTCTCTCCAATGCGCAGGCCCTGCTGGCCGCTGCGCAGGGCGCGCTACAGACGCTGGACGACGACGACCACAGCACGGCCAGCGGCTTGCATGGCGCCGCCCAGATGCTGCAACAGCAAACGCAGTTCGAACCCTATTTCAAGGAACTCACCGAACTCCTGTCATCGAGCCTGGCGCAGGTGCAAGACGCGGTTCACAGCTTGCGTGGCTATCTGCGCAAGACCGAACTCGACCCCGAGCGGCTGAGCCAGCTCGACGAACGCATGGCGCTGTGGCTGTCGCTGGCCAGACGCTACAAACGCAGCCCGACGGAACTGCCGCAACTGCTGGGCACGTGGAAGAACGAACTGGCAAAACTCGACGCGGCGACCGATCTGGCGACACTGCAGGCGGCGCAGGCAGCGACCGAGCGGGCCTACAGGGTCGAGGCCAGCCGCGTGTCCAAAGCCCGCGCCACAGCCGCGCCGGCGCTGGGCCAGGCCATTAGCGCCGCGATGCAGGGGCTTGGCATGCAGGGCGGCGTGTTTGAAGTGCTTCTCAGCGCGTCGGCACAACCGGCGCAGCACGGCGTCGAGGACATCAACTTCCTGGTCGCGGCCCACGCGGGCAATTCACCGCGCGCGGTCAACAAGGTCGCCTCCGGCGGCGAGCTGTCACGGCTGGCGCTGGCCATTGCCGTCACGACCAGCCGGCTGGGCACGGCCCAGACACTGATCTTCGACGAGGTGGACGCCGGCATCGGCGGTGCCGTGGCCGAGACCGTGGGACGTCTGATGAAGCAGCTCGGTGTCGATCGGCAGGTGCTGTGCGTGACCCATTTGCCGCAGGTGGCAGCTTGCGCCGACCAGCATCTGCTGGTGCTGAAAAAACTGCAGGGCAAGGCAACGCTGAGCACGGTGCACCCGGTGCAGGCCGAGCAACGAGTCGCTGAAGTGGCGCGCATGCTTGGTGGTGAGCGGCTGTCCGGCACCACGCTGGCGCACGCCAAGGAAATGCTGCAGGCACGAGACTAGCAACATGAGTTCCGACGCGTCCAACTTGCAGATCGTGCTGATTACCGGCATGTCCGGCTCCGGCAAATCGGTGGCACTGCATGCGCTGGAAGACGCCGGCTTTTTTTGTGTTGACAACCTGCCACCGGAGTTGCTGGTGGCGTTTGTCGCGGTGGAGCAGCAGCACCAGACGACGCGCATGGCGATTGCGGTCGATATCCGGGCCGCCAGCTCGCTGCCCTTGTTGCCGGAACAACTCGCCGTCCTGCAAAAGCAGGGCATCATGGTCCAGCCGCTGTTTCTCGATGCCACCACCGAAACGCTGGTGCGGCGCTACTCTGAAACCCGGCGCAAGCATCCGCTGTCGCAGCTTGCCAGCCAGCACACGGCGCCGGATCAACGCCGCGCGCTGGTGGACGCGATTGAGCTCGAACGCGAACTGCTGTCGGGCCTGCGCGAGCAGGCGCTCATCATTGACACCAGCATCATTCGACCGTCGCAGTTGCAGAGCTACGTCAAGTCGTTAATTGCCACCTCCAACGAACAACTGACGCTGGTGTTCGAGTCCTTTGCCTTCAAGCGCGGCGTGCCCGGCGACGCCGACTTTGTGTTCGATGTGCGCATGCTACCCAACCCGCACTACGAGCCCGAGTTGCGCGAGCTCACGGGTCGGGACGCGGCCGTCGCCAGCTTTCTTCGCGAGCAAGGCGAGGTGACCCAGATGCTGGAGCAGATCCGCGTGTTTCTGAGTTACTGGCTGGACTCCCTGGTGCGCGATCACCGCAGCTACGTCACGGTCGCCATTGGCTGCACCGGCGGGCAGCACCGCTCGGTCTATCTCGTAGAGCAGCTGGCAGACCTGTTCCAGAACCAGTGGGTCACGCTCAAACGCCACCGCGAACTGCTGACTGACTCGCCCCCAGCAGCAAGCGCCTGATCGGCGCCGGCAAGCCCAGCGCGGCCCAGTCCGGCACCGCAACCCAGGCGCCTTCGGGCTGTAACCGGGCGTGATCGCGAACGTGCAAGCGCACCGGATGCAGGTGCAGGTCTTTATGCGTCAGCACATGAACAAAGGCCGGCTCGTCCTGCAGCGCCGCGCTGTCGGCGCCGGCAACGGCCGCCTGCAACGCAGCCCGACTGTCAAACAGCGCAAAACAGTAAAGCCCGGCCCAGACACCCGGACTGGGCCGCTTGCTGAGCCAGACAGCGCCGTCGGTGCGCTGTGCCCATAGCAGCCAAATCGACTGCGCGCTGCGCTTGATCTTGCGCGTCTTGACCGGGAAATTCTCGACGCGGCCGAGGCGCCGCGCAACGCAAAACACGCTCAACGGGCAAGCCGCGCAGCGTGGCTTGGTTGCCGTGCAAACTGTCGCGCCCAAATCCATCATGGCCTGCGTGTAGCGTGGCATGCTGCGCACCAGATTGTGCTGCGGCAACAACCGCGTGGCGTGCTGCCAAAGGCGGCGTTCATGCGCGGCCACCGACAGGTCGGCGTCATAGCCGAGTACGCGCGTCAATACGCGCTTGACGTTGCCGTCCAGGATTGCAACCCTTTCGCCAAAACACAGCGACGCAATCGCTGCGGCAGTGGAGCGACCGATGCCCGGCAATGTCTGCAGCATATGGGCCGTCTTCGGAAAAACGCCGCCGTGCAAACGCAGCACCGCGCCGGCGCACAAATGCAGGTTACGGGCACGACTGTAGTAGCCCATGCCGCTCCACAGACCCAGCACATCATCGAGCGGCGCACCGGCCAGGCTGGCGACGTCGGGGAAGCGTTTAAGAAAGCGCGGGAAATAATCCCGCACCGTCTCGACCTGGGTCTGTTGCAGCATGACTTCTGACAGCCAGACCCGGTACGGGTCCTGCGTACCCTGCCACGGCAAATCATTGCGCCCGTGAACTTTCTGCCAGTTCACGACCTGGGTCGCCAGATCGGTCACGACGATCTATCCGGCCGCAATCATTTCGGGCGTCGGACCAGCTCTAGCCGATAGTACAAAGCCAGTCAACTCCGACAACTTGAGTTGCAGTTGCTGCAGCGCCGCGCCGCGAGTTTGAATTTCGGCAATCTTTTCATCGAGCCCGCCGGACGCCTGCTGAATGCGGTCGATGGCCTCCAGGCGACGGCTGAAATTGCGCCGGCGCTCACGCAACTGCACGTCGAGCTGGGCGGTTGCCGACTTGTTCCACAGCTCAATGTCGGCCAGCGCCGATTCATGAATGGTACGCAGACGCGTCGAAAGTGCGCGCACCAGGGTGTCGGCAAACTCCGGCTGTGCCAGCCGCAACGCGTTGCCCAGGCTCAAATACTGCACGTGGCTGCGCTCCACCAGATCGAACGCCTGCAAATACCCGGCCATGGCAGGTTGCGCCGGCACCTGCAGCGAAAAGCCGAATTCAGTGTTGAGCTGGTGGAAGGCCGCCTCCAGCATGGCGGTGATTTCAACGTGCGTCGCCTGTATCTTGCGCAGCCCCTCGCGCAACTGCTCAAAGGTGTCGCCATAAGCGCGCTTGACACCCAGTTTGAGGCCGCGCTGACGCAACACGGCGGTCAGTTGCGCCATTTGCTGCTTCAGCGTGGACGGACTGAGCGCAATAAAGATGTCGCGCAGCAGTTTCAAATGGACCGAGCGCACCGCATGGATCCTGGCGCCACCCAGATCAAACTCCGCCTGTTCCTGCGCAACCCTGACGCGCATGCTGTTGATCAGCGGTGAATTCTTGCCCTTCAGACTCTTGAGTTCCTGCATTTGCTCGGTCAGATCGCGCCGCCTGACATTCATCATGCGTTCGGTCTCGCTGCGCAATTCCGAAATGCCACTGTCAACCGCCGCACCCAGCAGCGCCTGGCGCCGGCCCAGAATGCCTTGACTGAGCGCGTCCTCAAGCTCCGCCAGTCCGCTCAGCCTGAACAGTTCCGGGTCCGCCGTTACTTTGGCAACCAACCCCTTTTGTGCAGATACGGCAAGCACCTGCTGCTTCGGGATGCCCAGAATCTCGGCACTGGACGCGCGCTGCTGCTCAATCTGGGTCTGGACCTGCTGCGCTGAACTGAGCGCGTCCCACAAGGTATCGATCTTGTTCAGAACCACCAGCCGGGTGGTCAGATCCTGCACCTCGTCAATCAGGTGTTCACGCCAGATGGCGAGGTCGGACTTGGTCACGCCAGTGTCAGCCCCGAGCATGAAAACGACGGCGTGCGCCTGCGGAATCAGACTCACCGTCAGCTCCGGCTCGGCGCCAATCGCGTTGAGTCCCGGCGTGTCCAAAATCACCAGACCCTGCTTTAACAAGGGGTGGGCGATATTGATCAGCGCGTGCCGCCATTTCGGAATTTCGACCAGGCCCTGGGCGTCGGTCGCCGGCTTGTCCTGCTCCGCCTGGGTTTGCCAGAAGCCCAGCGCCCTGGCCTCTTCGGGCGTCACCCGGCGGGTTTCGGCCACTTTCTCAAAGGCGGCAGACAACTGCGCCGGGTCGTTTACGTCGAGATCGATGCGCACCCACTTCCTGGGCACCATGCGCCACTCCATCAGGGTCTGGGGTTGCTGCCGGGTTTCAATCGGCAACAGGCGCAGGCATGGGGCAACCTCGGCGTCGTAGCTCATTTCGGTCGGACACATGGTGGTCCGCCCGGCGCTGGTTGGCATGATGCGACGACCATAATCGGCGAAGAAAATGGCGTTGATCAATTCGGATTTTCCGCGTGAAAACTCGCCGACAAATGCGACCATCAGCTGGTCGTTGCGCACCTGCGCTTCGAGCCGATGCAGGCGCTCTTGCACCGCCGCATCCAGCAATTCGTGATCGTTGAGCCATTCAGCGAGCAGCTTCAACCGCAGTGCAAACTCACGCCGCCACGTGCCATGCCGATCAAACTGTTCGTTAAATGAAGTGCCCATGTTCCCCCGCTATTTTTTTTCAATATAGCATTGTGCGGCCTGCCTGCATCAGGCAGTCTGGCAACTGGGACAATAAAACGTCGAGCGCTGGCCCTGGCGCAGCGACTTCACGGGCGCTGCGCAGACCCGGCAGGCTTGCCCGGCCCGCCCGTACACCATGGCTTCGAGCTGGAAGTGACCAGCCTCGCCGTCGGCGCTGGAGAAATCACGCAGGGTACTGCCGCCGCCCGCAACCGCGCGCCCCAGTACATCCTGGATTGCCGCGTGCAGCCTGGCGACCCGCGGTCGCGTTAGACGGGCTGCCCTCGATGTAGGTCTGATGCCGGCCAGAAACAGCGCCTCGCAGGCGTAGATGTTGCCAACGCCCACCACCACGTCGCCAGCCAGCAGCACCTGCTTGATCGCTGCCGTGCGACGTTTTAGACCGGCCTGAAACCCGCTCAGGACAAAGTCCTGAGACAACGGCTCCATGCCAAGTTTGCCGAGCAGCTTGTGGGCCACCGGCGCGCTTTGCGACTCCGCGTAAACCACCGAGCCAAAGCGGCGCGGGTCGCGTAGCCGAAGCGTCCCGTGATCCGTCTGCAGGTCAAAGTGATCATGCGCACCCGCCAGCGGCAACTCGCGCGCAAAACGCAGGCTCCCGGACATGCCCAAATGCACCAGCAACAGCCCCTGATCGAGATCGATCAGCAAGTACTTGCCGCGCCGGCGCACCGCCAACACGGTGCGCCCGCGCAACTGCTCCGGCGCACACCCCAACGGCCAGCGCAAGGCCTTGCCAAGCGCCAGGCCAGTCACCGTGGCGCCGACAATCCTGTCAACAAGACTCAACCGCGTGACTTCGACTTCGGGTAATTCAGGCATGGCGGGAAAATGGAACTGACATGGATTATTATGGTCCGATGTCGCGTTTCATCCGTTTTGTAAGCCCTCTTGTGCTCGTTTGCGCCATGGCCGCCAGCGCCCAGGCGCTCGACAGCAAATCCGCTGCGGCGCCGGTGTCGGCGCTCGACAGCGAACTGTTTTATCAGCTCCTGCTCGGAGAGCTGAAAACCCGTGAAGGCGAGCCCGCTGCCGCCTATTCGCTGATGCTCGACGCGGCACGCAAAACCAACGACCCACGCCTGTACCAGCGCGCAGTCGATATCGCTCTGCAGGCACGCTCTGGCGACTCGGCGCTGGCAGCGGCGCGGGCCTGGCGGCAGGCGCATCCGGCGTCGCGCGAAGCCAACCGCTACATCCTGCAAATACTAATTGGTCTTAACCGCATAGCGGAAGCCCTGGAGCCGCTCAAGCGCGAAGTGGCAAGCGCCGACGCAAAAGACCGCGTCGCTGCCATATCGGCCGTCGCGCGCTACTTCGCGCAGGCCAGCGACAAAAAGCTTGCCGCCAGTACGGTGGAACAGGCCCTGGCCGCCTATCTGTTGACGCCGCCGGCAGGTGTCGCCGCCTGGAGCGTGATTGGGCGCTTGCGGCTCGACGCCGGCGACAGCCCCGGCGCGCTCGACGCTGCGCGCAAAGCGCAGGCGCTGGACGCCAGGGCCGACAGCCCGGCCTGGCTGGCGCTGTCAATGCTCAGTCCGGGCACGCCGCAAGCCGAGGCGATTGTGAAGAAGTACCTGGAAGGGCCGGCGCTGCCCGAGTTGCGCATGGAGTACGCGCGCGCCCTGCTGGAAACGCAGCGCTTTGCCGAAGCGGCGCTTCAGTTGCAGATGGTGACTGCGGAGAAACCTGACTTTCTGCAGGCCTGGCTGATCCGCGGCGCGCTCGAGCTGCAGGATGGCAAGCCGCTGCTGGCTGAAATCTCGTTCAATCGTTACGTTGAACTGGCGCTGGCCAAGCGTGCCGGTGCGGGCCGCGCGGAAAGCGGTCGCGGCCTGGTCCAGGCCTACCTGTCGCTGGCGCAAATCGCCGAAAAGAGAAAAGACTACGCGCTGGCAGACAGTTGGCTCAAGCGCGTTGACAGCCCCGAGGACTTGCTCAATGCACAGTTGCGCCGTGCCGCCATTCTGGCGCGCCAGGGCAAGCTCGAAGAGGCGCGCAAATTGATTCGCAGCCGGCCCGAGAACTCGCCAGATGATGCACGCATGAAACTGACAGCGGAAGTCCAGTTGCTGCGTGACGCCAGGCAACACAAGGGCGCCTACGAGTTGCTCGCGGCAGCCAGCGCGCGCAGCCCGGACGACATCGATCTTGTGTACGACCTGGCGATGGCGGCCGAGAAATTGGGCCGTCTGGACGAGATGGAGCGGCTGCTGCGCAGCGTGATTGCCGCCAAGCCGCAATACCAGCACGCATACAACGCACTGGGCTATTCGCTGGCCGAACGCAATACCCGGCTACCCGAAGCCAGGCAACTGATACTCAAGGCGCTGGAGTTCGCGCCGGAAGACCCCTTCATCAGTGACAGCCTGGCCTGGGTCGAATTTCGCAGCGGTAATCTGGCCGAGGCTCTGCGCATTCTGCAAACCGCCTACAAGGCCAGGCCCGATGCCGAGATTGCCGCCCATATGGGCGAGGTCCTGTGGGTCATGGGCCGCCGGGAAGAAGCCGTCACGATCTGGAGGGCGGCTGCGCAAATCAACGCTGACAACGAGACCTTGCGGGACACACTCAAACGCTTTCGTGTGACCTTGTGATGACGCTGATCAAAGCCATTGGCACGGCGACCCTGCTGGCCGCTCTGTTCCTTACCGGTTGTGCCGTTCCACCAAAGCTTTCCGGCTCCAGTCAGTCCGGCCAGGCTGCCTGGCACGGCCGCCTGGCGGTGCGCGTCGAGTCCACGCCGCCCCAGGAGCAGCCCCAGTCGTTTGCGGCCGGCTTTGAGCTGAGCGGCAACGCCCAGGCCGGCGCACTGATGCTGTTTACACCGCTGGGCAATACGGTCGCCAGCCTGTCATGGACGGCACAAACCGCGACCCTGTTCAGCAAGGGAGAGCTTCGTCAGTTCGACTCGCTCGACGCCCTGATCAAGCAGACGCTTGGCACCGAAATCCCGGTGGCCGCATTGTTTGCCTGGCTGGCTGGCGAGAACATGCAACTCGCAGGCTGGAGCGCTGACCTGTCACAGCATGACAAGGGCCGCATCAGCGCCCGGCGCTCGCAGCCACAGCCCCAGGCCGAGTTGCGGCTGGCGCTCGACCAAAACGACTGAACATGAAGTCGCTGTACGACGTCTGCGCCCCGGCCAAGCTCAACCTGTTTCTGCACGTCACCGGTCGGCGCAGCGATGGCTATCACCTGCTGCAGTCGGTCTTCATGCTGATCGATTGGTGCGACCGGCTGCATTTCGAGCTTCGTACGGACGGCAGAATCAGCCGCGAAGACCTGACGACACCGCTGCCGGCTGATGACCTGGTGGTGCGTGCCGCCGCCGCCCTGCAGGCGGCAAGCCAGTGCCCGCTGGGCGTTCACATCGGCATTGAAAAGCAGATTCCGGCGCAAGCCGGTATGGGCGGCGGCTCTTCCGACGCCGCGTCCACACTGCTGGCGCTCAACCATTTGTGGGGGCTTGGCTATTCGCTTGAAAGACTGGCGAAAATTGGGATCGACCTGGGCGCCGATGTGCCCTTCTTCCTCGGTGGACACAACGCCTGGGTCGAAGGCATTGGCGAAAAAATCACGCCCGTTGACCTGCCGCTCGGGCGGTTTTTGGTGGTGAAACCGGCACGGGGGCTGCAAACCGGGTTGATTTTCTCGGACCCTGCGCTCAAAAGGAACAGTGAGACTGCTATAATTTCAGGCTTCGCTGCAGATGCATTCGGTTTTGGCCGGAACGACTTGCAGAGCGTCGCCGAAAGGCTTTGTCCAGGCGTGTCCCAGGCCCTTGAATGGCTTGCTTCACTGGGCTTGAGCGGAAGGATGACGGGCTCTGGAAGCGCGGTATTTGCACAAGTGTTGCACGACCTTGAATTGAAAGACGTGCCCGTTGAGTTTCGGGCCAGGTTGTGTAATAGTTTGGATGTTCATCCCCTGGTGGGCTGGGCAACCAGCGACAGTTTATCGGTTGACAGCCTTTAGCTGCCAACCCGTGTAGGGGAGTCGCCAAGTTGGTTAAGGCACTGGATTTTGATTCCAGCATGCGAAGGTTCGAATCCTTCTTCCCCTGCCAAATAGTAGTTGTATGTGTGACACACGGGTGTTGCCCCTACCGCGCGCTGAACCCATAGGCGAACAGAATTGTCAAACGCTGGAATACACATGCAGGCTCCCCACTCCCCTGACTTCATGGTTTTTACCGGCAATGCCAATCCGGGTATGGCCGCAGAAATCGCCACGCATCTGAACATATCGCTGGGCGCCGCGACTGTCGGGCGCTTCTCTGACGGCGAAGTCACCGTCGAAATCAATCAGAACGTGCGCGCCAGAGACGTCTTTGTGGTGCAGTCAACCTGCGCGCCGACCAACGAAAACCTGATGGAATTGCTGATCATGGTCGATGCGCTCAAGCGCGCGTCGGCCGAGCGCATCAGTGCCGTCATTCCCTACTTTGGCTATGCCAGGCAGGACCGGCGACCGCGCTCAAGCCGCGTGCCGATTACGGCCAAGGTAGTGGCCAACATGCTGCAGGCGGTTGGCGTGGCGCGCGTGTTGACAATGGATCTGCATGCCGATCAAATCCAGGGCTTTTTCGACATCCCGGTTGACAATATTTATGCGTCACCGGTCTTGCTGGGCGATCTGCGCCAGAAGAATTATGAAGACCTGATCGTGGTGTCGCCCGACGTCGGCGGCGTGGTGCGGGCCCGTGCGCTGGCCAAGCAACTCAATTGCGACCTGGCCATCATCGACAAACGCCGCCCCAAAGCCAATGTGAGCGAGGTCATGCACGTCATTGGCGAGATCGACGGACGCAACTGCGTCATCATGGACGACATGATCGACACCGCCGGAACGCTGGTCAAGGCGGCCGAGGTGCTCAAGGCGCGCGGCGCCAGAAAAGTCTATGCCTATTGCACGCATCCAATCTTCTCAGGGCCGGCGATTGAACGCATTACCAACGGCGACGCCCTTGACGAAGTGGTTGTCACCAACACCATTCCCTTGTCGCAGGCCGCCATGGCCTGCCGCAAGATTAGACAACTGACTGTGGCTCCCCTGATCGCTGAAACCATTCAGCGCATTGCCAGCGGCGAGTCGGTCATGAGTTTGTTCTCGGATCAGGAAAATCTTTTCTGATCCAGACAAAAGCGGGCTCTGGCACCAGCAATCTGGTGTCCTGAGCCTTTTTAAAACCGGAGTCACACTGGTCGCGGTGGACTCCTATTGGAGTGAATACTATGAAATTCGTCGCTTTTGAGCGCACAAAGCAGGGCACGGGTGCGAGCCGCCGTCTCCGCATCGCCGGTCGTACACCCGGCATCGTCTATGGTGGCACCGGTGAGCCGCAGCAGATCGAGATCGATCACAACGCGCTGTGGCATACCCTGAAAAAGGAAACCTTCCACTCGACCGTGCTGGATATGGAAATTGACGGCAAGGTCAGCCCCGTGTTGCTGCGTGACGTGCAAATGCACCCGTTCAAGCAGCTCATCCTGCACATTGACTTCCAGCGCGTCGATGCCAACACCAAGCTGCACATGAAGGTGCCGCTGCACTACAGCGGCGACGAGAATTCGCCGGCGGTCAAGACCGAAGGCTGCATTGCCAATCACGTGGTGACCGAGATTGAAATCGTGTGCCTGCCGGCCGACTTGCCGGAATTCATCGCCGTCGATTTGAGCGGCCTCAAGAAGGGTGCATCGCTGCACCTGGCCGACATCGTGCTGCCCAAGGGTGTGACCACCGTAACCCACGGCAAGAACAACCCGGTTCTGGTGTCGGTGGTGGTGATTGCCACGGCCGATGCGCCGACCGAAGAGGCTGCTGCTGGCGCAGCGCCAGCAGCAGCTCCGGCGGCTGGCAAGGCCGGCGACAAGGCGGCGCCTGCGCCAGCCAAGGCAGCGGCTGCAAAAGCACCGGCTGCCAAGGCACCGGCCGCCAAAAAGTAAGCTGTGAACGGCCCACTTCGGTGGGCCTTTTTTTGGGCACAATTTGCGATTGAACATGATCAAACTATTTGTTGGTCTTGGTAATCCCGGCCCTGAATATGAATCGACCCGCCACAACGCAGGTTTCTGGTGGCTCGACGGCGTCGCGCACGCGCTCAAAGCGCCGCTGGTGATGGACAAGAGCCTGCACGGACTGGTCGCACGAACCAGCGTCAACGGG
>JANNUE010000086.1:0-31561 GCA_031394895.1 Betaproteobacteria bacterium
TTCACCACGGCGACAGTGCTGCCCGCAGCGGTATCACTGCAACCGTACACGGCAGCCATAACGGCAACCGGCGGTACGCTGCCCTATAGCTGTGCCGTGAAGGCAGGTTCGGTCTTGCCGGCAGGGTATTCGCTGGTTCCAAACACCTGCCAGATCACCGGCACCGGGGCGCTGCTGGGCGGCGGGACGACGAAGACCATTTCAGCTCCCTTTACCATTACGGTGACAGACTCGGCGACACCCAGGTCCACCGCCGACCTAACGCTGCATCTGACGACCGTGCTGCCGGCGCCAGTGCTGGTCGCGCAGCAAGGCTCGTGCATGGTGGGAATCGCGTGCAACACCGCGGTGGCTGGTGCAACCGGCGGCACGCCGCCGTATTACTTTTCATCAGACTCGTTCTTTCCCGGCAGCGCTCCTCCGATCTGGGGCATCGTTGATCTGAACGGGCGTCTGCGGGGGACGCCCAGTGCGCAGGGAACCTTCACATTCCGCGTTTGCGTGGTGGATCTGGTGGGTGGGAAGAACTGTGGCCCGACTTCGGTGACGGTGGGCCCGGCAGTCAGTAATTCGACGCTAACAGTAACCAAGAGCGGCGCCGGTAGCGGGACTGTCGCGGCCGCCACGGGAATTGCCTGCGGCGCGACCTGCTCTGCCACTTATGCAAACGGAACTTCTGTCACGCTGATCGCCACTGCGGCCGCCGGTTCAGCATTTTCCGGCTGGTCCGGCGCGTGCTCCGGAACCGGGTCGTGTGTAGTGACGATGAATTCCAGCCAGACCGTCACGGCAGCGTTTAGCCCGGTGCCGGTCACCTGGGCCGGCACCTGGCAGTGGTCTGGGCCGGGATACAACGGCTGCAATTTCAATGACGGCGGCGCCTTTGTCATGACGCTCACGCAAAGCGGAACTTCCCTTTCTGGCACGGTGGACAATGCGGCCGGCATCGAGTGGCGCTGGGATGACACTTGTGCCGTGGGGCGTATCGAAACTGGCAGCGGCACGGCTTCGGGCACCCTGACCGGTACCGCCCTGAGCGGCTTGTCTCTGCAGTTTGGCGGCTTGTCGTTTACCGGCAGCGGCACGCTGAGCGGAGACAGCCTGACCGCCAATATCGTGCGCAGCACCGGCGGAAGCGGCTCCCTCATGCTTATGCGGCAATAACAGGGTTGCACAAGGCGCCGGTGCATGGCGCAAGAGGCAGGCCTCGCCGCGCACCAGACACGCCGCCTGCCACCTGCATAGGCTGCGCGGATGGGTTGGCGTCACCAGCGCGACATAGGTACAAGCCACAGGGCGGGGCAGTGAGTTTTCCGTGCAAAATGGTCCGGTAAAACTTTTTCGAGGAACTTGTCAATGAATATCAAGAGTCAAAGAGACTTTTTCTCGGGTCTTATGTTCATGGCGGTGGGTGTTGCCTTTGCCTGGGGTGCCACCAATTACACCGTCGGTACCGGCGCACGCATGGGTCCCGGTTACTTTCCGCTGATGCTGGGTGTGTTGCTGGCTATCTTGGGTGCTGTCATTACCTTCAAGTCGCTGGTGGTGGAGACGGAGGATGGTGACCGCATCGGTTCCTGGGCGTGGAAGCCGCTGTTTTTCATCATCGCGGCCAATCTGGTGTTCGGCCTGATGCTCGGCGGCCTGCCCGGCGTCAAGATTCCGGCCATGGGCCTGATCTTCGGCATTTATGCGCTGACCTTCATCGCCAGCCTGGCCGGCGATACCTTCAAAGTCAAAGAAGTCTTCATCCTGGCCACGGTGCTGTCGATCATGAGTTACCTGGCTTTCATCGTGCTGCTCAAGCTGCAGTTTGCGGTGTGGCCAGCCTTCATCACTGGGTAGGACCGAAAAATGGATCTAATTGCAAACCTGTCGCTGGGCTTTGGCGTGGCCTTCACGCCGATCAACCTGATGTACGCCTTCGTCGGCTGTCTGCTCGGAACCCTGATCGGGGTGCTGCCCGGCATCGGCCCGTTGGCGACGATTGCCATGTTGCTGCCCGCCACCTATGCGCTGCCGCCGGTGTCGGCCCTGATCATGCTGGCCGGCATTTACTATGGCGCGCAGTATGGCGGTTCGACCACCGCCATACTGGTCAATCTGCCCGGCGAGTCGTCGTCAGTGGTGACCGTCATCGACGGCTATCAGATGGCGCGCCAGGGCCGCGCCGGACCGGCGCTGGCGGCCGCCGGTTTAGGCTCGTTTTTCGCCGGCTGCGTCGGCACCCTGGTGCTGGCGGCGTTTGCGGTGCCGTTGACCGAAGTGGCCTTCAAGTTTGGTCCGGCTGAGTATTTTTCACTGATGATTCTGGGCCTGATCGGCGCTGTGGTGCTGGCCTCGGGCTCGTTGCTCAAAGCGGTCGGCATGATTTTGCTGGGCCTGTTGCTGGGTCTGGTGGGGACCGATGTGAACTCGGGCGTGGCCCGTTTCAGTTTCGATATTCCGGAACTCACCGATGGCATCGGCTTCATTGTGATTGCGATGGGCGTGTTCGGTTACGGCGAAATCATCAGCAACCTGGGCAAGCATGAGAGCGAGCGCGAGGTGTTCACCGCCAATGTCAGGGGCCTGTTGCCCAGCAAGCAGGATTTCCAGCGGATGGTGCCGGCGGTTTTGCGCGGAACTGCGCTGGGCTCCGTCCTTGGTATTTTGCCCGGCGGGGGCGCGGTGATGGCCGCGTTTGCAGCCTACACGGTTGAGAAAAAGACCACGTTGCAGCCAGGCGAAGTGCCGTTTGGCAAGGGCAACATCCGGGGTGTCGCTGCGCCTGAGGCAGCCAACAATGCGGCATCGCAGACCTCCTTCATTCCGTTGCTGACGCTGGGCATTCCGCCCAATGCGGTGATGGCCCTGATGGTGGGGGCCATGACCATCCACAACATCCAGCCCGGTCCACAGGTGATGACCAGCAACCCGGAGCTGTTCTGGGGCTTGATCGCCTCGATGTGGATTGGCAATGCCATGTTGATCATCCTGAATTTGCCCCTGATCGGCATCTGGATCAAGCTGCTGAGCGTGCCCTATCGCTGGCTGTTCCCGGCCATTGTGCTGTTTTGTGCGATCGGCGTGTATTCCACCAACAACAACACCTGGGACATCTGGATGGTGGCGATCTTTGGCGTCATCGGCTACCTGTTCATCAAACTCGGTGCCGAGCCCGCGCCCTTGCTGCTGGGCTTCATCCTGGGGCCGATGATGGAGGAGAACCTGCGCCGCGCGTTGCTGCTGTCACGCGGTGACTGGAGCGTATTCGTCACGCGCGGCCTGTCGGCCAGTCTGTTGGCGGTGGCGGCCTTGTTGCTGATCGTCGTGTTGCTGCCGACGATCAAGCGCAAGCGTGAAGAGGCGTTTGTCGAAGACTGATGCCACAGCATCTGCAGCAGCATCCGCAGCGCGCCGCCCTGCACAACGAGGTTCACGCCCGGCCGCCGCAGGCGCTAAGCGCGCCGCTGGCGATCTCGCACATCGTGATGGTGTGCGACGCGCTCCAGCGCAACGCCAGCCGCGAGCACATCGCGACCTTGCTGCGCGATCATCATCTGCCGCTGCCCGATCCGCAATCCAGCCACATCCGGATGGACCTGGGGCAGTTCCATGTGCGCTGGGAGTTGCATACCGAGTTTGTCAGCTGGACCTTCATGTGTGGGTTGCCGGCGCAGCGCCTGGGCGAGAGCGAGCCGGACCAGGCGATAGCCGCTGTGCCGCAGGACTGGGTTGCCGCTTTGCCGGGCCAGTGTCTGTCGAGTCTGCACCTGTGGGTGGTGGCCAGTCATGCGCTTGGCGCCAGCGCGCTGGTCAAGCAGATGCTGCTCGAAGACAGCCTGCTGGCGTCCAGCGTCGCCGGTGGCGTGGCCGAGGTTTATGCCGACTTCGCGATGCGTGCCGACGGGTTTTCGCGCATGGTGCTGCTGGTGGGCAGTATGTCGCCGCGCCGCCTTGGTCGCCTGGTGCAACGCCTGCTGGAGATTGAGACCTACCGCATGGCGGCCTTGCTCGGCCTGCCGGCGGCGCGCGAGGCCAGCAATGTTTTGTCCAGCGCCGAGCGCGAACTGGCGGAGCTGGCGAGTGCGATCCGCAGCGCGACGCCGAACGACGAGCCGATGCTGCTCGACCGCCTGACCAAACTGGCCGGGCAGGTGGAGAGCCAGCATGCCGCCACTCATTCCCGCTTTTCCGCCAGCGTGGCCTATTTTGAGTTGGTCGATAAACGCATTGCCGACATCAATGAGTCGGCCTTGCCCGGCATGCAGACGATTGGTGAATTCATGGACCGGCGCCTGTCGCCGGCGCGCAGCACCTGCGAGTGGGCGACGCGCCGGCAGGACGCGCTGTCGCAACGGGTGTCGCGCATCAGCAACCTGCTGCGCACGCGCGTCGAGATCGAGCAGCAGCAAAGCAGCCAGGCCCTGCTGGCGACGATGAACCAGCGCCAGAGCATGCAGCTCAAACTGCAGTCCACCGTCGAAGGCCTGTCGGTGGCGGCGATTACCTATTACATCGTCGGGCTGGTCAGTTATCTGGTCAAGGGCGCGCACGCCATCGGCTGGCCGTGGAGCGCCGAGAGCACTGCGGCCGTGACCATTCCGGTCGTTGCGCTGGCGGTATGGTGGTCGTTGCGCCGACTGCACCGGCGCGTGTTCAAGGACTGAAGCAGCGCGGCATGGACTTCAATTTCACCAACCCCTACCGTTCGACCCGACTCCCGCTATTCGCCCGCAATGTGGTCGCCACCTCGCACCCGCTGGCGGCGCAGGCCGGCTTGCATGCGATGTACCGCGGCGGCAACGCGGTGGATGCGGCGGTGGCAGCGGCGGCCGTGATGACGGTTTGCGAGCCGGTCAGTAACGGTCTGGGCAGCGACGCGTTTTGCATTTTGTGGGATGGCAAGGCGCTGCACGGGTTGAACGCATCGGGGCGCGCACCGCAGGGCTGGACGCCCGAATATTTTCGTAGCCGTTACGGCGCCGCTGCCAGCGCGCCGCCGAAACGTGGCATTGACTCGGTCACGGTGCCAGGCGCTGTGGGTGGCTGGGTTGCGCTGAGCGAGCGCTTTGGGAAGCTGCCCTTTGCAGACGTGATGAGCAGCGCCATTGAACTGGCCGAGCGCGGCTACCTGGTGCCGCCGGTGGTGCAAAGAAAATGGGCGGCGGCGCAGAGCGAGTTGCAGGCGTTGCCGGGTTTTGCTCAGACTTTTTTGCCGCGCGGACGGGCACCGGCAATTGGTGAGTTGTTTCAGTTTCCGGCGGCGGCGCGCGCGCTGCGCGCCATCGCGACGACCCGCGGTGAAGCGTTCTACACGGGAGAGATCGCGCACGCGATCAGCGACTTCTCGGCCCGTCTCGACGGCACTCTGACGCTGCGCGACCTGGGCCAGTATCGCCCTGAATGGGTCACGCCGATCTCAAAAAACTACGCCGGCTACACGCTGCATGAAATACCACCGAACGGGCAGGGTATTGCGGCACTGATGGCGCTGGGCATTCTTGACCGGTTTGATCTGCGCAGCCTGGCGCTGGATGGCGTTGATTCGCAGCATCTGCAGATTGAGGCGATGAAGCTGGCGTTTGCCGATGTGTACCGCTTTGTCGCCGAGCCGTCCAGCATGGAAGTCACGGTGGAACAAATGCTGTCCGATGACTACCTGGCAGCGCGCGCCGCTCTGATTGATGTGCGTCGTGCGCAGGAGTTCCAGGCCGGCAATCCGGACGATCCGCATCGCCGGGGCGGCACCATCTACCTCACGGCCGCCGACGAGTCCGGCATGATGGTCAGCTTCATTCAGAGCAACTACATGGGCTTTGGTTCGGGTTGCGTCGAGCCGACCTTTGGCATCAGCCTGCAAAACCGGGGGCATGGCTTTAGCCTCAATGCGCTCAGCCCGAACGTCGTGGCGCCGGGCAAGCGACCGTTTCACACCATCATCCCGGCGTTTCTGACAAAAAACGGGCAACCGGTGATGAGCTTTGGCGTGATGGGCGCCAATATGCAGCCGCAAGGCCACTTGCAGACGCTGGTGCGCATGCTCAACTATGGGCAAGACCCGCAGACCGCCTGCGACGCACCGCGCTGGCGCTTTAATGCCGGACGCGAGATCAATGTCGAGGCGACGATGAACCCGGCCACGCTTCAGGGCTTGCGCGAGCGCGGTCACGAGACAGCGGTCATCAACGATTCGTATCAGGACTTTGGCGCCGGCCAGTTCATCTGGCGCGCTGGTGACGCCAGCGTCGAAGGCTATGTAGCGGCCAGCGATGCGCGCCGCGATGGTCAGGCAGTCGGGTTTTGAAATCCGCCGCCAGGAGCAAAGCCACCGGTCTGGCGCTGGCAACGCTGGGTGCCATTGCCTTTAGCGGCAAGGCCATCATCGTCAAGCTGGCCTACCGCTACGGGGTCGATGCGGTCACGCTGATCATGTACCGCATGCTGTTTGCGCTGCCCATCTTTGCACTGATGGCCTGGTGGTCCAGCCGTGGCAAGCCGGCGCTGACGCGCCGCGACTGGTGGGGTATTTGGGGCCTGGGTGTGACCGGGTATTACCTGGCGAGCTACCTGGACTTTGCCGGTTTGGCGCTGATCAGCGCGTCGCTCGAGCGGCTGATTCTGTACCTGAACCCGACGCTGGTGCTGTTGCTCGGCTGGCTGGCGTACCGGCGCAAGATCCAGCGCCGCCAGATACTGGGCATGCTGGTCAGCTACGCCGGGCTGGCGCTGGTGTTTGGCCATGAAATCGGGCTCGAAGGCGCCAATGTGGCACTCGGCGCGCTGCTGGTGTTCCTGAGTGCTGCCAGTTATGCCTTGTACCTGGTCCTGAGTGGCGAACTGGTGCACCGGCTTGGTTCGCTGCGGCTGGTCGGGCTGGCGACCACCGTCGCCTGCTTCCTGTGCATCGCGCAGTTCGTTGTGCTGCGGCCCTGGAGTGCCGCGCTGGTGGCGCCCGAGGTGATCTGGCTGTCGATTCTGAATGCGACTGTGTGCACGGCGGCGCCGGTGCTGATGGTGATGATGGCGATCGAGCGCATCGGTGCCAGCCTGGCGGCCCAGACCGGCATGATCGGCCCCTTGTCCACCATTGCGATGGGCATCGTGATTTTGGGCGAGCCGTTCACCGTCTGGCTGGCGGCCGGCACGCTGACGGTGATTGCCGGGATTTTTGTGTGCAGCGCCCGAGTGCGATCAACGCTTTGACGGCGTGTGATGGGCCCGCTGTGCCTGCGCTGGCGCTCGCCATTTGTTGATAGTTGATCCGCCGGGTGGCACTGTGGCGTCGCGTGCCCCGACTTCCTGAAACCGATTACCATCCAAGCTGGGCAGTCATTCGCGATACTTGAGGCTCCCTCACCGATCCACCCAATTTCCTATCGTTCGACCCGCAGCAATGGACTCCGTCACCAACCGTTCTCAGACTCAGCCAGACGCCGCCAGAGCGGGATTTGTCAACATGGCCGTGTCGAAGATCGTGTTGGCATATGCAGGTTTTGCCGCGCTCTGGATCTTGTTGTCCGATCAGGCGGTGCTGCTGGTGACCAGTGACCCTCAGCAGATCGCCGTTATCAGCACCATCAAGGGTTGGATCTTCGTCGCGGTCACATCGTGTTTGCTGGCGCTTGTGGTGCGTCGTTATCTGCGCCAGTTGGCCCTGGTCGCACAGCAGTTGCGCGCCAGCGAGGAAACCTGGAAATTCGCGCTGGAAGGAGCAGGGGACGGCGTCTGGGACTGGAATATCCAGACCGGTGCCGCCAAATTCTCCCGGCGCTGGAAGGAAATGTTGGGGTATGCCCACGACGAAATCGGGCAGACTGCAGACGAATGGGCAACGCGTGTTCATCCGGATGACAAGGCCAGGGTGATGGCCGATATCCAGACACATATTGATGACAGAACGCCTTCGGTGTCGAGCGAATTCCGCATGCAGTGCAAGGACGGCAACTGGAAATGGATACATGGCAGAGGCATGGTCGTGAGCCGCGATGCGGCGGGCAAACCCCTTCGTCTGGTTGGCACCAACACCGACATTGGCGAGCGCAAATTGCTGGAGGCGGAACTGCAGCTTCAAGCGCGTGTGGATTACCTGACCGGTGTCACCAACCGGGGGCATTTCATGCAGCGGGCCGAACAGGAGTTCCAGCGGGCGCTGCGCACCGGCAAGCCGCCCTCCGTTTTGATGCTTGACATCGATTGGTTCAAGCAGGTCAACGATACGCACGGTCATGACGTCGGCGACAGCGTGCTCAAGAAGCTGGCGCAGGTTTGCCGGCAGACCTTGCGTGAGGTCGACACCATCGGGCGCATGGGTGGCGAGGAGTTTGCGATTTTGCTGCCAGAGACGGGCTTGGCAGAGGCGGCCGAAGCGGCTGAGCGTTTAAGGACGATGATCAGTGCGGCCCACGTTGTCACCGAGCGGGGACAAACGATCCAGTTCACCGTTTCCATCGGAGTGGCATCGGTGGTTTCCAGCGATGACCCGATCGGGGTTGTGTTGGGCCAGGCCGACAAGGCGCTCTACGAGGCCAAGAATGCGGGACGCAACAGGGTGTGTGTGGCGGCGCAGTAATCGACCGCCCCGGTTTATTTGCGGACACGTGTTGTTTCTGGCAACACGGCTAAAGATATGCTGCGAACTGCCGTTATATTAGCGGTACACCAAATTACCTGTCTCCCGCCACTTCATGTTCAAGCTGCGACGTTATTTCTCCATTGCGAGCCTGTTGTCTATCGCGGTGGCGACGATCACGCTGAGCATGTATTACCGCAGCGTTTCGCTGCGCGAGCTGATGGAGATGGGGGAGCATCAGAACGTCGAGAAGACGATCATGATGTCCAACATGTTTGGCTCCCGGCTGATCGTGTTTCGCGATCTGGCATCCGCGCTGGGCCCGGCGGAAATACGCGCTCATGCGGTCACCAAGGCGCTCGATACTGAGGTGCGCCGCATCATGCACGGGCACAACGTCGTCAAGGTCAAGATCTACGACCTGGCGGGCAAGACGATTTACTCCAGCGACCCGGC
This sequence comes from Betaproteobacteria bacterium, assembly GCA_031394895.1. Classification (GTDB taxonomy): domain Bacteria; phylum Pseudomonadota; class Gammaproteobacteria; order Burkholderiales; family Burkholderiaceae_C; genus Rhodoferax. Next base: position 9,011 of record JANNUE010000086.1, read on the forward strand.
ACAGATTGGCGAAGACAAGAGCCGCAATCATGGATTTGTCGTGGCCCGATCCGGTCGTGCGGCGAGCGAGCTCACGCACCGCGATACATTCAGCGCGTTCGAGCAGGTGGTCGAGAATCGCGACCTGCTGTCGAGCTATGTTCCGATGCGCGATCCGGCCACTGGCAGCATCGAAGGTGTGTTCGAGCTGTACGACGACGTCACCACGTTCCTTGGCAAGATCAGGAAGACGCAGATCGAGGTGGCGCTGGCGGTCAGCGGCGTGCTGCTGCTGCTGTACGTCATTTTATTCATGGTGGTCACACGTGCCGACGCGATCCTGCGGCGCCAGGGCGCCCAGATCCAGCAGGCGGCGGACGCACTGCAGCGAGCCAACGCGGAGCTCGAAGGCAAGGTAGCGCAGCGCACCGCCACGCTGGCGCAGACGGCGGACCGGTTGCGCGTGCTGTCAAGCGCGGTGGAGCAGAGCCCGGCATCAATCATCATCACGGATCCGGCGGGAGTCATCGAGTACGTCAACCCCAAGTTCTGTGACGCCAGCGGCTACAGCGCGGCAGAGGCGATCGGGCGCAACCCGCGCTTTCTCAAGTCAGGCCTGACGCCACTGGCGGTCTATGAGGAACTGTGGTCCACCATCACGGGCGGGGGAACCTGGCGCGGGGAACTGTGCAACCGCAGAAAGAACGGCGAGCTGTTCTGGGAATATGCCGCCATTTCGGGATTGGTCGATGAGCGCGGCGCCATCTCCCAATTTGTCGCGGTCAAGGAAGACATCAGCGAGCGCAAACGCGCCGAGAAGGAACTGCAGGCGCGGGAAATGCGTTACGCGGCGGTGGCCAATTCGGCCACCGATGCCTTTGTCACCAGCGATGCCGCCGGTCTCATAGTGGCCTGGAATCCGAGCGCCGAGCGCATCTTCGGCTATGCGCAGGCGGAAGTGGCCGGGCAGCCGCTGACGCTGCTGATACCGCAGCGCTTCCAGCAGCAGCATCTGGCCGGCATGCAGCGGGTGCTGTCCGGTGGCGAGCGGCGCGCGATCGGCAAATCGGTCGAACTGATGGGCCGGCGCAAGGACGCGAGCGAATTCCCGCTGGAGCTGTCGCTGGCTGGTTGGACCGTTGGCGAGGAGCATTTCTTCACCGGCATCATCCGCGACATCACTGAGCGCAAACGCATCGAGGAGGCGCTGCGCGAGAGCGAACTGTTCTTCAAGGAATCACAGCGCGCCGCGTCGGTCGGCTCGTACAAGTTCGACTTCACCCGCAATACCTGGGCCTCCTCCGAAGTGCTGGACCAGTTGTTCGGCATTGACGCAGCTTATGACCGAAGCATGCAAGGCTGGGCCGCTCTGATACACCGCGATGACGCCCAGATGATGCTGGACTATCTGACCGGGGAAGTGGTCACCGGGCGCAACGCGTTTAACAAGGAATACCGGATTGTTCGCAAGTCCGATGGTCAGACCAGGTGGCTTGTCGGCTTGGGCAAGGCAGAGTTCGACGCGCAGGGAAACCCCGTTTCCCTGGTCGGCACAATTCAGGACATCACCGAGCGCAAGGCCAGCGAAGAACGGCTTCAGCTCGCTGCCAGCGTCTTCACGCACGCGCGTGAGGGCATCATGATCACCGATGCCGCCGGCAACATCGTCGAGGTCAACGAGATTTTCACGGCCATCACCGGCTATGGCCGCGAAGAAGCGCTGGGTCAGAACCCGCGCCTGCTCAAGTCGGGCCGGCAGTCGCCGGAGTTCTACGCCGCCATGTGGAGCGCGCTGACCGAGCATGACCACTGGGACGGTGAACTCTGGAACCGGCGCAAAGACGGGCAGGTGTACGCTCAGACGCTGGTCATCAGCACGGTACGCGATGGCAGCGCAAAAGTAAAAAACTATGTGGCGCTGTTCTCCGACATCACGCAGATGAAGGAACACCAGAGTCAGTTGGAGCACGTGGCCCATTACGACTTGCTGACCGGCCTGCCCAATCGCGTGTTGCTGGTGGACCGGCTGGAGCAGGCGATGTTGCACAGCCAGCGCCGCGGTCAGTCGTTGGCTGTGGCCTACCTGGACCTCGATGGTTTCAAGGTGGTTAATGACAAGTACGGGCACGGTTATGGCGACAAGATGCTGGTGGCGCTGGCCGAGCGCATGAAGACGGCCCTGCGCGACGGCGACACGCTGGCACGCATTGGTGGCGACGAATTTGTCGCCATCCTGGTCGATCTCGAACTTCCCAACGACCACGAAGCCGTGCTGCAACGCCTGCTCAAGGCGGCCGCCGAGCCGCTGGTGGTGGAGGAACTGGAGTTGCAACTCTCAACCAGCATCGGTGTCACGTTTTATCCGCTCGATTTTGTCGATGCCGATCTACTGATACGTCACTCCGACCAGGCGATGTACGCCGCCAAACAGGCCGGCAAGAATCGCTACCACCGGTTCGATATCGCCCAGGATGCGGCGATTCAGACCCGCCATGAGAGCGTCGAGCAAATCCGCCATGCGCTCGACAACAACGAATTCGTGCTGTACTACCAGCCCAAGGTGAACATGACCAATGGCCGGGTTACCGGGGCGGAAGCGCTGATTCGCTGGCAGCACCCGACGCAGGGCCTGCTGCCACCGGCGGCGTTCCTGCCGGTGATCGAGAACCACGCGGTCAGTGTCAAGCTCGGCGAGTGGGTGATCGACACGGCGCTCACGCAGATGAGCGCCTGGCAGCGTGCCGGGCTGGTCATTCCGGTCAGCGTCAACATCGGGGCGCGCCAGCTGCAGGAAGGCAACTTTGTCACGCGGCTGGCTTCCATACTGCTGGCCCACACCGACGTGGCACCCGGCCGTCTGGAACTCGAAGTGCTGGAAACCAGCGCCATGGAAGACATCGCCCGGGTCTCGGAAATCATGGCAGCCTGTCAGACGCTGGGCGTGCGCTTCTCGATCGACGACTTTGGCACCGGCTACTCCTCGCTGACTTATCTCAGGCGGCTGCCGGCCGAGGTGCTCAAGATCGACGGCTGTTTTGTACGCGACATGATCAACGACCCGGATGACCTGGCCATTGTCAAAGGCGTTGTGGGCCTGGCGCGGGCGTTCCATCGGGACGTAATTGCCGAAGGCGTGGAAACAGCGGCCCACGGCAAACTGCTGATGTCCATCGGTTGCGAGATGGCGCAGGGCTACGGCGTAGCGCGCCCGATGCCGGCCGCCAACTTGCCGCTCTGGGTGACCGGATGGCACTCGGACGCGGTGTGGACCGCCTGAGATGGCCTGTTCTCGGCCAATTTCGAATCAACCCGCAAAATCAGCCTGATAGCGAAACGCGAGATTCGGGCGCACGCTGAATTTCGCCACTATCATCGCGGGGCAAGTTCTACAACCGATGGAGTATTGACTATGGATTTGGGTATTGCGGGCAAATGGGCGCTGGTGTGCGGCGCCAGCAAGGGTCTGGGTTTTGGCTGCGCCCAGGCGCTCGTGAGAGAAGGCGTCAATGTACTGATCGTCGCGCGCGGGGCCGAAGTACTGCAGGAGTCGGCCGCCAAACTCGAAGCCGAAAGCGCAGCAGCCACGGTGCTGTTTGTGGCCGCCGACATCACGACAACAGCCGGGCGCCAGGCCGTGTTTGCTTTGCGCAGTGACTTCGACATCGTCGTGACCAATGCCGGCGGCCCGCCGCCGGGGGACTTTCGCGACTGGGACCGCGATACCTGGATCAAGGCGGTGGACGCCAATATGCTGACGCCGATTGAACTCATCAAGGCGACGGTCGATGGCATGGCAGCGCGCGGTTATGGGCGCATCATCAACATCACGTCCAGCGCCGTGAAGGCGCCGATCGACATCCTCGGATTGTCCAACGGCGCGCGCAGCGGCCTGACCGGCTTTGTTGCTGGCGTCTCGCGCAGCAAGCTCGCGGCCCAGGGCGTGACCATCAACAACCTGCTGCCAGGCGCCTTTGATACCGACCGGCTCAAGGTCACGATGGCCGGCGCGGCGCAAAAGAGCGGCCAGCCGGTGGAAGCCATCATGGCCGCGCGCAAGAAGACGATTCCGGCGCAGCGCTTTGGCACACCGGCCGAGTTTGGCGCGATCTGCGCATTTTTGTGCAGCCAGCAGGCTGGCTACATCAATGGCCAGAATGTGCTGGCCGACGGTGGCGCCTATCCCGGCGCGTACTGATTTCACTTGTCGGGTTACGCCTGCGGCTAACCCGACCTACGCTTCGTTGTTTTAGATGGAGAATCAGATGACTGCATCACCTTTGCAGCGCGTGTTGCGCGCGCTTCGCCACACCCTCGCGCTGGGCGCTTTGCTGACAGCCGGTCTGGCGTCGGCGCAAACCGGCGTGATCAAGTTGCTGGTCGGATTTCCGCCCGGTGGTGGCACCGACGCCATTGCCCGCACGCTGGCCGACAAGCTCAAGGATCAGTTGGGTGCGACCGTGATTGTCGAAAACCGGGCTGGTGCCGGCGGCCAGATTGCGGCACAGTTCCTCAAGACTGCGCCGGCCGATGGCACGACCTATTTCCTGTCGCATGACCACACCGTCTCGATCCAGCCGCTGGTCGTCAAGAACCCGGGTTTTGCTCCGGCGCATGACTTTGTCGCGGTCGCAGGCTTTGCGACTTTTGTCAACGCGCTGGCGGTGTCGGGCGGCACGCCTGCGAAGTCGATGAACGACTACGTGGCCTGGGTTCGTGCACAGGGCGCCGGCAAAGGAACGGTCGGCGTTCCGGCGCCGGCGTCGGTGCCCGAGTTTCTGGTCAAGCTGATTGGCCAGAAATACGCGCTCGATCTGCAGGCGGCGCCGTACCGGGGCAGTGCGCCGATGATCGCCGACATGCTGGGCAACCAGATCAACGCCGGTGTTGCGTCGATTCCGGATTTCATCGAGAACCACAAGGCCGGCAAGGTTCGCGTCGTCGCGGTGCTGGGCGGCGCGCGCCAGGCGGCATTGCCCGATGTGCCGACCTTTGCCGAGCTGGGCCTGGCCGGCTTTGAGGACGTTCCGTATTACGGCATCTTTGCGCCGACCGGCACACCGAAGGCCACCCTTGACCGTTTCTCAGAAGCCTTGGCCCGGGTCGTCGCAATGCCCGACGTGCGTGAGCGCCTCACCGCGATGGGCTTGACGGTCGGCTATATGACGGGGCCGCAACTGGCCAGCCGCGAGCATGCCTATGCCCAGACCTGGGCCCGCATCATCAAGGCCAGCGGCTTTCAGGCGCAGTAGGCGGGCGGCACTGGGCAAGGCGGCAGCGCAGGCACTTATCCAAGTAGCGCGGTGAACTGCTGCAGCGGCACGGGTCGGCCAAACAGGTAGCCCTGATACAGGTAGCAGCCATTAAGCGCCAGGAATTCCTGCTGCGCCACCGTCTCCACGCCTTCGGCAATCACCTCCAGCCCGAGGCTACGCGCCAGGCCGATGATGGTTTGCACGACCACGCCGTCCGAGTGCTGGATGCCGATATTGCGCACAAAAGACTGGTCGATCTTGAGCTGGTACAGCGGCAGCCGGGTCAGGTACGCCAGCGACGACTGGCCAGTGCCGAAATCATCAACCGAAAACTGCACCCCTTGCGAGCGCAGCTCGCTCATCTTGGCAATCGTGTCGTCCACATTCGCCAGCACCAGCGACTCGGTCAGCTCGATCTTGAGCAGGTCAGCCCGGGCTCCGGTCTCGCGCAGTACGCTGCTCACCCAGGCCACGAAGTCGCTGCGGCGGAACTGGCGCGCGCTGACGTTGACACAGAGATGCAGCGCGCACAAACGCGCATCACTCTGCCAGACGGCGAGCTGGCGGCAGGCGCTGCGCAGCACCCAGTCACCGATCGGCATGATGAGTTCGCTCTCTTCCGCCACCGCGATGAACTCGCCCGGCGACACGAGTCCCCGCACCGGATGGCGCCAGCGCAGCAGCACTTCGGCGCCCACCAGTTGGTCGGCGTGCGCAAACTGGGCCTGGTAGTACAGCTCGAACTGATCGAGCAGAAGCGCCGAGCGCAGGTCCGCCTCCAGTTGGGCCCGTGCCGCAATGTCGGCGTGCATCTGGGGATCAAAGAAACACAGCGCGTTGCGCCCGCGTGACTTGACCTGGTACATGGCGATGTCGGCCTGCTTGAGCAACTCGGTGGCGCTCATTGGCAGCGCACCGAACAGGCTCACGCCAATGCTCGATGTGCAGTAGTAGCTGTGCGTGGCCAACTGGTACGACTGGTTGAGCCGCTGCATGATCTTGTCGCCAACATGACCGGCCATCGCGGCCGCTTCGTGGTTGTGTCCGGACAGCGACTCCAGCATGACGACGAACTCGTCGCCACCGAGCCGCGCCACGGTGTCTTCCTCGCGCACGCACGATTGCAGGCGCTGCGCCACTTGCTGCAACAGCAGGTCGCCCATGTCGTGGCCCAGCGTATCGTTGAGGGTCTTGAAGTGGTCCAGATCGAGAAACAGCAGCGCACCGCGGCGCCCGCTGCGCCCGCTGGCAGCCAGGCCATGTTGCAGGCGGTCCATCAGCAGACGCCGGTTCGGCAGTGCGGTCAGTGGGTCAAAGAACGCCAGTTGTTCGATCTCGGCGTTGGCCTGGCGCAACTCTGTCACGTCGTGATAAACGATCACCAGGCCGCCGTCGGGCGTGCGCCGCTCGGTGATCTGGATGAAGCGGCCATTGGGCAGGGTCTGTTCGTGCGGCGCCTGCGGTTGCTCCTGCAGCGCGATACGACGCTCGACCCAGGCCTGGCGCTCGCCCTCGCTGGCAGCCGGCAAATGGTTCGCCACTGTCAGTTCCAGCAAGCGACGAAACCCCATATTGGGCGCCATCGCTCCCGCCAGCCACGGAAAGATTTCTTCAAAGCGCCGGTTCCAGCGCACGATTTGATGCTGCGGGTTGAGCACCAGAAATCCGCTGACCATCGACTCCAGCGCCTGGTCCAGTGTGGCCTTGGCTTGCGCTGCGGCGGATCTGGCCTGCGCCCCGCGCTCCAGATACCTGACGGCAAAAGTGCCGGTGGCCGCCAGCATCAATGCAAATACCAGGGCCACAGCGACGATGACATTGCGCTGCGTGCGCCAGTCTTCCAGCGCCGAGTCGAGCGGGATGCTGGCGACGATCAGCACGTCGCGGTATAGCAGGGGTCGCGCCGCCAGCAGGGCCGGCTGGCCGCTCAGGCGCGCTGCCATGGCAAGTGCCTGCTGATCGCCGACGGCTTTGGCGCCAGGCTCACCGATGGCCGATGAGAGCGGTCCGGCCAGTGCCGATGGGAGTCGCTGGCCCCAGCGCTGCTCCAGCGCCGGCACACTGGCCAGCAGCAGCCCATTGCCGCGCTCCAGCGTCACCTCCAGCCCGCTGATGTCCACGCCCTGAATCATGATCGAAGTCAGGTACGAAACCGGCACTTCGGCCACGGCCAGCAGCTTGCTGCCGTCCCCCAGTTTGACATGCCGCGCAAAGTACAGCACCCACTCGGAACTGGCAAAATTCACGACTGGCGCGCTCACGGTCAGTGCCGAAATTGGCTGGGCCAGCGCCTCGGCAACAAAGCCGCTCGGCAAGGTCTCGGCGAGCTCGGCGCCGGCCGGTGTCGAGGATGCGATGACCCGCCCCTCGGCGTTGATCAATGCGACATGGTGCACGAACAGATTCATGTCGGTGGCGACGCGCATGCGTTGGCTGATGGCCTGCGGATCGATCCACTGCGGCACCAGTCCCCACAGCCCCAACAGAGCATCCATGCTGGCCAGCAATACGTCGATGCCCAGCAGGTTGCGATTGAGGGCTGCTTCAGCACCGCTGACGAAGCGCTGTGCCTGCGCCTGCGCCTCGGTTAACGCGGTCTGGCGCGCATTCCAGATCAGACTCGTGGCGGCCAGCGTCAGCGCCAGCAGGAACACAGTCACCCCACCCAGAACCGAAATCGTTACCCGCTTGATGCTGAACCTGCTCATTTGGCAGGCGGCGCCATGGTGCCTCGCAGCGGGCCAATGGTCTGGTTCCAGATGTCGGTGCACGGCGCATGGCAGCGCTGCAGCCAGCGCGCTAGCACGCTGGCGGTGAAGATCTGCTGGCGCCGCTGCTCGTCGCGCGCCGAGGTCGGTACTTCGGTCATTTGCCCCAGGCGTGCGTTGGCGCAAGAGCGCTCGCCCTTGTTGCAGGCCAGGCCCTGTGCCGTTTCGCGTTCACTCTCCAGCCAGATCGCCGCTTCCAGCTTGGGCAGTTCGCGGCTGAGCAGGGCCTTGAGTTCCGGCGGCAAGGCGGCCCATGCCGCCACGTTGGCGCCAAAGATCGCCAGTCCCCAGGTCACGGCCATCGCGTGCACATGCGTCGTCACTTCGTGCAAGCCCAGGGTGTTACCCGACATGGCGCCGGTGATGGCGCACTCGGTGTTGCCCGATGCCATGCTGGGCATGATTTGGGAAAACCCGGTGAGCACCGCAACGCCGCCCAAGGCGTTGATGAAGTCTGATTGCGTGACGGACGACACGCGGATGCGTCGCCCCGTCAGATCCGCCAGGCTGGTCAGCGGCTTCTTGCAAAACAGCACCTGCGCCGGATAAACGTACAGCGCCAATGCCTCCACGCCGTGACGTTCGCGCAGCATCTTCTCCAGGTAGGGCCGAAAGGCGGCCACATTTCTCTTCAGACTGGCCATGTCCGGATTGAGCCCGGCCAGGTCCGGCGCACTGTACTCGGGGTACTGCGCGGACACCGAACTGATCAGTGCCGTGCCGAACGGCACAACCCCGAGTTGAATCAGCCGCAGCACTTCGCCGCCCGGCACACCGGCCCGGTCAAACGGCATGATCGTGGCGTCGAATTTGCCGGCGCTCAGGCGTGACAGCTCACGGCTCCAGAACGGCTCTTCGTGGCGCGTGTACTGGTTCAGTCCGGCCAGACCGCCGACAATGTGCAGCGTGTGCGCGGGTGCTGCGTGCACCGGTACCGCAGGCGCAAGCAGTACGGCGCAAAGCAACCCCGCCAGCCAGGCGGGTGGTGCGTTGGGCAAGATGAAGCGGGGCATTCGGAAGGGGGTTCTGTGGTCTGCGCCGGGCACGACATTCTGTCAGCAATTACGGCAAGATGGAGCTCCTTGCATACCCGTACAAACCCCAGTGCGACAGGCAGCGCAAGCGATTTCATGGCAACATACTGAGCCCAGCAACTCTCAGAGACTCCCGACATGACTTCCAGCACCTCCCGCGCCATTCGCATTGATCAACACGGCGGACCTGAGCAGCTCAAGCTGGTGGAAGTCACAGTCGGCGATCCGGGCGCTGGTGAAATCCGCATTCGCCACCACGCGGTCGGGCTCAACTTCATCGATGTTTATCAGCGCAGCGGTCTCTACCCGGCGGCGATGCCGCTGCATTTGGGTATGGAAGCCGCTGGCGTGGTGGAAGCGGTTGGCGCCGGCGTCACGCACCTTAAGGTGGGCGACCGTGCCGCCTACGCCAGCCAGCCTCCCGGCAGTTATTGCGATCTGCGTGTCATGCCGGCCAAGACCGTGTGCAAGCTGCCGGATGCAATTTCATTCGAGACCGGCGCGGCGATGATGCTCAAGGGCCTGACCGCGCAATACCTGCTCAAGCGCACCTTGCCGCAGGGTGGACTGCAGGCTGGCGACTTTGTGCTGTTTCACGCGGCGGCCGGTGGCGTTGGCCTGATTGCCTGCCAGTGGGCGCGCGCCATGGGCCTGCAGTTGATAGGCACCGCCGGCTCCGACGCCAAGTGCGCGCTGGCCAAGGAGTTGGGCGCGGCTTTCGTCATCAACTATTCGAGCGAAGACTTCCTGACCCGGGTGAAAGAAATCACCGGCGGCAAGGGCGTCAAGGTGGTCTATGACTCGGTTGGCAAGGACACCTGGGACAAGTCGCTGGACTGCCTGGCACCGTTCGGGCTGATGGCCAGTTTTGGCAACGCTTCCGGCCCGGTGCCGCCGTTTGCGCCCGGTATTCTGGGCCCCAAGGGCTCAATCTACGTCACGCGCCAGACGCTGTTTACCCACATCTCCACGCGTGAAAACACGCAGTCGATGGCGGACGACCTGTTTGCTGCGGTGACCAGCGGCAAGGTCTCGATTCGCATCGACCAGCGCTATCCGCTGGATCAGGTGCAGCAGGCGCACCGCGACCTGGAAGCGCGCAAGACCACCGGCTGCACGATTCTGACGCTTTGAGTGCCACGCAGCTTGACCCAGAATGGCTGGCAAGCCTGCTGGCAAGTGCCGAGCGGCCGCCGCTTCGGCCGCGTGTGCCCTTGCTGTGGCAGCAGTCTGTCATCGGCTCGGTGGAGGCGGATTATTTCGATTCCATCATGCCGTCTGGTTCGTCGGTAGTTCCCGAGCTGTTGCAGCAGGAGCAAGGCGAGGGCGGGCTGCAGTGGCGGGTCCAGGGCGACATCACGGCGTCGCTGGCGCGCATTGCCAGGGCCTTGTTCGATGCGCGGGTCGGTCACGTTGTCAACTACTGGCGCAATGAGCAGCTCGCCGTTTGTGACGAGCAGGGGCGCCAGCTTGGCACGGTGGAGCGTGGCGTGGTGCGCCCGCTGGGCATCGCAAGTCATGCGGTGCATCTGGTCGGGCGCAGCGTGGATGGGTGCTATTGGGTGCAGCAACGATCTTTCGACAAAGCCAGCGACCCGGGTCTGTGGGACACGCTGATGGGCGGCATGGTGTCGGCTACCGACGATGTCGAGTCTGCGCTGGAGCGCGAGACTTGGGAAGAGGCCGGCCTGCGTTTGCACGATTTGCATGATGTGCAGCGCGGCGGCCGTGTCGATTTGCGCAAGCCGATTCTGGATGATGGCAGCGGTTACGTGGTGGAGCAGACCGACTGGTATCACTGCACCGTGCCCGATGGTGTACTGCCGGTGAATCAGGACGGCGAGGTTGAGCAGTTCCTGTTGCTCGATCGAGCGTCACTGATTGGGAAACTGCAGCGCAACGAATTCACCACCGAGGCCGCACTGATTCTGGTGGCGGCGCTGCGGCGTGGTTAGCCCGCATATTGTGTGGGACGTAGCACTGAGTTTGTGACTGGGAGCACTTGCGCTGTAACCCGGAGCGCGTTCGTCGTGCCCCGGAGCCCTGCGCCACGGCACTCAGTTCCGCGAATGTCCTCCGCCTTCGGCTCCCCCTTTATTTGGCAAAACCCCAAGTCCACGCTGCACTGAGCGCCGCACCGCAGTGCTCCTGCCGACATTGCAGCGTGCAACGCGCCAACAACGCTTGCCGCCAGAGAGTCAGGGTGGGCGACGCAGCGAAATAAAGGGGGAGCAAGGGCGCAGCCCGCAGCGGAGGACATTCGCGGAGTTGCCCGCCCAGGCTCTCTGGCGTACCGACGGCGACGTTGCGGGGACGCGAAACGCAGTCGCCCGCTCAGTCTCGCTGGCGTGCCACTGCCATCACCCGAGTTCTTGTCCTCCGGATTTGGTATCAGCGCGTACGCCGCACGCGCAGCAGTTCATCCAGGATCAGGCAGGCGGCGCCGATGGTGATCGCGCTGTCGGCCACATTGAAGGCCGGAAAATGCCAGTTGCGCCAGTGGAAGTCGAGGAAGTCCACCACATACCCGTACAGCAGGCGGTCAATCACATTGCCGATGGCGCCGCCCAGAATGCATGACAGCGCAAAAGCAAATAGCTTTTGCCCGGAGTGCGACCGGAGCAGCCAGACAATTACGACCGCTGCAACCAGGCCCAGCACGCTGAAGAACCAGCGTTGCCAGCCCGAGGCGCCGGCCAGAAACGAGAACGCGGCGCCGCTGTTGTGTGCCCGAACCACATTGAAGAAGTTGGTGACATGGGTGCTGTCACCCAATTGGTAGTAACCGACGATCAGGACTTTGGTGAACTGGTCGGCGATCAGAATGATGGTAGCCAGCCCCAGCCACTGCAGCATGCCGGTGGACGACGATTTGTAGCCTCTTGCCATTATGCAAATCTCCTGACTTCGCCTGCACCGAACAGGTTGCTGGTGCAGCGCGTGCAAAGCGTCGGGTGGGCCGGTTCATGGCCGACGTCCTCGCGGTAATGCCAGCAGCGCTCGCATTTGACGCTGGCGCTGGCGCTGGCCGTGATGGCCAGTGTGTCGCCTGCGACCAGTTCAATGATGGATGTGATGAAGACAAATTTCAAGTCGTCGCCGAGACTGGCCAGCAGCGCGCGATCGGCATCATTGACCGACAGTGCGACGCTGGCCTGCAGCGACGAGCCAACCTTGCCGTCGGCGCGAAGGGTCTCGATGTCCTTGTTGACAGCATCACGGATTTCGCGGATGCGGGTCCACTTGGCCAGCAGTGCTGTGTCGGGCACCGCCAGTGCGATGTACTGGTCCATGAAGATCGATTCCCTGGTTGCGGCGGGCGTCTTACCGGCAGCGCCCAGCACGGTCCAAGCCTCTTCTGCGGTAAAGCTCAGGAATGGCGCCATCCAGCGCAGCATGGCTTGCGTGATTGTCCACAGCGCGGTCTGCGCGCTGCGCCGTGCGAGCGACTTCGGGGCCGTGGTGTAGAGCCGGTCTTTCAGAATGTCGAGATAGAACGAGCCCAGGTCCTCGCTGCAATAGATTTGCAGTTTTGCAACCACCGGGTGGAATTCATAGACCTCGTAATGCGCCAGGATGTCGGCCTGCAGTTGCGCCGCGCGGCTTAGCGCGTAGCGGTCGATCTCCAGCATCTGTTCGGGCGCAACGGTGTCGCTGGCCGGATCAAAGTCGCTCACGTTGGCGAGCAGGAATTTGAGCGTGTTGCGCACGCGCCGGTAGGTGTCAACGACGCGCGCCAGTATCTTGTCGTCGCCGGCAATGTCGCCCGAGTAGTCGCTGGCCGCGACCCACAGGCGAATAATTTCGGCGCCGAGCTTCTTCGAAGTCTCCTGCGGATCAACGCCGTTGCCGGCGCTCTTGCTCATCTTGTGGCCTTTGCTGTCAACGGTGAAGCCGTGCGTCAGAATGCCCTTGTAGGGTGCCCGGTCGTACATCGCACAGGCGGTCAGCAGGGAAGAGTGGAACCAGCCCCGGTGCTGGTCGTGGCCTTCCAGATAGAGGTCGGTCTCGGGGCCGTCCTGATGCCCGCTGCCGGGGTGCGAGCCCTTGAGTACCGTGGTGTGCGTGGTGCCGGAGTCGAACCAGACTTCCAGAATGTCGCTGCTCTTGCTGTAGGCCTGCGCGTCAGCAGCGCCGAGTATCGATTCGGTTGTTGCCTTGCTCCAGGCTTCGATGCCGCCACGCTCGACCATGTCGGCGGCAATGTCGAGAATCTCCAGCGTGCGCGGGTGCAGCTCGCCACTGTCCTTATGCAGGAAAAACGGCAACGGCACGCCCCAGCTGCGCTGGCGGCTGATGCACCAGTCGGGCCGGCCGGCAATCATGTCGCGCAGTCTGGCCTTGCCGTTCTCCGGGTAGAACGCAGTGGCTTCGATCGCGTCGAGCGCGGTCTGGCGCAGCGACTTGGGCGCCTTGTCTTTGGTGAAGACGCCAACGCCTTCGTCCATCCGGATGAACCACTGGGCGGCCGCGCGGTAGATCACCGGCGTCTTGTGGCGCCAGCAATGCGGGTAGCTGTGCACCAGATCGCTGGTGGCAAACAACCGGTTGGCGTCACGCAGCGTGTTGATGATGAGCGGGCAGGCTTTCCAGATGTGCTGCCCGCCAAACAGTGGGAAGTCGCTGGCGTAGCAGCCATTGCCCTGCACCGGGTTCAGGATGTCGTCATACGCCACGCCATGCGCCACGCAACTGTTGAAATCTTCCACGCCATAGGCCGGTGAGGAATGCACGATGCCGGTACCATCAATGGCGGTGGCGTAGTCGGCCAGATAGACCGGGCTCAGGCGATCAAAGCCGGCGTCCACATGCGCCAGCGGATGATGGAAGTTGATGCCGGCCAGGTTCTTGCCAGCCGTGCTGGCGACGACGCTGCCAGTCAACTGATAGCGCAGCAGGCACTGCTCGACCAGGCTCTCGGCCAGCAGCAGCAGGCCGCGCTCGGTATCGACCAGCGCATAGACAATTTCGGGGTTCAGGTTGAGCGCCTGATTGGCGGGGATGGTCCACGCCGTCGTCGTCCAGATGACGGCAAACGCGTCCTTGCTGATCGACGGCAAACCAAAGGCAGCGGCCAGCCTGGTCGGCTCGGCGCACAGAAAACCAACATCGAGCGTTTGCGATTTCTTGTCGGCGTACTCGATCTCAAACTCGGCCAGCGACGAGCCGCAATCGAAACACCAATAAACGGGTTTCAGGCCGCGATAGACAAAGCCGCGTTCGACGACGCGCTTGAAGGCGCGAATCTCGTCGGCCTCGTTCTTGAAGTCCATCGTGCGATACGGGTGGTCCCAGTCGCCGAGTACGCCCAGGCGTTTGAATTCGGTGCGCTGGATGTCAATTTGTTCGGTCGCAAAAGCGCGGCTTTTTGCCTGCATATCGTCGCGCGCCAGATTGCGGCCGAATTTCTTTTCGATCGCGTTTTCGATCGGCAGGCCGTGGCAGTCCCAGCCTGGAATGTAGGCCGCGTCCATCCCCTTGAGCTGGCGCGCCTTGACGATCATGTCCTTCAGGATTTTGTTGACGGCGTGGCCCATGTGGATCTGGCCGTTGGCGTACGGCGGGCCGTCGTGCAGCACAAACTTCGGCGCACCGACGCGGGCCAGGCGCAGCTTCTTGTAAATGCCCTTGTCTTCCCAGTCCTTGACCCAGCCCGGCTCCCGTTTGGGCAGGTCGCCGCGCATCGGAAAGGGTGTGTCCGGTAGGTTCAGGCTGCTGCGGTAATCAACTTTTTCAGTCATGACAAATCTCAATCTGGGAAAGGGTGCGCGGGCGCGGCATTGCGGCAAGGCGTTTGGCAAACAGGACGCGGGGCGAGGTGCGTCGGTCTGGCCCCGTCAAATTCGTGTCGCCAGCCAGGCGCGCGCGTCGTCGCAGTCTTGCCGAATCCCGCGGGTGAGGGCGTCAAGACCGTCGTATTTCAGCTCGTCGTGCAATTTGTGCAGCAGTTCCACGCGGATGATTTTACCGTAGGCTCCCTCGGGCCCGAGCGCGTCTGGCCAATCCAGACAGTGCGTTTCCAATAGCACCCGTCCGCCATTGGCATCGTTAGGATCCAGCGACGGACGAATGCCGAGGTTGGCCACACCGGCCAGCGGCGTTGCCTGCAAGCCATGCACCAGCACCACAAAGATGCCGCTGGCGGCCGGCTTCCAGTGCGCAAAGCGCAGGTTCAGCGTTTTGAAGCCGAGCTCGCGCCCAAGCTTGCGCCCATGGACCACGTGGCCGGTGATGCGGTAGGCGCGCCCGAGCAGCCGGGCCGCATCGTCCATGCGACCCTGGCCCAGCGCGTCGCGCATGGCCGAACTGGAGACGCGCAGGCCATGCACCTCGTAGCTGTTCATGCGCGCAACATCGAAGCCGTGCGTTTCGCCGGCACGGTCGAGCATCGCGTAGTCGCCGCTGCGTTTGACGCCAAAGCGGAAATCGTCGCCGACCAGAACATACCGGGTGCCCAGCCCCTGCAGCAGCACCGTCTCGATGAAGGCCTGCGGCGTCAGCGACGCCAGCCGCGCATCGAACGGCAGCACAACCGTTTGATCGACGCCGCATTGGGCCAGATCCGTCAACTTGTCACGCAGCGTGCCGACACGCGCTGGCGCCAGAGCCGGATTGTGCGCAACTGCGGCGAAGTAGTCGCGCGGATGCGGCTCGAACGTCAGCACGCAACTGGGTACGCCGCGCTGTTGCGCCTCGCCTCTGAGTAGTGCCAGCATGGCTTGATGGCCCCGGTGCACGCCGTCGAAGTTGCCAATCGTGAGAGCACAGGCCTGATTCAGGCCGGGGTGCTTGAAGCCGCGAAAGAATTTCATTGAAGCATTATCTTTTTGATAGCAAACCGGTCTTTTGCAGAGTGCCCACCAAGCCCGGCCGTCATGAAAACAGGGTATATTGTGACTTGGCCGCCGGGGTTTATGCTTTATCCGGTCGCCAAAGAGAATTGCATTTCGTGTCGGTGGTTCATTCAACTGTTCCAGGAGGCGTGTTTTGAAGGTCTTGAAGCTGTCAGCGCAGGGGTTGCCCCAGTCGTGGATTTCGCTTGAGCAGGCGGTGATTCATTACGCCGCCGAGGAAGTGCGCTGGGAAATGGGGCGTTCGGTTGCCGTGTTTCATGGCGGTTACAACGCGGTCAGCGGCCAGCAGTCGATCATTACGGTGAACAGCATCATCGGGACCAAGGGCATCTCCAGCATCAATCCGTATCACCTCAAGCCGGGGCTCACTAACAGCAAACTGTTCACGCGTGACCGCAATATCTGCGCCTACTGCGGTGATCAGCACCTGGAAGAAGACCTGACACGCGAACACATCATTCCGTTTGCGCAAAATGGTGTCGATAGCTGGATGAACGTGGTGACAGCGTGCCGCCCCTGCAACCACCGCAAGAGCCACCGCACCCCCGAGCAGGCCAATATGCCGCTGCTGTACACCCCTTATGTGCCAAGCCTGTGGGAAGACTTCATCCTGCGCAACCGCAGGATTTTGGCCGACCAGATGGAGTTTTTGATGCTGCATGTGCCGAAGTCGTCCCGGCTGCTGGCCTGAAGGGCTGCGTCGGTTCGGCTGCAGCGACTATTTTATGGCTAATGATTGGCCGCTTGCACAGATTGAGCAGGGGACATATATTACAAACGTTTACTGCGAACCTTGGGCAGGTTGGGTCCGCGTGATGCGTAAATCGCCGTGTGTAATCGAAACATTTGTTCGGCAAGCGCGTTCTAACTTTGAATAACTTTTTGCTATGCGAAGTCAATCTACTGCTCCGGCATGACTGATCAATCGAATTCTTTGATAGCCGACGCTCACGGCGATGGGCATCCGCAGGCGCGTCGTCATGTTCGCAACCTGCTCGGCAAGACCCTGGCATATTTCAGCGAGCGTGGGGCTGCCAATGTAAAACTGGTCGCGCAACATTTGCAGGAATTGCTGGACGGCGGGCCGGAGCCAGTGCAGGCCCAGAACTTTCGATCTGCCTGCACTTTGCTGCAGCAAAACGCAGATGCCTTCAACATCGCATTTCAGGCGTCATTCAAGGAATCTTTGGACAAAGAGGAGCACCTCGCCGTCCCTGAATTGTTGATTTCTGATGGTGCAAAGTACCCCGAGCATGATCATTTAAAGGGGGTGTCGCTGTCCTTGATTGACATGAAGGAAGTGGAGAGGATACTGCTCCTCGATCGCGTGGTGCTTCGCTTTACCGAGTTCTATGAAGCGGGCCTGAATCCACTGACTGAGCGCATGGCGGTTTTATTGGGGTTGAAGGTGCCGTCGCTGGCACGCAATCCGTTCCGACCGGAAGTGTTTGTACGATCATTCCTCGCAGCGGCGCAAAAGAGTGGGCTTGATGAGGACGTGACCCAGTACCTGCTGTTATCGCTTGAGCCGATGCACTGTATCGACCTGGTTCCGTTGTATGCCGATTTGAACTCCACGTTGATGCATGCCGGCATCAAGGCGTTGGGACGCCGTCTAATCAGGAAGGCTGACGCTGACCTGATAGCCAGCGCTGGTCGGGCCACGGCGCTGCCCAACCCGACCCCCTACGGTCGCCGTGGGCTGCCCGCGAGTGCGAGCGCGGTTGCGAGGGAGTCGCGTGACGGCAGCAGCGTACCTGCGGCATGGCAGGCGGTGGACTTTTTGCGCCAACTTGGATTTGGGTCGCAAGGTTTTGCGGCTAACGCTGGTGATTCCAACGGTGGCGTCAATACCGGCATGACGGATCTGGACTCAGGGGTCAGTTTTAGTCCTGCCCAAACTGCATTGATTGCCTATTTGGGACAACTGCAAGTCGGCGCCGGGACGACCTTTTCCAGCCAGGAACTCGAAGGGCTGGACCCCCGCGAGCGCAATGTGTTGCGGCAGATGCGCGAGTTTGACGAGGTGCGCGGGGCGCCGGAGCTGGACCGGGGCACTGTAGACGCGTTGGCGGAAGTGTTTGATTTTGTTTTTTCCGAGCAGGATCTGGCGCAGCAGATGCGACTGGTGATGGGTCGCCTGCAAATTCCGGTGCTGAAAGCGGCGATGCTGGACCGCCAGTTCTTTCTTTCATCAGACCAGCCAGCGCGGCGACTGATTGACACACTGGCGTCAGCGGCGTTGTCCTGGGAACCCGATCAGGGTGAGACAGATCCGGTGTACCTGCGTGTCGAAAAAACCATCCAGCGGGTGTTGACCGAGTTCAAGGACGACGTCACGCTGTTCGGCGAACTGGTGGGCGAGGTCAGCGAGTTCCTGTTTGAAACAGAACAGCAGGCGCAGGTGCAGATTGCGCCGCTTGCCGAGCAGGAGCAACGCAGTGAAGTATTCGAGCAGGCGCTGTTGTACGCCGGTGATGTGATTGAGGCCACCATCAAGGCGTTGCCGCTCGATTTGCCGCTGGTCGCGGTGCTCGGCACATTCCTGAGGAATCAGTGGCGTGAGGTGATGGCGCGCGCCTGGGTCAACGCGCAACACAGCCCGCAGCAATGGGAGCAGGCGTTGACGGTGATGCAGCAACTGATCTGGTCAACCCAGCCCAAGACCAGGACCGAGGAGCGTGTGCAACTGGTGAGCGTGTTGCCGGATCTGGTTCGCGAGCTCAATAGTGGTCTGGACGCGATCGGCTGGACCGGTGAAGAGCGTGCCACGTTCACCCGCGCCCTGATGGCAACCCATGCGATGGCGATCCGCAAGACACGCGTGGACGCGGCCGACACAGGCTCCGCTGCGCTGGCAGCACACGACAGCCGGCATGCTGCAAGAGTCATCGAGCAGCGCGTGGCTGCAGTGCAGCCGGCCGGTACTGACGAGTTTGATGCCAGGGTGCAGGCCTTCACGCGCGGCATGTGGTTTGATTTCAGGTCGGACAACAGCAAGCGCCAGCGCTACTGCCTGAGCTGGCTCAGCCCGCTGCGCACCCGTATGGTGTTCACGCAGCGCGACGGCGGCGCGCCCATGTTGCGCTCAGCGCGCGAGGTGGCCGCCTTGCTGCGTCAGGGCCAGCTCAGAGCCATCGTTCAAAAGCCGATCGTGTCGCGCGCACTGGAGCGCATCATGGGCACGCCGGGCGCACCGGGCAACTAGGGAAGCTCTGCATAACTCCCGCCATGCGCGTTCGAGTCCAAAACGGGATGATTTGCGCGCCAATACCGCGCGTCGTGTGCCCAAGGCACACGCAAGCGGTTTGGTGGGCAAAGCGCCCGTTTTGGGCCGAACCCCTTTGGGGGCGTGGTTTTGTGGGCGATCCACTGCGTTGCAAAACCAGGCAAGGCATCAGCCTTGCCTTGGGTTTTGCGCCTTGCGGCTCATCCCGCAAACTCCACGCCGCGCGCGGCGCGAGTTATGCAGAGCGTCCCTAGGCAAAAACCCCGGCCGTGTCCTGCAGCCGGGCCGACACTTCACCTAACTGGTGCAGCGTGTCGCCAAAGGTCATTTCCATTTGCGTCAGCCGCTTGAAGTAGTGACTGCCAATGTACTCGTCGGTCACGCCGATGCCGCCGTGCAGTTGCACCGACTGCTGGCCGACGTAGCGCATCGAATTGCCGAGCTGGTATTTGGCGCGGGCCATGGCGGCGCGTCGTTCGGGTGCCGGCGCGTTGAGTTTGAGCGCCGCGTAGTAGCTCATCGAGCGTGCCAGCTCGAGTTGCATCTTCATGTCGGCAGCACGATGGCGCAGGGCTTGAAAGCTGGCAATAGCGACGCCAAACTGCTTGCGCGTGTTCATGTATTCGGCGGTAATCGCCATCGTCTTGTCCATCACGCCGACCGCCTCTGCGCACAGCGCGGCAATGCCAATATCGACCGCGTGTTCCAGCGCGGTCAGGCCGTCTGGCGTGATCAGCGTTGCAGCAGCGTTGAGCATTGACACTTCGGCGGCCCGGGCGCCGTCCTGCGTGCCATAACCGCGCGTCGTGACGCCGCTGGCAGTGCGTTCGACCAAAAACAGCGCCTGCTTGCCGCCCACCGTGGCGGGCACAATGAACGCATCAGCCTGATCACCTGCAGGGACCATGCTTTTGTTGCCCGAGACGCTCCAGCCGGCACCAGCCGCAGTGGCGGTTGCGGCACAAACATCGAGCCGATAGCGCGCGGCGCGCTCCTGATAGGCCAGCACAATCAGTGCCTCGCCGCTGGAAACTTTGGGCAGCCAGGCCGACTTGACCGCGTCATTGGCGTAAGCATTGAGAACAGCGCCGGCAATCAGACTCTGGTTGAGCGGCTCCATGACCATGCCGCGCCCCAGTTCTTCCATGACGACCATGCCTTCCACCGGTCCCATCCCCATGCCGTCGTGGTCTTCCGGGACGTACAGGCCGCACAGACCGAGCTCGGCCAACTCGGCATAGGTCTCACGCGAAAAGCCGCCGGCTGCCGTGATAGCGCGACGGCGCTCAAACGTATAAGCCTTGTCAACCCATTTGCGCACCGCGTCACCGAGTTGTACCTGATCGTCTGAAAAGTCAAAATCCATCTCAATCTCCTGCATTCATCTAACTGGAACCCCCTCCTGGAGGGGGCACGGGGGAGCAGTCTTGTGGCGCATTGCGCCGACCGTTCTATGGCATCAGCCGAGAACGGTTTGCGCAACGATAGTGCGTTGCACTTCATTGCTGCCACCGTAAATCGTGGTCTTGCGAAAGTTGAAGTAGGTGCCCGCGAGTGGCGCACAGTAAGCGCCGTTGCCCGGATAGTCGCCTTGCCAGCCGGCTTCCATCGCCTCGTGCATCAGCGGCATGGCAAAGGGCCCGGCCGCCAGCATCATCAGCTCGCTGTAGCGTTGCTGGATTTCGCTGCCGCGAATCTTCAGCAGACCGGCGATGTCGAGAGAATGCTTGCCGGACTTTTCGGCCGCCAGCACGCGCAGCACCAGCATCTCCAGCGCCACCACATCGACTTCGAGCTTGGCGACTTCGTCGCGATAGCGCGCGTCGTCGTACACGCCTTCGGCCTTGGCAATGCGTTTGAGGCGTTCGAGTTCGCGCTTGGTACGGTTCACGTCGGCAATGTTGGTGCGCTCGTGGCTGAGCAGCAGTTTGGCGTAGGTCCAGCCCTTGTTCTCTTCGCCAACCAGGTTCTCCGCCGGCACTTCGACGTTGTCAAAAAAGACCTCGTTAACCTCAGCCTCGCCGTCGAGCAGCACGACCGGGCGCACGGTCACGCCGGGCGACTTCATGTCGATCAGCAGGAAGCTGATGCCGGTTTGCGGCTTGCCTTCGTTGCTGGTGCGTACCAGGCAGAAGATCCACTCGCCGTACTGGCCGAGCGTGGTCCAGGCCTTTTGCCCGTTGACGATGTATTTGTTGCCCTGGCGCTCGGCACGGCACTTGACCGACGCCAGATCAGAGCCGGCGCCTGGCTCGCTGTAGCCCTGGCTCCACCAGACTTCACCGCTGGCGATGCCCGGCAAAAAGCGCTGCAGCTGCTCTGCATTGCCATAGGTCATGATGACGGGAGCGACCATGACTGGCCCGAACGGGATGACGCGTGGTGCGCCCGCCAGCGCGCACTCTTCTTCGAACAGATGCTTTTGCACCGAGTTCCAGCCCGGGCCGCCAAATGCCTTTGGCCACGCGTGCCCCAGCCAGCCCTTTTTGCCAAGTATTTTGGCCCAGCGCTGCATGTCGTCACGGCTCAGGCGCAAGGCGTTGTGCACTTTGTGGGAAATGTCGGCGGGAAGGTTCTCGCGCACCCAGGCGCGAATGTCTTCGCGAAACTTTTGCTCTTCAGGGGTAAATGCCAAATCCATAAATGGGTCTCCAAGGTTTCCGCGTTTTTAGCACGGTCGTTCGATTATGTCTGTCCGGGTGGTGACAGACCCAGTTCGCTGCAGAGTTTTTGCACGGTCTCACTCAGGCGCGCCACTTCGGCTTCGAGCCGCTCGATGCGCTCGGCATTGCTGCCTATAGCTGCAGCGCCAGGTTCGCGGGTCTGCGGCTGCGCCACCGTGCCGCATAACAGATGCGCCCAGCGCTGCTCACGCGCCCCGGGCGCACGCGCCAGCTTGATGACCAGCGGACCGCCTTTTTCGGCGGAGCGGTCCTGCAACTCTTCCAGGAAGCCTTCGACCGACGAGATGTCGGCAAACTTGTACCAGCGCTCGGCATTGAGTCGCAGTTCAGCAGCGGTTTGCGCACCGCGCAACATCAACAGCCCCAGCAGCACGGCAGACTGCTCGAAGACACCGATGCCGCGCTGGAAATTGTGCTCGAAGCGGGTCGCGCGTCCGCTGCTGTTTTCGCGTATCAGGCCGGCCGTTTTCAGGTTGTCCAACGCGCCAGCAACCACGGCTTCGTCGAGTTCCATCAGCGGCACGCGACAGGACATCTGGTTGCAGCCCAGCAGCAGCGAGTTGAGCGTGAGCGGATAGCTGTCAGGCACGGTGCGCGCCTTTTCCATCAGGGTGGCTAGCACGCGTGCCTGGATGGCGGTCAATAGGGGAGTGGGGGCAGCGGAGTTGGCAAGGGGCAAGGTCATAATTCGGTCAGGTATGAAAAACATCGTTATTTTGATCTCTGGCGGCGGCTCCAACATGGCCGCCAT
>JANNUE010000099.1:0-2373 GCA_031394895.1 Betaproteobacteria bacterium
CGCCATCAGCAGCAGGCCCGCGCCATAGACCACCGGCTGCCAGCGCGCCAGGCGCGACTGCGGCAGCGCGTAGCCCAGTTGCGGCAGCAGGTGGAAAGCGATGCCCATCAGCGCCAGCGCGACCGCGCCGACCGTGCCATGGTAATGCCCGGTGATCATCACGTTGTTGCTGCTGATCGCCGCGCCGGCGATGCAGCCGAACACGAACAGCGTGACCGACAGCATCAGGCTGGCGCGCGCGGAATCGTAAACGCCCACCGCGCGCTGCACGCGCAGCGCGCTGGCCAGCAGCGTCAGCCCGAGCCAGGCGGCGGCTGGCCACAGTGCAAAAGCCATCAGTCCGGTATAGGCGTCGCGCAGTTCGGCGCTTTGCGCTGGCAACGCAAGGTGCAGCAGCGGCGCCAGCAGCACCGGAGCGGTCGTCAGCGTGAAGCACCACCACACGCTGCGCGGCGACAGCGGCACCGGCACCTTGCTGGCGGCGGCAAGAATCAGCCACGACACCATCATCACCAGCACATAGCTGAACTGCATCAGGTGGCCGGGGCCCCACAGCAGCTTCTCGAAATATTCGTCCCGCGCCAGCGCTGGCAGTTCGAGCGCCATCCAGCCGAGCGAGACGATCGCCATCAGCATCGGCAGGATCGACAGGTAAATACCCCAGCGCAAGGCGCTTTGCGCATCGGGCGCCGCCAGGCCAGGCCGGCCGCGCCACAGCGCGACCGCCCCGGCGAGCAGCAGCGCCAGCGCAAACCCGCCCATGCCAACCTCGAACACCGGGTTGTCGAGCATTGGCACATAGTTGCTCATCACCGCTGCCCCGCTCGCCACGAACGGCGAAACAACCATTGCCACCGTGCCGGCACCGGCGCAGGCCACGGCGATCCACTGGAGGCGCGCGCTGCCGCCGGCCGAAATCGCCGTCCACAGCAGCGCCGCGTGGGCCAAGAACAGGATCAGCACCGCCAGATCGACGTGCAGCACCAGCGCCGTGCGATACAAATCGACGCCCGGCAGCAAGGCGCCGACGAAGGGCGTGCGCGCGATCGACAGCGACAGCGCAAACACGGTGGACAGCGCCAGCGCGCTGACCGCCAGGGCCAGCCACGCGGTACTGAGCCGGCGCGGCGCGCCCGGGGCGATTTCAAGTTCGTAAGATGGATTCACAAAGATAGCGGTGGTGGATTAGACCGCGCCCTGATGCGCGGCAGTGCTGATGAACGGTATGCCGCGAAAGGTAAAGAAAGCCAGCACGAAGACAATCACGACCATGATCGCGCCAGTGCGCGGCGTGGCCTTCATCGCAAAGCGCAGATGCAGCGCAAAGGCCAGCGTCAGCCAGGTGATGAGCGCCCAGGTCTCGAGCGGATCCCAGCCCCAGTAGCGGCCCCAGGCCTGCTGCGCCCAAATTGCCCCGGTGATCAGCATCAGCGTCTCGAACACCAGCCCGAGTGCCAGGAAGCGGTAGTTCAGATCATGCAGCCGTTCGTCGCCCGGCAGCTTCGCGAAGCGCCGCGTGCCGATGCCGGCGCCGCGCAACAGGATCGCCGCCGCGATGCCCAGCGCCACCAAAACGGTACCGGAAAACAGCTTGGCAAAACCGATGTGGATATACAACCAGATCGTGTTGAACGTCGCCGGCAAGTTCCCCTGCTTCGAGTCGTGCATCAGCATCCAGCCGAGCATCATGAACAGGATCGGCATCACGATGGCCGCAATCGGGCGCACCGGCTTGTAGCGCCAGTAAACGAAGGCAAATACACTGGCCAGGCTCCAGACGTTGCTCGACAAGAACTCGAACATGGTGATGTACGGTCCGTGGCCGACGCGCTCCCAGCGCAGGCCGAGCGACGCCGCATGTAGCGCGATCGCCACCAGCAACAGGCCGAGCACCGTGCGCTCCGGCCGCTTGCCCAGCAGCACGCCAAAAATGGCGGTGACCCCGGCCAGCACATAGGCGACCACCGCCGCCCACAGCAGTTGCATTTCAATTTGCATCAAGCTTCCTTCTCTTCTTTAAGCCACGGCTGCGCCGCGAACTTGCTCCAAAAATGCCCGGCGAGCGCGAGTACCGCAAGCACAGCGGCCGCCAGAATCCACGGCACCGACCAGTCGTAATTCACCGAATAACCCAGCCAGCGCCGCAGGCCCTCATAGACCAGCGTGCCACCGGCAACTTCCAGGCGCGCACCGGGCGCCAGCGTGTGCTGCTGGTCGCCTATGCGCACCAGCAGGCTGTGCTCTTTGGGTAGCCGGAATTGCGAGGGCCGCGCCGCCTCGAGGATCACCTCGTCGGATTGCAGCGTCAGTGTCAGCGGGATACCGCCGCCCGGCGGCGTCCATTCCTGCTGCTGCTTGTCGCGGAACTGCTGG
>JANNUE010000104.1:0-2063 GCA_031394895.1 Betaproteobacteria bacterium
GTCGTCATTGCTCCAGGTCGATCGACGGGCGGCCGTCACGACAGTTCCCGTCAGCATCACTTCTTCTTGTCCGTCGGCGGCGGTCTGCGTCAACTCCAGCACCCAATGCTGTGTGGAACGGTTGGTTCGCGCCGCAATGGCCTTCACCGTGAGAGGTCCGCGCGCCACCGGCCCGGCGTAGTTGACCGTCATGGAAATGGGCTCGCCCAGCAGGTCAGGGTGCTGCAGGACAGCATTGAGCGCGGTGGCGGCAGTGATGCCGCCAAATGGACCCACCATGTTCCAGTAGGCATCAGAACTGGCGCCGCGAAAAAGTCCGGGCGCCTCGGGGGTCAGGCTCAGGGCCTGGTCAAAGGGATGATCACTCATCCCCATAGTTTGCCTTGTCCCGCAAAACAGCGCTGTCCAGTGCGTGACCTTGCTAACGGGTCAGACGCGTTCAAAAATACCGGCTGCGCCCTGGCCCATGCCCACACACATGGTGACCATGCTGTACTTGAGCTGATTGCGATGCAGGGCATGAATGGCCGTTGCGGCGCGAATCGCGCCAGTGGCGCCAAGCGGGTGGCCCAAGGCAATGGCACCGCCCATGGGGTTCACCTTGGCGGGGTCGAGCCCCAGGGTGTGGACCACGGCCAGCGATTGCGCGGCAAACGCCTCGTTCAATTCAAACCAGTCGATGTCCTGCTGATTCAGACCCGCGTAACGCAGTGCCGCAGGAATCGCCTCGATCGGGCCAATGCCCATGATATGCGGCGGCACCCCTTTGGAGGCAAAGCTGACAAAGCGCGCCAGCGGCGTCAAGCCATACTGCTTGACGGCCTTTTCACTGGCAAGAATCAGGGCGCCAGCACCGTCCGAAGTCTGCGAACTGTTGCCGGCAGTGACGGAGCCGCGTGCAGCAAAAACCGTGCGCAGCTTGGCCAAACCTTCGAGCGAGGTGTCGGCACGTGCGCCTTCATCCAGGCTCACGACACGTTTTTTCTCAATCACTTCACCGGTTTCCAGATTCGGTGTGCGATCGATCACTTCAATCGGCGTAATCTCTGCTGTGAAATGCCCAGCGGCCTGCGCTGCCAGAGCGCGACGGTGCGACTCAACAGCAAACGCATCCTGCGCATCACGGCTCACTTTCCACTGTGTTGCCACCTTTTCGGCGGTCAAGCCCATGCCATAGGCAATGCCAATGTTCTCGTCGTTGTCGAACATGGTGGGGGACAGGGATGGCGAGTTGCCCATCATGGGCACCATGCTCATGCTTTCTACGCCAGCTGCAATCATCACATCGGCTTCGCCGACGCGAATACGATCCGCCGCCATTTGAATCGCGCTCAAGCCAGAGGCGCAAAAACGATTCACCGTGATCCCGCCGACGCTGGTGGGCAAGCCCGCCAATACGGCACCGATGCGGGCGATGTTTAGGCCCTGCTGCCCTTCGGGAATGGCGCAACCGCAGATCAGATCTTCGATGGATTGCGGATCCAAGGTCGGCACTTGTGCCAGCGCTGCTTGCAAGGCTTTAACCAACAGATCGTCCGGACGCGTGTTGCGGAAAAAGCCCCTGTGCGAGCGCCCGATGGGGGTGCGCGTGGCGGCAACAATGTAGGCTTCTTGAACTTGTTTCATGGATGGCTCCTTATCTTCACTTTTTGCGTGGGCCGGACGGTATCCAGGCCCAGATAAATTCACACTCGATGGGCTGTTCCCCGGACTCGTCGCTCACATGCACGGTCACGGTGACTTCACCCTTGTCACTTTGCTGCATCAATGTGCGCTGCTCGTCGGTCAACGTGGCCACAGCACGCATCGCGCCCCGGGCCCGTTTCCTGAATGCGACCTTAAGTTGTTTGGCCAGTGGCAGACAGTCGTCACGCACATTCATGCCAACCACCATTCCGGTGGCAGTTTCTGCCAGCAGCGTCATGGCTGCGGCGTGTACACCATGAATATGGTTTTGTCGCCGTGCCCCGGAGGCTGGCCATGGTCGAGAACAGCGATAGTCCCGCCCGGGATCCGATCCCGATTGCCGACCCGGTCGAACAGATCGTGTTCGATTGTCTGGA
>JANNUE010000105.1:0-1766 GCA_031394895.1 Betaproteobacteria bacterium
GTCGTCATTGCGAGCGCAGCGCGGCAATCCAGGACTTCCGGGTGCATGGATTGCCACGTCGCTGCGCTCCTCGCAATGACGGCTAAATGGTGTATTTGCAATATCTAAGCCCCCTCAGCCGTCATTGCGAGCGCAGCGCGGCAATCCAGGACTTCCGGGTGCATGGATTGCCACACCGAATTGCTCCTGCATGGGTGGGGGCTTGCTGTGCCTACACCGCCATGATCGGAATAATCACGCGCGGTTTGGCAGCGGCCTTGGCCACGCGGGCTGCGGCCTTGCGTTGCCCGGGAAAGGCCAGCGCTTCGGTCAGCAGGTAAGCGGCCTGCGCATACGACGTCGGGCACAGTGCGAAGCATTCCTGGCAGTCCCAGCATTCGTTTTTGGCAACTTCCGCAATGAAGCTGATCTGGCGCACGGAGCCGTTGTCGAAGAAGCTGACCGCGTTCTTCTTCTTCACCTCGTCGCAATAGCGCACGCACAGCCCGCATAGCACGCAGAACGAGGCCTCTTTTTCGAAACGGTTGCGGTCGGCGCCGTACTCCTGGGCCAGCTTCACCAGTTCGGGAGCGTCTGGCGCGTGGGCCATCAGTTCCTCAACCAGCACCTTGCGGATCTTGTCCACCTTCTCCGAGCGGGTGCGCACGACGATGTCTTGGGCCGCCGGATAGAGGCAGGACACGACATAGCTGGTCCAGCCGCGCGACTCCACCTCCACCATGCACAGACGGCAGCCGCCGAAGGCTTCGAGCTTTTCGTGATGGCACAGCGTCGGGATGTAGATGCCGGCCTGCTGTGCTGCCTGCAGAACCGTCATGCCGGCCGGGACCGTGACCTGCTGGTCGTCAATGGTCAAAACAATTTCAGTCATTTGCTTTCGCTCCCGCCGGCAATGCGGGCTTCATACTCGGGTTTGAAGTAGCGGAACATGCTCTTGAGCGGGTCGCCCGAGGTTTTGCCCAGCGCGCACAGGCTGGCTACTGCGGTCACGTCGATCAGGTCCTGCAGTTGCTCAATGTCGCCAGCCTTGCCCTGGCCCTCGGTGATGCGGGTCAGGATCTGCAGCATCTGAGCCATGCCTTCGCGACACGGCACGCACTTGCCACAGGACTCCTTGGTCAAAAAGTCCATCAGGTAGCGCGCCACTTCGACCATGTCAGTGTCTTCGTCCATCAGCAGCAGACCGCCAGCGCCAATGGGCGCGCCCAGCTTGGACATGCCGTCGAAGTCCAGCGGGGCGTCGATCAGGTCGGCCGGAATCGAGCCGCCCATGGCACCGCCGAAATGAATCGCCTTGAGCGTCTTGCCGTCGCGCACGCCGCCGCCAATGTCAAACACCAGCGATCGCAGCGGCGTGCCCATTGGCACTTCCACGATGCCGCTGTTGACCACATGGCCCGACAGCGAAATGAGTTTGGTGCCCTTGCTCTTTTCCGAGCCGATGCTGGTGAACCAGTCGGCACCTTTGTCTATGATCTGCGGCACGTTGGCCCAGGTCTCGACGTTGTTCAGGTTGCTCGGCTTGTCCCAGATGCCCGACACCGAAGTGCGGATGTATTTGGGCCGGGGCTCGGGCGGATTGCCTTCGATCGAGCGCATTAAAGCAGAGGACTCGCCAGAGACGAAGATGCCGACGTCAAAGTGCAGTTCGCAATCGAATTCGAAGCCACACCAGAGGATGTTGATGCCCATCAGGCCGTATTCGGCCGACTGGGCCAGAGCCTTCCAGACATGCATTTCCAGCACCGGCATATCGTGGCGGGTGT
>JANNUE010000170.1:0-2692 GCA_031394895.1 Betaproteobacteria bacterium
CATCACCGCAGCCGGGTCGGTCCCAAAACTTCTTCAGACTGCTCTTGGCGATGACCCTCATGCCGTCGAGTTTCTCCCTTTTTGGGAGGCTCGTCAATCACAGCCACAAGGCTACTCGCGCGGACCCTGCGCCGTTGACCATCTCGCTCCGGCAATGCGCTGTTTGGTACGGTCGTTTCCCGGAAAATAAGCTGGAATCCCAAAACTTCCAGGAAAACGAGATATTTGCTGCGCAGCAAACATCGGCTTAACGCCCCTGATTCACCGCTTTTACCGTCACGCCAAATCACACGCTCCAAAAGCGGTAAGTTTTTGTTTTGACGGCAGTTTCAGGAAACATTTTTACCGTCAGCAAGGCACTTCGTGTGACGGTAAATTCTCAGCAGCCTCATAGGCCCAAATTTTTACCGTCAGATTTACCGTCAAACCGTGATGCATGCTTTTTGCCAAACGAAGCGTCTGCAGAGCGAAATGGCTTTGCAGATCATCTGCTTGAAGCGCATTTTTCATCCTATTGATGATGTATCGTGGATAGTTGATATATGTATGTAACCTATTGATTAAAAACACTATTTTAGCCAAATTGAAAGGCAACTCATTCCCACTCGATCGTCGCCGGCGGCTTGCTCGATACGTCGTAGGTCACGCGGTTGATGCCCTTGACCTCGTTGATGATGCGCCCCGAGACATTCTTGAGCAGCGCATAGGGAAGCTCGGCCCAGTCGGCGGTCATGAAGTCGCTCGTGTGCACGGCGCGCAGGGCGACCACGTATTCGTAGGTGCGCCCGTCGCCCATCACGCCAACGCTTTTGACCGGCAGGAACACCGCAAATGCCTGGCTGGTCAGGTCGTACCAGCTCTTGCCGGTGTCCGGGTCCATGAATGCGCGCAACTCTTCGATGAAGATCGCGTCGGCCTGGCGCAACAGATCGGCATACTCGCGCCTGACTTCGCCAAGAATGCGCACGCCCAGTCCCGGTCCCGGAAACGGATGTCGGTAGACCATGGCGTGGGGCAGGCCAAGCGCCACGCCAAGTTCGCGCACCTCGTCCTTGAACAGTTCGCGCAGCGGTTCGAGCAGTATGAGGCCCAGTTGCTCGGGCAGGCCGCCCACGTTGTGGTGGCTCTTGATCGTGACCGCCTTCTTGTTGTTGGCGCCACCCGACTCAATGACATCCGGGTAGATCGTGCCTTGCGCCAACCATGCGACGTGGCGCGCATGGTCGTTCTTGAGCTTTCCTGCTTCAGCCTTGAATACCTCGACGAATTCGCGCCCGATGATCTTGCGCTTGGCTTCGGGCTCGCTCACGCCGGCCAGATGGCCCAGGAACTGCTCGGCCGCGTCGACCCGCACCACCTTGGCGTGCAGCTTGCCGACGAACATGTCCATCACCAGGTCGCCTTCATGCAGGCGCAACAGGCCGTGGTCGACGAACACGCAGGTCAGCTGATCGCCGATCGCGCGGTGGATCAGCGCTGCGGCGACCGACGAATCGACCCCGCCCGACAGACCCAGGATGACCTCTTCGCTACCGACCTGCCGACGGATCTGCGCCACCGCCTCGGCGATGTAGTCACCCATGATCCAGTCAGCCCGGGCGCCGCAGATCTCGAGCACGAACCGTTCCAGAATCGCCGCGCCACGTTTGGTATGGGTCACCTCGGGATGGAACTGCAGGCCGTAGAAATGTCGATCCTCGTCCGCCATGCCAGCGACCGGACAGCTGTCGGTGCTGGCCATCAGGTGGAAACCCGACGGCATCTCGGTGACCTTGTCGCCGTGACTCATCCAGACCTGCAACATGCCGTGTCCTTCGCTGGTGACGAAGTCCTGGATGCCATCAAGCAAGCAGGTGTGGCCGTGCGCCCGTACATTCGCATGGCCGAACTCGCGTTTGCTGCTCGCAGCGACAAGGCCGCCGAGCTGAACCGCCATCGCGAACATGCCGTAGCAGATACCCAGCACCGGGATACCCAGTTCGAACACCACCTGCGGCGCGCGCAGTTGATGGTCTTCGTAGGTGCTGGCATGGCTGCCGGACAGGATGATGCCCTTGAGATTGCCGTCGCGCGCATAGGCGCGAACCCAGTCGTTGCCGACGGCGCACGCGGCGACCTCGCAAAACACATGGGCCTCGCGCACGCGCCGTGCAATCAACTGGGTGACCTGCGAGCCAAAATCGAGGATCAGGATTTTCTGGTGTGACATTCGGTACGAAAGCCTGGTCTAGCGGCAAATCAGCTCGCCCAAGCGCGCGGGAACATCAATCTGCACGGTAATTGGGCGCTTCCTTGGTGATCTGCACATCGTGCACGTGGCTCTCGCGAATACCGGCCGTCGTGATCTCGACGAATTCGGCCTTGTTCTGCATATCGGCAATCGTCGCGCAGCCGCAATAGCCCATGCTGGCGCGCACACCACCGGACATCTGGTAGACGATGGACACCATCGACCCTTTGTACGGAACCCGGCCTTCAATGCCTTCAGGTACCAGCTTGTCCGCGTTCGGATTGCCGGTACTCGATTCCTGGAAGTAGCGATCGGCACTGCCTTGCTGCATCGCGCCGATCGAGCCCATGCCGCGGTAGCTCTTGTAGCTGCGCCCCTGGTACAGGATGACCTCACCGGGCGCCTCCTCGGTGCCGGCAAACATGCCACCCATCATGACCGAACTGGCACCGGCCGCGATCG
>JANNUE010000189.1:0-19197 GCA_031394895.1 Betaproteobacteria bacterium
CCACCAGTTCGGCGTCCTCGGCTTGAATGATTTCGTACTGTTTGGCTTCCACCTGCGCCTTGCTGGCGCTGGTCACGGGCAAGTGATGAAACGCCACGTTGTAACTGGCGGCGAGTTGGTAGAACTCGCGGTGGTTCGAGACAATGGCGCGAATGTCGAGCGCCAGCAAGCCGCTTTTCCAGCGAAACAGCAGGTCGTTGAGACAGTGCCCTTCTTTCGAGACCATGATGACGGCGCGCATCGGCTGCGCGCGCGCGTGCAGCCGCCACTGCATTTCGAACGCAGTGGCAAACGCAGACAACTGGTCTTTGAGTTGCTCCAGGGTCAGTTGCGCGCAGGCAAATTGCACGCGCATGAAGAACAGGCCGGTGTCCACATCGTTGTACTGGGCCGCTTCCTCGATGTTGCCGCTGCGCTCCAGCAAAAAGCCCGATACCGCGTGCACCAGGCCGAGGCGGTCCGGGCAGGACAGCGTCAATATATAAGTCGGGTTCATTTCGTGTCGGTGGCAACGGGCTTGCCAAGCTTGGTCGCCAGGTTGGCGCAATGGTCAATGATCGGTGCTGCCTTGGCCGGCCAGAACAGATCGAATTCGTTGCTGTTGAGGATGTTGTCCGAGTTGTCGGGTGCATACAGCAGCACGGCCTTTACCCTGAACTCGGGCGGCAGGTGCAGCGGTATGCCCACAGTGCGATCGGCATGGCTGTTGCCGGTGAGCAGCAGCACGACTTGTCCGGGCCGTGCCGCCTGGCGCAGCGCATCGGCCATCGCGATATCGCGCGCAATCTGCACGCGCGTCATCGGAGTAATCTGACTCTCGGGCAACAGACCGCAGTGGCCCAGACGCACGTTTTGTTGCTGCGCCTTGAGCGCCGGGCCTGAGAGCAGCGTATCGAGCCGGCTGTCTGCCATGGCCTCGCGCAGCCGCGTTCGCGCCAGGTTGGCACCTACTACCGGCACGCCGGCGCGCACTGCTGCCATCACAACCGGGCCGTAGCTAGGCCATGACCAGCCGTCGCTGTTCCACTGCAACGCGGCTTGCACCTGCTGTTCGGTCGCATCGACGGCAAGATTCTCGGTGGACTGGCCCTGGCTGACCATCTCCAGTGTCAGCGCCGCCAGCTTGTGCTGGCTGCTCAGGGCTTGCACCACGTCAAGATGCACCCGCTGGTGATCCGGCGCATCGTGCTGCTCGCCCAGCAACACCGCGTCAGCCGGCAGCAACTGCTGCATCAGAGTCTGATCAGAGGGTGGGGGGACAGGACGGCTGGCGCATGCCAGCAAGGCCAGCACTGCCGCAGCGGCGCACAGCGGTCTGACGATCTTCAACGGCTTCAGTGCACGACCACCGGGTTTTGCGCCAACTCGGCGTATTGCTCGAGCGTGTCTTCGACCTCTTCCTGGGTCGGCGTGTTTTGCTGCCATGCGGAAATATGCATCTGGAACAGTTCGGCCCACGAGCCGTCCAGATAGACCTCCTTGTTGGCGCGCTTGTCCACGATCTCGAAACCATGACGCACCAGTATCGGTGTCGCATCCACGGCTGCGCCATTGGCCAGCATGTGCGTCACAGAATAGGTGTCGGAATCGTAAAGCGTGTGCATGAGCGGATTATCCCTTAATCGGTCCTGCTGTACAGGTGGCGGCGCAGCGCGCAATTGCAAGAGTTGGATGCCGCCAAACGCGCAAGGTTCACTGCAGGGTTTCAGAGGCCAGCCATTGCTGGTCAACGTGGTCGCCGTTGGACTCGGTAATCTTGATGCGCGCCGGCAGATAGCCCAGCTTGGGTGCCAGCCACAACTCCACTGTCTGGTCGAACGGCTCGCGCGGGTTGCGTATCAGTTTCAGGCTCGCCAGTTCTCCGCCGGGCAGCGCCAACGTTTCTTCGCTGAGGACGGTAAAGCTCCAGGTGTCGGCGTCGCGCGGCCCGATCGTCTGTGCGCTGATCACGGTGTTGGCCGGGTAACGGCTTGGGGTATTGGCAATCATGCTGCCCAATTGCAGCATGATGCTCAGCCGGTCCTGTGCGCCGGCCAGTAACGGCGCATCAGGTGTATTGGCGCTGAAAGTGACGACGCCTTTTTCGCGGTTGAAGTGGGCTGCGACTTCGTTGCGGAATTTGTCGGAAAACCGGATCGGCGCCAGACCCTGCGCCGTCAGCAAACCGCGACTGGTCTGGAACCGGGTCAGGCCCAGCGCATGCAGCTCCAACCGCGCGTCATAACTGTTTCCAGTGTTGCGCCAGTGCAGTTCAGCCTTGAGCCGGTACGGGAACCGGTTGGAGAACACCTGGTACATGAGCCGCGTCGAGCCGGGCGGCGTGGCCGCGACCGCAGCCGCCGCAAGCTGTTCGTGCGACGGGTTCGGCGGCGGCTCGGCGCTGGCAGACATGGCGTCTTGCGTGCTTGGAGCTTGTGCCGCTACCGGTGCAGCGTCGCCCGAGTCAGCGGCGCTTGTCGTTGCGGCGTTGCCCGGCGGCGCTGCCGGTGCCTTTGTGGCCGCTTGCTGCAACGTTGGCCCGGTGGGCTCGAAGGTGGATGACAGAGCCGGTGGCTCCAGCGCAATCGTGCGCGTGATGAATGTGGCGCCCCATTCCTGCTGGCGTGGCGATGGCCGCATCGGTGCCGTTTGGAGAATCGTCAGGTGCGCCAGCAGCACGGCGGCGCCCAAACCCAGCAGGGCTTTGCGTTCATTGCGGAGTGGTGAAGCGGTTTTCAAATTGAATAGCTGCCGGAGCAGTGCCAATGCGAACTAGAATTTCACGGGTTGTTCTTGGGTAAGCCGGGCAACGGCCCATTACACAATCATTGTCCATTTTCCAGTATTTTCATGAAACTTGCCACTTACAAAGACGGCTCGCGTGACGGCCAATTGGTGGTCGTTTCGCGCGACCTCAGTACGGCCCATTATGCGACCGGCATCGCCAACAGGATGCAGCAGGTGCTGGACGACTGGAATTTCATGTCGCCGCAGTTGCAAGACCTGTATGACGCGCTCAACCGGGTCGCCGAAAACAGTTCCAGCGTCGGCCTCGTGCGCAATGCCTTCGCGTTCGATCCCCGGCAATGCATGGCCGCGTTGCCGCGTGCCTACCAGCGCGTTGACGCCGCAGCAGGTGGCAATTCGCTGGTGATGCACGCGTGCGTCAGCGACCGTCTGCTGGGCGCAACCGACGACGTGCCGTGCAACGGCGAAGCAGCCGGGCTCGACTTTGAAGCCTCGCTGGCCGTCATCACCGGCGATATCGCCAGCGGCGTCTCGCCGACGCAGGCGCTGGACGGCATTCGTCTGCTGGCGCTGGTGAACGATGTGTGCCTGCGCAACTTGGCGTCAATTGGCGCGGACAGCGCCAGCGCATCAGTTCAGGGCCGATTGGCCAGCAGCTTCAGCCCGGTGGTGGTGACGCCGGACGAGTGCGGCAGTGCGTGGGCCAAGGGCCGCTTGCACCTGACTCTGCACAGCAGCTGCAACGGCCGCAAACTTGGAATGCCCGACGCCGGCGCCCAGATGAAATTCCACTTCGGCCAGTTGATCGCCCAGCTCTGCCAATACCGCAAGCTGCAAGCCGGCGCCATCATTGGTTCCGGTGCGCTGGGCCAGTCGCAGACCGATTTCATGCAAAGCGGCGACAGCATGCGCATCGAGATGAATGGCATTGACGGGCGCAGTCTGTTTGGTGCGATAGAACAGCAGATTGCAGCGCCGGCGACGGCGGCCAGTGCCCGGTCGTGAGGGTCATGCGCCGGCCAACTGGTGGGCGAAGGTCTTGACGCCGCGCAACATCATCTCAATCGAAACAGCCACCAGCACCAGGCCCATCAGGCGCTCCAGAGCCACCACAAAACGGTCTCCGGCGACGCGTTGAATGCGCTCTGCCAGCACCAGCACGATGGCACTCACCGTCATGCTCACGCACAGTGCGGCGATCCATTCCAGGCGCCGCTCGGGCGCCTGCGACACCAGTAGCAGCACGGTGGCCAGCGCCGATGGGCCGGCGATGGCTGGTATCGCCAGCGGCACTATCAGGGGTTCGCGCATGGCTTCAACCGTTTCAGGCGCTGGTGGCGGCGGAAAGATCATGCGTAGGGCGATCAGGAACAGGATCACGCCGCCACCGATCTGCAGCGACAGCTCGCTCAAATTCATCACACGCAAGAAGCCGTCGCCGACAAACATGAAGGTCAGCAGCAGCGCAAAGGCAATCAGCACTTCGCGCAGAATGACCCAGGGCCGGCGCTGCAGCGACACATGTTTGAGCGCGTTGGCGAAGATCGGAATGTTGCCGATCGGGTCAGTGATCAGAATCAGCAGGATCGTGGCCGAGACAAATGTGTAATTCATCCCGGCAGGATAGCAGGCCTTGTGCGCGTTACTGCCGGCTTTGCGTCATACTCGCCGTCACCGCGCGCCGCGCGCGCCTTTGCTTTGCCAGGTAAGAAACATGAAACTAAAGAACCTGAGTGTCCTCCTTATGCTGGCGGGTGCCGGCGTGCATGCCCAGACGGTGCAAGTCAGCGATGCCTGGGCCCGTGCCTCGGTGCCAGGTCAAACCGCCATCGGCGCATTCATGAAAATCACCGCCAGGCAGGACAGCAGGCTGGTCGGCGTTGCTTCGCCACAAGCCGGCGTCGCGCAGGTCCATGAAATGAAGATGGATGGCGCCGTCATGCAGATGCGCGCGCTGCCCAACGGGCTGGCCTTGCCCGCCGGCAAGACGGTGGAACTGCGACCCGGTGGACATCACATCATGCTGATGGATATGAACGCAAGCCTGCCCACCGGCAGCACGCTGGCGTTGACCCTGGTGTTCCAGGATGCGAAGGGCGCCCAGAGCACAGTGCAACTGAGAGTGCCGGTCAGCACGCGAGCCCCGGCGCAGGCTGTCCCTGGCAAGGACCCCATGGCCGAACATAGACATTGAGCGTCGCCGGGTCATTCATATCGCCAGCCGCGCCACATTGGGGTAAGCTGTCGGTAGTTCAATGTTGACAACCTCCAAGGAGCGAACATGAGTGATCCGCAGAACACCGGTTTTGGCAAATTCGTTCCTGGTTTTGACTTTCTGCAAAACCTGGCGAAGGGGGCCACGCAAAGCATTCCGCAAATGCCCAATCTGGCCAACTGGATTGCACCCACGCTCAATGTGGAGGAGCTGGAGAAGCGCATTGAAGAACTCAAGACTGTGCATTTCTGGCTGGAGCAGAACTCCAAAGCCCTGGGCGCCACGGTGCAGGCGCTGGAAGTGCAAAAGATGACGCTGGCAACGCTCAAGGGCATGAATTTCAACATCGGCGACATGGCCAATGCCCTCAAGCTCAAGGCAGCCGACACGGTGTTTTCCGGCGTGCAGCGCGTCTCTGACAAGGCAGCCGCGACGGCCCAGACCATCTCCGAGGTGGCCTCCGATGCGCAGGCGGTTGCCAAGAAAGTGGGCAAAGCCGCCCAGCCTGCGGCTGTGGCTGCGGCCGGCATGGTGGACCCGATGCAGTTATGGGGCTCGTTGACACAGCAGTTTCAGCAAATCGCTGCCAGCGCGATGAAAGATGTCGGCAAGAACACCGCCATCGACGTCACCAAGAACATGGCCGCCGGCTTTGCCAAAGAGGCGGTCAAAGCGACCAAAAAAGCCGCATCCAACGCCGTCAAGTCACGTGTCGGCGCCGGTAAGCCGGCCAAGAAAACAGCAAGCCGAAGCCGCTGACGCTGCGGCGAAGCCCCCGGCCATGAAACTGTTCCCGTATGGCCATGCCGCGCACCCGCAGTGGCGCATGGCGGCGGCTCTGGTGCTGGCGCAAGTGCGCGCCCAAATGGCGTTGCACGCGTACGCCAGCGCGCCGGCGCTGGCTCTGCTCTACATCACCGATCATTACGCCGATCAGGCGCAGGATATCCTGGACCATCTGAGCGCCGAGCTGCCGCAGATAACCGACTGGTCGGGCACCGTCGGGGTCGGCATTTCATCGAATAACGTCGAGTATGTTGACGAGCCGGCGCTGGCCCTGATGCTGTGCGACCTGCCATCCGACCAGTACCGCGTGTTCTCCGGAGTGGCGCCGCTGGGCATCGGGTTCGAGGCGCACACGGCACTGATTCATGCCGATGCCAGCACGCCCGATCTGGGTGAACTCGTCAACGAGATGGCGGCGCGCACCGCGGCGGGATAGCTGTTTGGCGGGCTGGCGTCGAGTCGCGGGAAGTCGGTGCAGTTTGCCGTGGGCGGCAATGGCAACATCCAGGGGCACGGCAACGCTTCGGGCGTCTTCAGTGGTGGCCTGAGTGGGGTGGCGTTTGGGCAGCAGGTCAGTCTGGTGTCGCGCGTGACGCAGGGTTGCCTGCCAGTCGCGAAAGCGCACCGGGTCAGTGCCGCCGACCGCAACGTGGTGACCGCGCTGGACGGCGAGCCAGCGCTTGACGTGATGCTGCGCGATCTGCATTTGTCGCTGGATCAGCCGGAGCAGGCGCTGACGGTGATACGCGCCACGCTGGCCGGTCTGATGCACGCCAGTGAGCGCACCGGCGTCGCCGGTGACGCGGTAGCGGTCAGCCGCACCGGCAACTTTGGCAGCGACGTGATCGTGCGCCACATCATCGGGCTCGACCCGGCGCGCCGCGGCGTTGCCGTGGCAGATCAGCTCGAAGTCGGCATGCAACTGGCTTTTTGCCAGCGCAACGTGCAGGCGGCCAAGGCCGATCTGATGCGCGTGTGCGCCGAGATTCGGGAAGAACTGGAACCGCAAGAACGGCCGGTCGAGGCGGTGACGGCACTGGCGGCGTCCGATGCCGCGCTCACGCCGCACCCGGCGCGCGGCATCGCCGGTGCGGTCTATGTCAGTTGCTCTGGCCGTGGCGGACCGCATTTCGGTGGCCCCAGCGCCGAACTGCAAATCGTGCGCCGCGCGCTCGGCGACGTGCCGCTGGTCGGCTTCTTTGCCGGCGGCGAAATCGCCCGCAATCATCTGTACGGCTATACCGGGGTGTTGACGGTCTTTACCGGTGATTAGCCGGCTCCTGCGCTCGTTTTATCCTTGCAATTCATCCGGTGAGGTTCCAGATTTGCAAGAATCAATGCCGGCACCGCAAAAACCTTGGTGCGGGTTATGCCGATCTATTCAATATGCGTTTTTGCAAAAGGGACTTGAAGTCCTGTTGCTGTCCCGCAACCATGTAAATAAAAAGATTGCGACCTTCTTTTTCGTAAATGATTCGATGATG
This sequence comes from Betaproteobacteria bacterium, assembly GCA_031394895.1. GTDB lineage: Bacteria > Pseudomonadota > Gammaproteobacteria > Burkholderiales > Burkholderiaceae_C > Rhodoferax. The sequence continues at coordinate 7,213 of JANNUE010000189.1, forward strand.
GGAAGTCAGTGTTTGCAGGTAGGTGTCGATGCCAAGGCTTGCCAGCTCGGGAATTTGAAAACCATTCAATTTTCCAGACCGAATATCTTTGAACTTGCCAAAAATCTCGCGTTTTGCATCTACCCATATGGGGAGATTCCACTTCTTGACCATGTACCGCCGAAGGGCCTTTATATCCTCCTGTGCGTCTGGAAGAATGATGATCGGCATTTACGCTGCAGCCAGTTTGTGGGGGTCGTCCATGGCGTCGAGTTCTTTCAGGAAGTCATCAGCGCTCACCCCTTTGCCCGCAAGCGCGTCCTTTTTTCCCAATGCCAGAATCTTCAACAGCGCCAGCAGTTCTTCCTTGTCTTCATAGTCCTGCACGCTCTCAATCACCATGGTGGCTGACCCATTTTGGGTAATGAAAAACGGGCTGCAATTGCCTTCCAGTTGTTCAGAAATCTTGGCGGCATTATTTTTCAAATAAGAAATAGATCGGATATTGTTGGCGTACTTCATGCGATTCCTTGGAAATGGGTGCAATTCAATTGGGTATGAATTTATCACCGAATTCATCCACCGTCAACGCGAAGGCTCTTTGATAAAGTTGGTCACAGCAACGCGCCCCGTGCCGCAACAGGCCAGATGGCCTCCACTACGTCGCCGCGAACGCAGATGAGCTCGTCGTACAGGTTCACGGTCGGATCGCAGTGACCCGGCACCAGCAGCAGACGCGTGCCAAGCGACACCGAATCGGCGTCGGGGGTCAGTAGCACGCCGTGTTCATCCGAAGCCTTGCTGTAGCGCAGGTCATCGCGCTGCCAGACTGAGGGCATGCCCGAATCGACGCTGGAAGCCTTTAGGCCGGCATCGACAACCGCGCGCTCAGCGCTGGGGCGGCTCATCACGGTGGTCAATGCGAACAGGGCGTGCTCAAAGCGCACGTCGTTGGCGCCAAGTTCGTTGTCGGCGTAATCGCGGTCCATGAAGATGTAGGAGCCGGCTTGCAACTCATCAAAGACGCCCGAGTCACGTTCATGCACGAAGCTGCCGGTGCCGGCGCCGGTAATGATCGGCACCGCGATGCCGTGCGCTTCGATCGCATTCTTGGTCTCGAGCGCGGCCTGCGCGGCAATGGCGATGGCCTGGGCACGCTGGTCAGGTGCGCGCAGATGCTGCGCCGCGCCCTGATAACACTGCAAGCCGGCAAAGCGCAGCGCCGGCGCCGCACTGATTCGTTGCGCCAGCGCCAGCGCGGCCATGCCTGGCGCAACGCCGCAGCGTTGCATGCCAACGTCGATTTCGATGTAAACGTCGAGCGCAACGTGATGCGACAGGGCCGCCTTGGCCAGCGCGTCCACCTGGGAGGGGTGGTCCACCAGCACGCCGATGCGCGCACGCTGCGCAAGCTCCATGAGATGCGCTATCTTGGCGGCGCCGACGATCTGGTTGGTGATCAGCACGTCGGTGATGCCGGCCGCCACAAACACGCTGGCCTCGCTAACTTTCTGGCAGCAGATTCCGACCGCACCATGCGCCAACTGGCGCAGCGCGATGTCCGGGCATTTGTGGCTTTTGGCGTGCGGGCGCAGCCGCAGCGTGGTGCCGACAAGTGCCTGTTGCATCAGCACCAGATTGCGTTCGAACGCGTCGAGATCGAGGATCAGCGCAGGTGTATCAATCTGGTCGCGGTGCTCACCTACAGCGGCAGCGTTCCATGGGCTCATTGACAAACTCCTGATGTGAACCTGGCCTGCGCTAAACCCCGCGCGAACGATCCGCCTTGAACTGCTGGCGCAACGCGCCAAACGTGCCGACGTCGAGTGCCTGGCGCACTTCGCGCATCAGGTTCAGGTAATAGTGCAGGTTGTGGATGCTGGCCAGCATAGGGCTGAGCATCTCGCCGCAGCGGTCCAGATGGTGCAGATAGGCCCTGGAAAAACCATCACGCCCGCCCTGGTCCCAGGCCACACCGGAGTTGCCGGCACAGGTGTGGCAGGTGCAACTGCCATCAAGCGGCTGTTCATCGCTTTTGTGCCGTGCATTGCGAATTTTCAGGTCGCCGTAGCGGGTGAACAACGTGCCGTTGCGCGCATTGCGTGTTGGCATGACGCAGTCGAACATATCGACGCCTTGGGCCACGCCTTCGACCAGATCTTCCGGTGTGCCGACGCCCATCAGATAGCGCGGTTTGTTGGCCGGCAGCCGATGCGGCGTGTGCGCCATGATGCGCAGCATCTCGTCCTTCGGCTCGCCGACGCTGACACCACCGATGGCGTAGCCGGGGAAGTCCATCGCCACCAATTGCTCCAGCGACTCCTGGCGCAAATGCTCGAACATGCCGCCCTGCACGATCCCGAATAAAGCGTTGGAGTTTCCCAGTCGCTCAAACTCTGCCTGGCAGCGCCCGGCCCAGCGCAGGCTGAGTTCCATCGAACTGCGCGCTTCGCGCTCGGTGGTGAGCTGGCCTTTGGTCTTGGGCTCGACCGAAATATACGGCGTGCACTCGTCAAACTGCATCACGATGTCGCTGTTCAGCGTGGTCTGGATTTGCATCGAGATCTCGGGCGTCAGAAACAGCTTGTCACCATTGACCGGCGATGAGAACTTGACGCCCTCTTCAGAGATCTTGCGCATCTCGCCCAGGCTCCAGACCTGAAATCCGCCCGAGTCGGTCAGGATCGGTTTGTCCCATTTCTCGAACTGGTGCAGCCCGCCAAACTGCGCCATGACGTCGAGTCCGGGGCGCATCCACAGGTGAAACGTGTTGCCCAGGATGATTTGCGCGCCCATATCAGTCAGGCTGCGCGGCAGCACGCCCTTGACGGTGCCGTAGGTGCCGACCGGCATAAAGATTGGCGTCTCCACCACGCCGTGGTTGAGTCTCAGGCGGCCGCGCCGGGCGTGGCTGGCGCTATCGGTGGCTAGCAGCTCAAACTCAAGCACGCTCGGCCACCGGTGTCGCGCGCTTCAAAATGGCGGCGCAGTCAATGCCGCGCGGCAGCGTGCCGTAGTTGTGGTGGCCGATCTGCTGCAGGCGCGAATGGCAGAACGCGTCGCTGATGAAGCTCGGAGCATGGCGCACCAGCAGACTGGCCTGCAACGCCAGCGCCATGCGGTCCACCAGTTCGCGCGCCCGGTATTCGATATCGCCCAAGTCGCTCAGGTCTTTCACCAGTGCGGCGTTCAGTTGGTCGAGCGCTTTGTTCCCGCCTTTGGCGATGTCGATTTCAGTGAAGAAAGCATCCAGCACAGCCGGCGTTTTCGACAGCGCGCGCAGCACGTCCAGGCACTGCACATTGCCGCTCCCCTCCCAAATCGAATTCACTGGCGCCTCGCGGTACAGGCGCGGCATCATCGAGTCCTCCATCACGCCGCTGCCGCCAATGCACTCCATCGCCTCATACGCATGGTTCGGCGTGCGCTTGCAGATCCAGTATTTGCCGACCGCCGTGACCAGGCGCACCAGCAGGTCTTCTTGTTCGATATGGCGGTTGTCCATCGCGCGCGCCATGCGCATCGTCAGCGTCAACGCCGCTTCGCTCTCGAGCGCCAGATCGGCCAGCACGTTTTGCATCAGGGGCTGCTGGTTCAGGACTTTGCCGAAGGCAGAGCGCCGCGAGCAGTGGTGTAACGCCTGCGAGGCGGCCATGCGCATGCCGGCGCTCGATCCAATCATGCAGTCAAAGCGCGTCATGCTGACCATCTCGATGATGTTGCGCACGCCGCGCCCCTGCTCGCCCACCATCCAGGCCAGCGCGCCACGCAGTTCGATCTCGCTCGATGCGTTGGAGGCGTTGCCCATTTTCTTCTTCAGGCGCAGCACCTGCATCGCGTTCTTGGCTCCGTCCGGGCGCCAGCGTGGCAGCAAAAAGCACGACAGTCCGCCAGGCGCCTGCGCCAGCACCAGAAAGGCGTCGCACATCGGGGCCGAAACAAAATACTTGTGGCCGACCAGTTCATAGGCCTGGCCCGGTCCGCCGCTGCCCAGCGGGTAAGCGCGCGTGCTGTTGGAGCGCACATCGGAGCCGCCCTGTTTTTCGGTCATCGCCATGCCGATGGTGACGCCGCGCTTTTGCTCCATCGGCACGTTGCGCGGGTCGTACACGCTGGCCGTGACCTTGGGCAGCCAGATGCTGGCCAGATCGGGCTGCAGCCGCAGCGCCGGCACTGCGGCAAACGTCATCGTGATCGGGCAGCCGTGGCCGGCCTCGACCTGTGTGTGCAGATAAGTCCTGGCGGCGCGCGCAACATGCGCGCCGGGTCCCGGCTGGGTCCATGGCGACGCATGTAGCCCGTGCTCGATCGCTGTTTTCATCAACTGGTGGTAGGCCGGGTGGAACTGCACCAGGTCGATGCGCTTGCCGAAGCGGTCGTGGCTGTCGAACTCGGGAGTGTGATGGTTCGCCAGACGGCCCAGTTCAAGGTAGTCGGCGGAGCCGGTCAGCTTGCCAAAGGCAGTGAGGTCAGCCTGCGCCGATTGGCCGCCTTCACGCCGCACGGCTTCCTGCAGCGCGGGGTCGGCACTGAACATGTTGTAGTCGCAAAGATCGCTGGACAGGTTGCTGAGCTCGTGCGTGTCTGCCAGATAGGCAGACATGGGTGTGGTTTCAATGCGTTTGTTCATGGCTGATCTCCTGTTCGATACCAACACGATGATAGCGACCTGACAGCTCGGGCGCGAGACCCTACCAGTCAACCAGGCTCAACCCGACGCTGAGCACGGTGCGCAGGCGGTTGTAGTCAACCAGCGAGTCGCCGTAGCCACTGAATAGCTGCGTGTGCAGGCGCAATCCGCTGTTGTTGCCGCTCGGGCCGCTGGAGCCCATTTTCCGCAGCCACTCCAGGCGCACCGAGCCATTGGCGTTGGCGCGCAACGAATGGCGCAGTGTGATGCCGAGAGTGTTGTCCGGGTTCACTTTCCAGAAACCGGCCAGCTCAGCGCGGCCAATCTTGTCGCTGATGCCCGGATTGTCGTCGTCAACCGCCTCTTCATCGACGCGCCGCCAAAGCTGAGCCGTCAACCGCAATTCGTTGCCTCGTTCCATCCCCGCCATCAGCGCCGTGCGGTTCCAACTGCGTGACAGCGGCAACTGCTGGCCGTTCGATTGGTGCACCAGGCGAACGCCGGCGTAGCGCAAGCGCCAGCCGAGCGGCAACTGCGCATCGCTGGGGTAGATGTAGGTGATCTCGGGCTCGTGGTCGGTGCTGCGGAACGGGCGCGACAGCTCGCGATTGAACAACTGCCAGTACGACTGCTGTGTGTAGCCAAACCAGATCGAATCGCGCAATGTTGTCTGCTGTTGTGTCAGTAGTCCCTGGGCGATCTTGGTGCGGACCGAAAGCTGGATGCGCGTTTCGCTAGTGCTGTACGGCAACGGCGTCAGTGCCGTGTGGCCAGGCGCTGGTGAGGCAGGTTGCCTGTTGACACTGTCCGAGCCAATCCAGGACAGGCTGATCGGGTGAAAGCCGCGAATGCCAAAAATGCCGCAGTCGGTTCCGGATTCGAGTTCCCAAAAACGCGACAGCTCTGAATAGCGGGGGCTGCGGCAATCGTGGCTTTCAGTTGCCACCACCGGGCTGGCGGCTGGCGCCGGTACAGACGGCACCGGCTGGGCAGCGAGTGTCGTCGTGACGGCCAGTGCCGCACACAGCGCGGCGGTAGATAGAGTCTGCATGGGCTTCACTATAGGGCAAACACAATCAGCCGCTATACGGGGCGCGTCAACGCCAGTGCGTCCACTGCGTCTTGCGTTTTTTTGGCAAATTCGGCGCGCAGTGCCTTCAGCTTCTCGCGCGGGTCTTCTTTGGCGGTGGCCTGATTGAGCGCCATTTCGGCGATAAAGCGGCTGGGCTGGGCGGCGATCATCTCGCGGCCCTTCTTGCGCCTTTTGGTCCAGCTCACGGCCAGGCTGCGTTGTGCGCGCGTAATGCCGACGTACATCAGGCGCCGCTCTTCCTCCAGCCGCGTTGCCTGATCAGCGCCGCTGCTGTCTTCGTTCAACTTGAACGGCAGCATGCCTTCGGTGACGCCGACCAGCATCACATGCGGCCACTCCAGTCCCTTGGCGGCGTGCAGGGTCGATAGCGTCACGACGTTTTGCTCTTGCTCGCGCTCGTTGATGGTCGATAGCAGGGACACCGTTTGCGCCACGTCCAGCAGCGACGCCGCGCCCGCCGTGGCGTGTGTTGCGCCGCTCATGTCGGCCACTGTGCCGGCGCAGCGTGCCGCCATCCAGTCGCAAAAATCGAGCACATTGGTCCAGCGCGCGGCGGCGAGCTTGTCGCTGTCTTCGCCGTCGTACAGATGTTTTTCATAGCCGATATCCTTGAGCCACTCCAGCAGGAAGGCTTTTGCCGCTGCTTCGCCCACGGTATGGCGGGCGCGAAATTCAAGGTCGTTGATGTAACGGCCAAATTCGTGCAGATGCGCTACCGTCTTGCTGCTGAGCACGCTGGCCAATGAAGCTGAAAATAACGCTTCAAACAGGCTCACCCGGTAGCGCCCGGCAAACACTGCGAGCTGTTGCAGCGTCTGATGCCCAATGCCACGCTTGGGCGTCGTCACGGCACGCAAGAAGGCCGGGTCGTCATTATTGTTGATCCACAACCGGAACCAGCCGCACAGGTCCTTGATCTCGGCCCGGTCGAAAAAGCTGGTGCCACCCGACACCTTGTACGGGATTTGCGCCTTGCGCAATGCCTTCTCAAATATTTTGGCCTGGTGGTTGGCGCGGTACAGCACAGCAAAGTCCTTGAATTCCTGGAACTGCGGCCCGGCGCTGCTGGTGGCGCCGGCGCGCAGGCTTTGAATGCGGGCCACGGTGCGCTCGGCCTCGTGTTCTTCGCTGTCGGCATCGACTACCCGCACCGGCTCGCCTTCACCCAGATCGCTCCAGAGATTCTTCACGAACAGCTTGGGATTGGGGCCGATCACATTGTTGGCGGCGCGCAGGATGGCGCCGGTGGAGCGGTAGTTCTGCTCCAGCTTGATGACTTTGAGCGTAGGGAAGTCAAGCGGGAGCTTCTTCAGGTTGTCCAGCGTGGCGCCGCGCCAGCCGTAGATCGACTGGTCGTCGTCGCCGACGGCGGTAAAACGCGCCTGGCCCGCCGGGTTGCCGCCGACCAGATGTTTCAGCAATTCTTATTGCGTGGCGTTGGTGTCCTGGTATTCGTCCACCAGCACATGGCCCATCTGCTGCTGCCACTTGTGCCGCACTGCCTCATGCTCGGTCAGCAGCTTGAGCGGCAGGCCGAGCAGGTCGTCGAAATCGACACTCTGGTAGGCGCTGAGCCGCTCTTCGTAGTGCGCCATGACGCGCGCCGCGATGCGCTGCGCATCATCGCTGGCCTGCATGGCCGCCTGCGCCGCATTGAAGCCCATGTTCTTCCACAGGCTGATGGTCCACTGCCATTGACGCGCAGTGGCGGCGTCCACCGTGCCACCAGCGTCCTTCAGGATGCTGGTGACGTCATCGCTGTCCAGAATCGAGAAGTTGGGTTTCAGCCCGATGGCCGCGCCATCTGAACGCAGGATGCGCACGCCGAGCGCGTGAAAGGTGCAAATCACCGCGTCTCTCGCGGGTGTGCCGATCAGGCTTTTGGCGCGCTCGCGCATCTCGGCGGCGGCCTTGTTGGTGAAGGTGATGGCGGCAATGCGCTGCGGCGCCAGACCGGCCTGGATCAGGCGCCCGATTTTGTGCGTGATGACCCGCGTTTTGCCGGAACCGGCACCGGCCACAACCAGGCACGGGCCGTGCATGTAGTTGACGGCTTCCTGTTGTGCCAGGTTCAGACCACCGGAGACGGGAGACGCGGGAGATGACATTCAGATAGTTGGGGCGAAGCGGCGAATCATACAGACGCAGTGCAGTACGGCACTGACAAGCTGTAACAATACACGCCGTGCTGCACATTCTGTTCATTACCTTCCCGTTCTTTGCGCTCGTGCTGTGCGGTTATCTGGCGGCGCGCAATGGCCTGCTGGCGCTCGACGCGATTCCTGGCTTGAATGCGTTTGTGCTGTTTTTTGCGCTGCCCTGCATGTTGTACCGTTTTGGTTCCACCACGCCGCTGGCGCAGTTGCTCGATGTCGGCGTGTTTGTCACCTGGACGCTGTGCGCGCTATTCGTCGTTGGCGTCACGGTCGTCATCAGTCTGAACTCGCGCATCGGCTGGAACGATGCGTCGTTTGGCGCGCTGGTTGCCGCCTTCCCCAACACCGGCTTTATGGGCGTGCCGTTGCTGGTCGCGCTGTTGGGGGCGCAGGCGGCCGGGCCAGTGATTTTGACGATGCTGGTGGACATGGTGATCACCACGTCGTTGTGCATTGCGCTGTCCAGGCTGGATGGGGCGGAGCAGCACGGGGTCAGCACCGCGTTGAAGAAGGCGCTCAAGGGCGTGGCGACCAATCCGCTGCCTTGGTCCATCCTGCTCGGTGCGCTGGCCTCGGCGACTGAGCTCGTGCTGCCCAAGCCGGTCATGCAAACGGTCGGCCTGCTGGCCGATGCTGCGTCGCCGGTAGCACTCTTTACCATCGGCGCCGTGCTGGCACGCTCTCAGATGCTGGCGCGGCTGAATCTCCACTCGCCGATGCCGCTGAGCGACTACTTGCCGGTGGCAGCCATCAAACTGCTACTGCATCCGTTGCTGGTGCTGCTGGTGGGGACGGTGGCCATTTCGTTCGGGCTGCCACTCAACAGATTTGCGCTCACGGTTATGGTGCTGGCCGCGGCACTACCGAGTGCCAGCAATGTCTCTTTGCTGGCCGAGCGCTTTGGCGCCGACAACGGCCGCATTGCCCGCATCATCCTGCTGTCAACAGCCAGCGCGTTTGTGACGTTCTCGCTGGCGGTGACACTGCTGACGTGAGCCCGGAGCCTGGCTAGTCGAGACCCAGAAATTGGCTCAGCGCGGCGGTTGTCATGGCACCGTCCCGGCTCACAGTCTGCCCGGTCTTGAGGTTCTTTGCCACGACAAAAGGCACTGCTTCCGCGCCAAAGCTGTTCAGCAGCTCGGTGTTGTTCTTGATCGCCAGTTCGGTCTGCGCTGCCACACTGGCCGACGCCGAAATGCCGCCCTTGCCAGCCAGAAGCGAAGCCTCGTGTTCGCTCATCAAGGCGGCTGGGTCGGCAGCGGTCAGTAGCGCCGCCCCTTGCGCCCGGCTCGTGGCGTTGATCATGCCGACCGGGATCCAGACAAACTTTACTTTTTGCAGCAAGGGTTTGGTCGCCTCCCACAGGTGGCCGCAGTGCGGACACTGGGCGTCAAAGAAGACATAGACGGTGTTGGCGCTCATCATGGAGCCGACCGCAAACCCCTTGGCCTGGGCCGACACGGTAGCCATCGACACCTCGCGTTTGGCCGCTACGGCGCTGCCGCCTGCAGGCTCTTGCGGCGAGCAGGCACTGAGCACCAGTGCCATGGCCAGCAGCGAAAAATATAGAACTTTGGTCAGTTTCAACGGGTACCTCTTTACTTGCTCAAATGTTGGACGAAAAAAGTCGAGTATTTCGTTGCCAGCATCTTACCGCCGGCCCAATGCCAATGCCACCAACCCGTGATTGCCCGCGCAACCAATATATCCCCCATTTGGGGGATAGACACCGAGCAGGTAAAGCCGCAGACTTCGCTGCCTGCGGCTGATGCAGTGGCGTCGCCGCAGTGATGAACCAGGACATTCATGCCTGGAGAGCAGTGAGACGTTTGCGGAGTTTTCATGGTTCAATTATTAGCAGCTTGCGTGCTGGTCCTGGTTGCCGTCGTGATCGTGCTGATGCGCAGGCTGCAGCATGCACGCCAGCGCAATGCAGTGCTGCAAGACAAGGTCGCTGATCTGGGTACCACCAAGGTGCTGCTGCAGGCCCAGGCCAGCCACGATTGCCTGACCGGTCTGGGCAATCGCAGATTGTTGGCAGATCGATTCTTCCTGGCCGTGGAACGCTCCAAGCGCAGCGGCAAACCATTCGCCCTACTGATGATCGATTTGGACGATTTCAAGGCCATCAATGATGAGTACGGCCATGTCGCGGGCGATGACGTGCTGATTGCCACGGCCAGACGGCTGGTCGCCGCGCTGCGCGCGTCTGACACGGTGTCGCGCCTGGGCGGAGACGAGTTTGTGCTGCTGATGGAGTCATTTGATAACGTAGCGGACCTGGTTCACATCCGGCGCAAGCTGATCCACACGCTGTCCGAGGAAATTCAAATCGAGGGCGGTCAGCGCATCAGCGTCGGTGCCAGCGTCGGCCACGCCTTGTATCCCGAGCATGGAGCCGACATCAGCGAGTTGCTGCGCGTCGCCGATAGCGCCATGTACGACTGCAAGGCGTCAGGCTTCATGGCGCTGAGCTAGTACTCCAACCCAGAAATGTCGAAACATGAAAGCGCGCCTTCACGCCCAGTGCGGCGTTGCAGATCCGCGCATAGCTACGGCTATGGCTGTGGTTTGCGCCTTGCCCTGAGCGCGAATCCATCGCTTTGATTGCGTTCCGATACCTCTGTGTCGGAGTACTAGTCTCAAGTCAAGAGTGGGTCGGCCGCCGCCGCCCAGCGATCATCGCGCGGATAGGGTCTGGCTATCGGCCGCATATGGCGAATCAAATGTCTTTATTCATCGCCGTTTCGTACACTTACCCAACTGTCAAGCATGGAGCCCCATCATGCAAGCCACTGTTGCCGAAGACACGTCGGGTAGCCCGCCGTCCTGGCTGCAATGCCTGGCCGCGTTGGCCATGGCCGGCTGAGCTTCTTTGCCTTGACTGCGTCCTTCAACCACCAGGAGAAAACACATGACTAGCGAAACCAAGTGCCCCTTCCACCATGCCGCCGGCGGCGGCACGTCCAACCGTGACTGGTGGCCGAACCAGTTACGCGTGGATCTGCTGAACCAACACTCGAACAAGTCCAATCCGCTGGGCGGAAATTTCAACTATGCTGAAGAATTCAAGAAGCTGGACTACCAGGCTCTCAAGGCCGATCTGGTCAAGCTCATGACTGACAGCCAGGTCTGGTGGCCGGCCGACTTCGGCCACTACGGCCCGCAGATGGTTCGCATGGCCTGGCATGCAGCCGGCACCTACCGCACGCTCGATGGTCGTGGCGGCGGCGGTCGCGGTCAGCAGCGCTTTGCACCACTCAACTCCTGGCCCGACAACGTCAACATTGACAAGTCGCGCCGCCTGCTGTGGCCTATCAAGCAAAAATACGGTCAACAGATTTCATGGGCCGACCTGTTCATCCTCGCCGGCAATGTGGCGCTGGAATCGATGGGCTTTCGCACCTTCGGCTTTGCCGGCGGCCGCGAAGATGTCTGGGAACCCGACATGGATGTGAACTTTGGCGCAGAAACCCAGTGGCTGGGCACAGACAAGCGCTTCCATGGCGAGCGCGAGCTGGATAACAACCTCGCGGCCACCCACATGGGCCTGATCTATGTGAACCCGCAAGGCCCGAACGCCAGTGGCGACTACATGGCCGCGGCCAAAGACATTCGCGCAACCTTCAGCCGCATGGCCATGGACGACGAGGAAACCGTGGCCCTGATCGCGGGGGGGCACACTTTCGGCAAGGCCCATGGTGCTGCGCCGGAATCGCACAAGGGTCCGGAGCCCGAGGCTGCGGGAATCGAAGCGCAAGGACTGGGCTGGAACAGCAACTACGGGCAAGGCCACGGCAAGGACACCGTCTCCAGCGGGCTTGAGGTGACCTGGACCACGACCCCGGCGCAGTGGGGCAACAACTTCTTCGAGAACCTGTTCAAGTACGAATGGGAACTCACCCAGTCGCCGGCCGGTGCCAAGCAGTGGATCGCCAAGAACGCACCCGACATCATTCCGGACGCGCATGTGAAGGGCACGTTCCACAAGCCCACCATGCTCACCACCGACCTGACCCTGCGGTTCGATGCGGAGTTCGGCAAGATTTCCAAGCGCTTCCTCGACAACCCGCAAGCCTTTGCCGAAGCCTTCGCGCGCGCCTGGTACAAGCTCACGCACCGCGACA
>JANNUE010000223.1:0-10107 GCA_031394895.1 Betaproteobacteria bacterium
GGCCAGTGCGGCGATCAAGGGCGACAGCAACCAGCCGGTCAGCGGGTACAACAGACCGGCGGCAACCGGGATGCCGAGCGCGTTGTAGAGGAAGGCAAAGACCAGGTTTTGCTTCATGTTGGCGACCGTCGCCTGCGACTGCAGCAACGCGACCGTGATGCCACGCAAGTCGCCCTTCACCAGTGTCACCTGAGCGCTGTTCATGGCCACATCGGTGCCGGTGCCCATGGCGATGCCGACATCGGCCTTGGCCAGCGCCGGCGCGTCGTTGATGCCGTCACCGGCCATGGCGACCACGCGCCCCTCTTTTTGCAGGCGCTCCACCAGCGCCAGTTTGTCGGCCGGCTTGACTTCGCCATGCACCTCATCAATGCCCAGACGGCCGCCCACGGCCGTGGCGGTGGTCAAGCCGTCGCCGGTGGCCATGATGATGCGCAGGCCAGCCTTCTTCAATTCCGCCAGGGCCTGCGGCGTGCTCTGCTTGACCGGGTCTGACACCGCCAGCAAGCCGGCCAACTGGCCATCCACCGCCAGGTGCATCACGCTGGCACCCTCTTTGCGCAGCGCTTCGGCCTCGGACAGCAGGCTGTCAATCGAGACGTTCAATTGTTGCATCAGCGTGGTGTTGCCCAGCGCCAGTTGCCGCCCCGCCACCTGCCCGCGCACACCGATGCCAGAGCCCGAGTCAAAGTTTTCCGGCTTGTCCAGCACCAGAGAGCGCTCACGGGCGGCGCGCACGATCGCGTCAGCCAGCGGGTGTTCGCTGCCCTGGTCCAGGCTGGCTGCCAGTTGCAGCACCTGTTCGACGGTAAAACCCGGTGCCGCCAGCGCGCGGTCAAATGCCGGTCGGCCTTCGGTCAGCGTGCCGGTTTTGTCAACAATCAGCGTATCGACCTTGCGCAGATTCTCGATCGCGGCGGCGTCGCGAAACAGCACCCCCTGCGTCGCTCCCTTGCCGGTCGCCACCATGATCGACATCGGCGTCGCCAGGCCCAGTGCGCAGGGGCAAGCAATGATCAGAACCGCCACCGCGTTGATCAACCCATAGACCCAACTTGGCTCCGGTCCAAAGAAGCCCCAGACAAAGAAGGTCAGCACGGCAATCGCCACCACCGTGACCACAAAGTAACCGGCCACCACGTCGGCCATGCGCTGCATTGGCGCGCGCGAGCGCTGCGCCTGGGCCACCATCTGCACAATTTGCGCCAGTACGGTGGCGCCACCAACGCGCTCGGAGCGCATCACCAGCGCACCGTTGGTATTGAGTGTGGCGCCTATCAGTTTGTCGCCAACACGCTTGCTAACCGGCAGCGGCTCGCCGGTCAACATCGATTCATCGACCGCGCTGCTACCCTCAACCACAATGCCATCGACCGGCACTTTCTCACCGGGACGCACGCGCAGGCTGTCGCCCACATGCACGTTGGCCAGCGGCACGTCTTCCTCGCTGCCATCGGCGGCTATGCGCCGCGCCGTCTTGGGTGCCAGGCCGAGCAGCGATTTGATCGCCGCCGATGTTTGCGAACGAGCCTTGAGTTCAAGCATTTGACCCAGCAGCGTGAGCGAAATAATCACCGCTGCGGCTTCAAAATACACCGCAACCCGACCCATGGCAACGAACGAGGCCGGAAATACCTGGGGCGCAATGGTGGCCACCACGCTGTAGACAAAAGCGGCGCCGGTACCCAGACCGATCAGCGTCCACATATTCGGGCTGCGGTTGACCACCGACTGCCAGCCGCGTGAGAAGAACGGCCAGCCGGCCCACAGCACAATCGGCACCGACAGAGCCAACTCAAGCCAACTCTGAAGCGCCATGTCCATCCATTGCAGACGATGCCCAAACATGGCCAGCACGAACACCACGCCGGTCAGCGGCAGACTCCACCAGAAGCGTCGTGTGAAGTCGCGCAGCTCCGTGTTGTCGTCGTCCTCCAGACTGGGCAGCACGGGCTCCAGCGTCATGCCGCATTTGGGGCAGTTGCCAGGATGGTCCTGCCGCACTTCGGGGTGCATGGGGCAGGTGTAGATGGTGCCGGGGGGCGCCGCTTGAGTCGGCTCAGCGCCAGCCGGCGCATGAACATGGTGGTGCTGGTGCTGCGAATGATCCACCGCTGCCCCTGGCTCATGGGTCGGTTGAGCCTTGGCAGTGTGCATGTGATCATGGGGGGTCATCTCAACTCCTTGAAAACCGTAGCCTCAATGCGCGGTCGCAACGCCACGAAAGCGCGGAAAGAATCTGGGCGTCACACTGGCGTAGCGCTCAAACTCGTCGCCAAAGCGGGCCCGCATTTGAGCTTCTTCAGTGACTGCCAGGCGACCATACATCAGCAGCAGAATCGGAAACATGAGCAGCGTCAGCAGCGTTGGCCACTGTAGCAAAAACCCCAGCAGTATCAACACGAACGCCATGTACTGCGGATGACGGATACGCGCATAGGGTCCGCTCATGGCCAGCCTACCCCAGCGCTGCGCGTGGTACAGCACACTCCATGCGGTGGACAACAGATAGAAACCGCCGGCCAGGAAGATGTAGCTGGCAATGTGCAGCAGCCCGAAGTGCGGATCGCCCTTCTCGCCCAGCATTGTGGCCCACAGGTGGCCGCTGTTGTGCGACAGCAGGTCCAGATTCGGGTACCTTGTCTGCAGCCAGCCCGACAACAGATAGATCGTCAACGGGAAACCGTACATCTCGGCAAACAGGGCCACGACAAACGCGGCAAATGCGCTGAAGGTGCGCCAGTCGCGCGCCGTCTGCGGTTTAAAGAAACTGAACGCGAACATGATGAAGATGGCCGAGTTGAAGGCGACCAGCAGCCACAGCCCATAAGCGTTTTCGTCGTGGTTCATGTTCGCTCTCCCGGCCTCAATTGATCCGGTTTTGCGGCGTCTGCCTTGCTGCTGTCATGCTTGCCGTGCTGACCATGGTGACCGTGGCCGCCGTGCATAAAGAAGTGCATTAACGGGCAGGCCAGCAGCAGCAGAAAAGGCAGCGCGCCGAAGAAATGGGCGCGATGTTCGGTCAGCAGGAAGTAGCCAGCCACCGCGCCGAAGACGATCAGGCCGATCGAATAGCGCGAGCCCCAAAAGCCCTTGGGCTCGGCGTCACCCGGTCCATGATCGTGTTTCATAAAGATCTCCTGAAATTGGATGATGCTTGACGCGGCAAGCGCTTGATTTAGGCAAGGTTTCGTGCCTTTGCGCGGACGTGCGGCGCCTCGCCGTGTTGCTTGCAGTCTAGGAAGTTAAGGTCGGCGCCAACATGACACCACCATTACATCGACGTAATGTTGCCCTTCAACATGGTGTCGGCGCCCGCAACGCCACCGTCTTGCATGGACCTCGGCGCATAAAATCGCGCGGCGGACTACGCAACAACAACGGAGAAGCGCATGCAGCTCGGAATGATTGGTTTGGGTCGAATGGGGGCCAGCATGGTGCGCCGCCTGATGAAGAACGGGCACCCGTGTGTCGTGCATGACCGGCAGGCCGCGCTGGTGGCAAGTCTGCAGCGAGACGGCGCGCAGGGCGCTGCGTCATTGGCGGATCTGGTGGCCCAGATGGCGCACCCGCGCGCGATCTGGCTGATGCTGCCGGCCGCTGTGGTGCAGCACGCGCTGGCTGAACTGCTGCCACTGCTGCAGGCCGGCGACATCGTGATCGACGGCGGCAATTCGAATTACCGCGATGACATTGCGCGCGCCAAAGATCTGGCCGCAGCCGGTCTGCATTACGTCGATGTTGGCACCAGTGGCGGCGTGGCCGGCGAGCAGCGTGGCTACTGCCTGATGATTGGCGGCGAAACGGCTGTTGTGCAGCAACTCGAACCTCTGTTCGTCGCGCTCGCGCCCGGCGCCGGCGCTGCGGCGCGCACGCCCGGGCGCAGCGGCGACCTGTCCAGTGCCGAACAGGGCTTTCTGCATTGCGGCGCGTCGGGCGCCGGCCACTTTGTCAAGATGGTGCACAACGGCATCGAGTACGGCGTGATGGCGGCCTATGCCGAAGGACTCAACATTTTGCGCAACGCCAATGTCGGCAAGCGCCAACACGCGGCCGACGCCGAGACCACTCCGCTGCGCGACCCCGAGTGCTACCAGTACGAGATGAGCCTGCCCGACATCACCGAGGTCTGGCGCCGTGGCAGCGTGATCGGTTCCTGGTTGCTCGACCTGACCGCCGGCGCGCTGCTGCAAGACCCGCAACTCGCGGCCTACGGCGGGCGTGTCTCGGACTCCGGCGAAGGGCGCTGGACGCTGCAGGCGGCGATTGACGAGGCGGTGCCGACGCCGGTGCTCAGCGCCGCGCTGTACCAGCGCTTCTCGTCCCGCGGCGAGGCCGATTTTGCCAATCAGGTGCTGTCGGCGATGCGGCATCAGTTCGGTGGCCACACCGAGAAACCGCGCTGATCAGCGCAGCTCACGCGCCGATTTGCTGTTCCAGGTGGTGCGAGCTCCAGGCGGTGCGCATGCCACCCACTTCAATGGTACGGGTTCTCATGGTTTGTCCTTGGGTTGCGTCGGTCCGCAAGCCGGACCAATTACTTAACCGAGCAGCCGCAGGCGCTTGCCGTGCTCTTGCTGGCCGTCTCGCAGCATTTCATTGCCATGTGGGAACTGGCTTTGGCCTCTTCCGGCTTGCTTTGGTAGTGACTCTCGGCGGCTTTCGTGTGCTGTTGCGCACATGCGTGGTGCTCCGCCGCGGCGCCCGTGTGCGCGGCGCTTGCTGTTGTGTGTTGGCCTGACATGCGGTACTCCTTTGTCAATGAATATCGGAAATGGCTTGTTTGCTGACGGACGCGGCAATCATTCATTCTTGCCACGACCACCCGCATTGCAGTTTGCATAGATCCGTCTCCAGGCTCTGTTCGATAACGAACCGAGCGTCCATTCCGCGTTAATCAGTTGTTTCCAACTTGACCAAAGAACGCGCCGAACAGGTTTTCATAAGCCTGATCCCTGGCCTTGGTCAACGATTGCAGCCCCTGCGATATGGATTGGCTCATCGCGCTCTGCACGGCCAGACAGGCGTTGTCCTGTGCTACCGGCCGCCTGGCGTCCCGCACCGCCTGCGCCAGCACTTTGACGCCCGCCATGCCAGGGTTGAGCTGTTCCGAGAAAGCATAGCGACTGGTTCGCATCGGATGAAGCCACTTGAGGAGTTCTGCGCTCCAGGGCGTGCTGGCAGAGCGCACCCAGGGACTCACGAACGCGCTGTAAAGAGACTCATTGAACTCCGAATGCTGCCGAACCTTTTCGAACGCAGCCTGCGGGTATTCGTAGTGGATGTCTTCGACCCGGCGCGGCTCGAACTTCACCTGATACTGTGGTCGATGACAGTCGGCATCGCCTGTCGGGTTGACGATCTTCATTTCGTAAAGCCCTGGCGCCAGTGCCTCCAGTTCCTCCACATGCTCGAGAATCGCCCGATGCTCCTGACGCGCCACGCTGGCGGAGACAAAGATGCCGAGATGGCCCACATGCGGATTGAGCAGATAGACAATGCGCTGACCTGCCGCCTTCAAGTCCTTGGTTGTCGGATAGACAGCGGGAATCCAGTTGAGCGCCTGATGCGGCGGTGTGATGTTGTCGCCGCTCGAGGCGAAGATCAGCAACGGGTTGCGGATGCGCTTGAGGTCAGCGACACAGCACTCGCAAATCCGCATCGCCCCGCGCTCGAGTTGGTTGCCAATGAACAGGTTGCCGACGATCGCCAGAATCTCCTCGCGCGACAGGCGGTAGAACCCGCTCCACCAGCGCTCGAATTCAAGGAAGCGTCCTTGCTCTTCGTCGATATTCGCAAACAAATTGTAGTTTTTGTCCCATAGCGTGTTCGCCAGATTGAGGCTCTCGAAGTTCTGCGCCAGCCAGGCGCCATCGAAATGCCCGTTGCCCAGATCGGCCATCAAATGCGTCAGCCAGACACCACCGGCCAGGCCACCGGCCAGGCGCATCGGATTGACGCCGGCTTCGCCTGACCAATACGAAAGCGGAGCGCCGTTGAGCACTGCCGGGCCGGCGACGCCGACGCAATCGGCCGACAACAGTGCAACCGCCCAGCCGGCCTGGCAATTGCCATACAGCACCGGCGCCTGCCCGGCGTGGCGCTTGCCGACCTCGGCCACAAAGCGGCGCAGCGCGTGGTGCACGTCGGCCAGGGTTTGCTGCGGGCAAGGGTCCGGGAAGAAGGTCACGAAGTACACCGGATGGCCTTCGTGCAATGCCATCCCTACTTCCGAGTCGCGCTTGAAGCCGCCAATGCCCGGGCCATGCCCGGCACGCGGGTCGAACACAATGACCGGGCGGGACCCTTCGCGCACGCAGTCTTCAAAGCACGCATCACCGGCGACGAGAATCTTGAGCAGCGCGTAATTCGCCGGCTGCTCAAACTGCCGGGCGTCGAGAATGGTCTCGTATTGGAAGTCCAGCAGCGGCGGCAGGCCCGCCTTCTCATGCGCGAGCATGTTGTCGGCGCGCTCGCGCAGGGTGTCGAGAAACAGCACGCTGCGCTGCCAGAAGTCGAGTTGGTAGTGCCACGCGTCAAAGCAGATCGCGCCCATGGGCTTGGCCGTCAGTGGCGCCGGCAAGGGCACCGCCACCGCAACTGGCGAGTCGGCGCTTGCTGGCGCCGCAGCGGTCACTCTGGGCGCCGATTTTCTGGCGCGGGCGGTTCGTTTTGTCGTTGTCACCTGTCGTTCTCCTTGAAACAAAAACTCTCGGCTCAGTGGTCGGGCGCCCAGGCGTTCTCCATGAGAATCGCCAACACGGGGGTCAACTCGCCTTTGTCCTTCCACTTTTCGCTCAAGGGCGCCACGACGGTCCGCGCCGGCTGTTCGCCATGTCGGCAGGCCATCGCCCACCGTCGCTGCAGCACATTGAGGCAGTAGTGGAAGGAAATACCCTCGGGTCCGATACCCAGGGCGGCAGCGAGCACAGTGCATTCACAAACAGCACCGGGTGAACTTTCTGAGCCGGCATCGGCGTGGCGATGCGGGGCGCGTTTGTCGATCGGCATGCACGGTTGCCTGTGTTCGTGGGTAGCCAGTCAAAGCGCGGCGCTCGTGCACCGGCTCAAGCGCCGGGCCACGGGAAACGCCTGTCACCATTGTTTGGTCTGGAATATTGCATCGTCCGTCCAACTGTAGAGCTGCGGCCCGCACAGCCGGGTGACGGCGACATTACATGGTTGTCATCCGGCGGTCATGGTTTGAAGTTAGCTTGTGACCGAAACAATGTTCCTTGCCTTACGTTGCGGTCAAAGATGCTCCGAAATCTCCAGCAACGGTCTGAGACCGGCACCAAACCGGCCGATGGCGGCCTTGTGTTCTTTCAGACTGCTGTACGGCAAATACCGGATTCCGAGTTCCGACACCCGGGAGAATGCGGGCCGCGCCAGTTGTTGTGCGACTTCCTTGCGACGGTTATCCGGAGCCACCAGAAACAGCGTGCTGTCGGCACCGATCTCGGTGCCTAAAGCCAAATCCAGCATGCGCACGATACCGGAGTAGATCGACGTGGAATGCTCGACCTCGAACGCCGCTGTCACTCGGTGCTCGTCAGCGGTCAGCCATACAACGTCGATCAAGCGTATCGAGTCCAGCCCTTTGGCTGATTCTTGAGGCAGTTGTGCGAGACATCCATCGCCAAGGAAACCACCGCCATATGCCCGGCTGCGATCATTGGCCGCTATCCAGACTTCAAAACCGAGCGCCTTGCCCATATCCCGCAGCCAACCCTGAATATCGGTGTGCGTCGTGTCGCTTTCCAGTGCCAATGCTGATTGTTTTTGCGCAACTGCAGACTCCTGCCTGACGCGCTGGAGATCTTGCTCCCACAGCGAGACCTCGTGCGGTTGCGCTGCACGTGGCGGTGGCAGATAGCGACCAGATCCAACGTCAAACATCAGACCGGCGATCGCGCCCAGGTCGTTGGACAGCTTATGCCGGTGTTCGGTGTTGAGGCGGATCAGACCCTCGCGCATCGAAAGGTAGTGGTCCCAGCGCCCCAGTTTGACGTTGCCACCCGTGATGGCGTTGAATCCCTTGACGATGGCGGTGTTGCATGGTGTGACCAGCGTCGGGTGAATGAAGTAAAGCAGATTGGCCACAGCCGGCCCCAGGCCCTTGATGCCCAACGCGTCGATTTTCCGGATGGCGGCGATGACTTCTTCAGAGGTGTCGCAGCAATCGCAGGCATGGAGCAGGTGGGCAAACGCACGCTGGTTTTCGCGATTCTCATAGATATCGGGAATCCGCAACTTGGGCTTCCACAGAAAAGCGTGGTCGGATCCCTTGAAAATCTGTCGCTGTTCAGCGACCGAGCCAACCACCGTCTGCAACGATGAACCGCGATAGGCGTTGCCGAAAGTACCGGACTCAATGTCCAAAACGACCTGGGCAATGCCGCGCCGGATCGACCTGAAATTCTTCAGCCGCTCAGTCCAGAGAAACCAGGTGTTGTAGGTGCTCTGTACGTCCGTCTTCCAGTGCTCCACAAGCAAATCGAGGGTGTCGTTCACGGGTGCTTTCAAGGTGCGTCCTGAGTGCCCAAGGTCAAGATTGGAATGGATCGGTGAAACAAATGGGGCGCATCATCATGCACCAGATTTCAGCCGCGCTCAAAGCGGCACTTCCCGCCAAGGCGCAGTCGTCGCGCCGGGCGGTTATTTCACCGTTTGGATGGCGGTCACGATCAGCTGGCCGCCTTCACTGATGGCCTTGTACTTCACTTTGTCACCGAGCTGCACGTGGTCCAGCAACGCACTGTGTTTGACCAGAAAAACCATCGTCATGCCGGGCATGTCCAGGTTTTTGATGGCGCCGTGCTTGAGTGTTACTTTGCCGGCCTCGTTGTCGATCTTGCGCACTTCACCCAGCGCCACGTCCGCATTGGCGTCTCTGACACACAAGGCTGGAGCCAGGCACGCCACTAGCAGGGTGGAGACAACGCCGATGCGCCGTGACGATGCGCCAGGTTTCTACCGGCGGAAAACATCGACAGAAAAGCAAGACGGCCACCGGAGTGGCCGCCTTGCTTCCAACCGAAGGGCTGGCAGCTTACTTGGCGCCAATCTTGTCCTTGCCCAGCAGGCTGGAGAGAACACTGACCTCGTCACCATGCATCATGATTTTCTGGCCATCCTTGGTCGTCATAACTTCATTTTGCTTCATGCGCACGGCGCGGCCCTGCTTATCCTCCATGGCCATCTTCCCGCTCTTGAAAATATATACGGTGGAACCATCGGTGAGCGGAATGGCTTTTTCCACCAAGGTAGCATCAACTGCCATGGCGGAAACCGCCGCCGTGCTCAAGACCGCGATCAGTAGAAGTTTTTTCATGAAATTTCCTTAAAGAGTACATTTGAAATCGATTGAGCCGAAGATCGCTCTTCGGACCACCGAGTCTCCATGGTAGAAGTGGTTTCTGTTAATCAGGTGACGTATGGATTACGTCTCGGTTAGTCGGCTGTCAGTTAAGGATTTGCTGATCAGCGGCCAAGCCAGACACCGAAGTCCTAGGGATACTCTGCAGTGCGGCACACACCAGGCAGAGCAGGCCGTTGCGCTGGCTCAAACGCACAGCGCAGGTACACAGGCGCCGGACCGGCAAAGCCCGGGCATACGCTCGTGCTACGGCATCTGATCCATCATCTTCATGCCATCGTGCATCGTCTTCTTGTGCTCCGCCATCAGCTTGGCGCGCTCCTGCGGCGTCTTGGCGCTCATCATCTTGTCATGCATCGCCTGCATGGTCTTCATCTGTGCGTCCATGCTGGCCATCGGCATGACTGGTGCCGTGTTGCAAGCGCCCAGCAGCGCGGACAATCCCCGCCTGAAAGTTAGGCGGACATGCCGGCGCTGTCTGTGCGCTGGCAGACGCACATCTTCGTGTCCACCACACCCGTGGCAGGGTCGTGACAAACGGCAGTTCGTGCGCCAACAGATTGCTGACCAATTCGTAACTTCATCGTCACGTCCCTGTGGGGGTCCGGTTTCTACAGTTCACTCATATCGCAATGTGGCGATGAGAGCTGGACAGGACGGTACACGATGACGACCGACCCGCCCGGAAATGTTTAACAACCTTTGAAAGGAATCATCATGAAAGCCAA
>JANNUE010000250.1:0-9491 GCA_031394895.1 Betaproteobacteria bacterium
CCCTGGTGACGCACGGCGGCGTGCAACGCGGCATAGACTTTCTCCGGATCGTGCCCGCCGCGCGGGAGCTTGGTGAGTTGCTCATCACTCAGGTGCTCGACGCGCCGGCGCAGCTCCGGGTACTTGCCGAAGAAGTGCTCGCGAATGTACGCGCCGCTTTCGACGCTGTAGCGCTGGTACTCGCCGTCCACCGCCTCGCCCATGCGCTTGACGAGCAGGCCATCGTGGTCGGCGGCCAAAAGCGGGTCCCATTCGCTGCCCCAAATGACCTTGATCACATTCCAGCCCGCGCCGCGGAAGACCGTTTCCAGCTCCTGGATGATCTTGCCGTTGCCGCGCACCGGGCCGTCCAGCCGCTGCAAATTGCAGTTGATGACGAAGATCAGGTTGACCAGGTTCTCCCGGGCAGCCAGGCCAATGGCACCGCGGCACACGACCTCGTCCAACTCGCCGTCACCGCAAAAGACCCAGACCTTGCGGTTGGCCGTATCGGCAATGCCGCGCGCGTGCAGGTACTTCAAAAAGCGCGCCTGGTAGATCGCCATCAGCGGCCCCAGGCCCATCGACACTGTCGGGAATTGCCAGAACTCGGGCATCAGCTTCGGATGCGGATAACTCGACAGTCCCTTGCCGGCCACCTCCTGGCGGAAGTTGAGCAACTGCTCTTCGCTCAGGCGCCCTTCCATGTAGGCCCTGGCATAAACGCCGGGTGCCACATGGCCCTGAATGTAGAGGCAGTCGCCACCGTGGTTTTCACTCTCGGCGTGCCAGAAGTGGTTAAAGCCGGCGCCAAACATGTGGGCCAGCGACGCGAACGAGCCGATGTGCCCACCGAGGTCGCCGCCATCGACCGGGTGGTGCCGATTGGCCTTGACCACCATCGCCATCGCGTTCCAGCGCATGTAGGCGCGCAGCCGCTCCTCGATTTCGATATTGCCGGGGCAGCGCTCTTCTTCGTCAGACCCAATCGTATTGACGTAGCCGGTGGTGGCCGAAAACGGCATGTCGATGTTGCTCTCACGCGCGTGCTCGAGCAATTGCTCCAGCAGGAAGTGGGCGCGTGCCGGGCCTTCGCTCTCGATAACGGCGGACAGCGCGTCCATCCACTCTCGCGTTTCCTGAGCGTCCGCATCGTGCGCGGCCGAACCGAACGACTTGTCGGGAATTGCTGACATGCTTGTCTCCTGAGATTTTTGCCAAATTAACTGCAGCTGCGCGATTTTGTCATAGTTTCCACAAAATATCAAATCATGCGATTGAATATTGTTATATGAAATACTGCTCTACAAATTAGTCCTTCTGAAGCTGATCCAACAAGTACTCCTCTACACTTCACGCCATGCCGTCGCCCCACCTGCCCGTCCAATCCAGCCTGCCTAACGTGGCGCTGCGGGCACGCTTGCAAAACTGGTGGCGGCGCATGACACCGCATCACCAGGACCGTATTTCGGTGCTGGCGCCGCTGGCCGCCGTGTTGCTGTTTCTGGCTGCCATTGTGGCTGCTTTTGCCTATTTGCGCCTGGAGGAAATCGATCGTGAACAGGAGGCCGTCAGGCGCGACGTGGAGTACACGCAGCAGCGCCTTCGCCTGCGTCTGCTCGAACGTCAGGAACAGCTCATGCGGGTCGCCCGCGAAGTCTCAACGGCTGAGCTCGACGCGGAGGATTTTGAGGTGAGGGCCGAGACACTGATCAACCGCTACCCGGAACTGCAGGGCATCACCTGGATCGATGAACGCCGGCGCATCAAGGCCAGTGTCGGCACCGCCAGTCTTTCCAGCGCGCAGCGCCGAATCGTCGGCAGTACGCTGAAGAAAGACGAAACCGAAAGTACCTACGGCCTGGCGCGCGACCTGCTGCAACCGGTTTACGCGCAACGGGCGGCGGCTACTGACAACCCGGCCTCGCTGCAGTTGCACATTCCGCTCAGCGACCGCGCCCGTTTTTCCGGCGTCTTGCTGGCCGAGTACTCGGTGGACGGCTTGTTTCGCTATGGCGTGCCGACCGAAGTGACGGCCCGTTACGCCGTTTCGCTGCTCGATGCCAAGGGGGCTGTGCTGGCCGGCATCAACGTTCCGGTGCGCAACCCGGCGCCGCGCCTGATGCCGTGGGAAAACCCGGTCAGTGCCTACGAAGTGCCGGTGTCTCCGGTCGGCAACGGCCTGGTGATCCGGGCCCAGGCTTACCGGGCCTCGCTGGGAGTGATCGGCAGCGGACTGTTCTGGCTGGTCACTGCGCTGAGCCTGATGACGGCCTGGATGCTGATTGCCAATTGGCGCCATACACGCCGGCGCCTGCGCGCCCAGCAGGCGCTGGTGTCCGAAACCGCGTTCCGCCGTGCCATGGAGAATTCGATGCTGACCGGCATGCGCGCGCTCGACCTGCAAGGTCGCATCACCTATGTGAATGCGGCGTTTTGCCAGATGACCGGCTGGAGTGAGTCCGACCTGGTCGGCCACACGGCGCCGTTCCCCTATTGGCCGGAAGCCGACCGCGAGTTGCTGACGCAGCGCCTGCAAGAAGAGTTGCGCGGCAAGATCGAGCCGGGCGGCATCCAGTTGCGCGTCAAGCGCCGTGACGGCTCGCTGTTCCATGCCCGGCTGTATGTGTCGCCGCTGGTGGACGCGCGTGGCACCCAGACCGGCTGGATGACTTCGATGATCGACATCACCGAGGCGAACCGGGTTCGCGAGCAATTGTCAGCGTCGCATCAGCGTTTCACGACAGTGCTCGAAGCGCTCGACGCGTCGATCTCGGTCGCCCCGCTGGGCAGCGACGAACTGCTATTTGCCAACAAGCTGTACCGTCAATGGTTTGGCACGCAGGCCGGTGGTCATCTGCAACTGGTGGCGCAAGCTGGCATGCCGGCGACACGCCCCAGCGATGAATTGCTGGACGAGGTGGACTCGTTCGCCGGTATGCCGACCAACACACTGCCCGACACGGAAGCCGAAAGTGCCGAGATCTACGTTCACGCGCTGGACAAATGGCTGGAGGTTCGCACCCGATATCTGAGCTGGGTCGACGGCCGGCTGGCGCAAATGGTGATTGCCACCGACATTTCGGCGCGCCGCATCGCCGAGCAGCAATCGGCGGCGCAGACCCAGCGCGCCGAGTCCGCCAGCCGCCTGATCACTATGGGTGAAATGGCGTCCAGCGTAGCGCATGAACTCAATCAGCCGCTGACCGCGATCAACAACTACTGCAACGGGCTGGTCTCGCGCATCAAGGCAAAGCAAATCAGTGAAGAGGATTTGCTCGGCGCGCTGGAGAAAACCGCACGCCAGGCGCAACGCGCCGGCCAGATCATTCACCGCATACGCTCGTTCGTGAAACGCAGCGAACCCAACCGCAGCCTGTCAAAAATTTCCGACATGGTGGACATCGCGCTGGAGTTGGCCGAAATCGAAATGCGCCGGCGCAATGTGCGGCTCACGCACCACGTACAGCCGCACCTGCCGTCGCTGATGGTTGATCCGATTCTGATCGAGCAGGTGCTGGTCAACCTGCTCAAGAACGCGGCCGATTCGATCGACTCGGCGCAGCGACCGACGGCCCAGCGCAGCGTCAAGCTGCGGGTGGTGCCAGCCCAGGTAAACGACAAGCCGGTGATCGAATTCACCGTCATTGATTCGGGCAAGGGGCTCTCGCCCGAAGTGATGGCGCGGTTGTACGAAGCTTTCTATTCGACCAAGGCCGACGGCATGGGCATCGGCCTGAGTTTGTGCCGCTCCATCATCGAATCGCACCTGGGCCGGATGAAAGCCGAGAACCTCTACAATGGCACCGAAGTGACAGGCTGCTGTTTCTCGTTCTGGCTGCCAATGGACGAGGCCCCGTCGCCAAAGGCACAATTGCTGCACCGATAACCAAGGACTCCAGGGTAAATCCGGGAACTAGCATGAGTTTGATACCGAAAAAAGGCACGGTGTACGTGGTCGATGACGACGAAGCGGTGCGCGATTCGCTGCAGTGGCTGCTCGAAGGAAAAGACTACCGGGTGCGCTGCTTTGAGTCAGCCGAATCATTCCTGAGTCGCTACGATGCGCGCGAAGTGGCTTGTCTGATTGTCGATATCCGCATGAACGGCATGACCGGTCTGGAACTGCAAAACCTGCTGATAGAGAGCCGCTCGCCGCTGCCCATCGTCTTCATTACGGGCCATGGTGACGTCCCGATGGCGGTGGACACGATGAAGAAAGGCGCGATGGATTTCATCCAGAAGCCGTTCAAGGAAGATCAACTGGTGCTGCTGGTGGAGCGCATGCTCGATCAGGCCAAGGACTCATTTGCCGAGCATCAGAGCGCGGCCAGCCGGGGCGCCCTGATGGCCCGGCTGACGTTGCGCGAATCGCAGGTGCTGGAGCGCATCGTGGCCGGGCGACTGAACAAACAGATTGCCGACGACCTGGGCATCAGCATAAAAACGGTGGAGGCGCACCGCGCCAACATCATGGAAAAACTCGACGCCAACACGGTCGCCGACCTGCTGAAAATTGCTTTGGGACAGGCCACCGCCAAAGCTTGAATTGCGTCAACTCCCGCTGCTAACGCCCGCCCTGAATGAACAAGCGGGCGTTTTAACTTTTGAAACCAACCTCATGAACACACTACAGCAATACGGCCGGATCATTGACGGCGTCGCCCTGTCTGCCAAACTGCGCGCCGATGTCAGCACCGGGGTGCAGGCGCTCAAGAGTCGCGGCATCACGCCCGGACTGGCCGTCATTCTGGTCGGCGAAGACCCGGCCAGCGCGGTCTATGTGCGCAACAAGGTGAAGGCTTGTGCCGACACGGGCGTGCGCTCGGTGTTCGAGAAATACGAGGCCACTCTGTCCGAAGCTGCCTTGCTGGCGCGGATCGCCGCACTCAATCTGGACCCGACGATTCACGGCATCCTGGTGCAGATGCCATTACCCAAACACATCAATCCGCACATGGTCATCGAGGCTATTTCCACCGCCAAGGACGTGGACGGCTACGCCACGCTCAGCGCCGGAGAATTGATGACCGGCGCGCCCGGCTTTCGGCCCTGCACGCCATATGGCTGCATGAAGCTGATCGAGAGCACCGGCATCGATTTGAAGGGCAAGCACGCGGTCGTCATTGGCCGTAGCAATACGGTGGGCAAACCGATGGCATTGCTGCTGCTGCAAGCCAACGCCACTGTCACCATTTGCCACAGCGCGACCAGCAACATCGGCCAGCACACGCGCCAGGCCGATGTGGTAGTGGCTGCGGTCGGCCGGCGCAATGTGCTGAGCGCCGACATGGTCAAACCTGGCGCCGTCGTGATCGATGTCGGCATGAACCGCAACGACGAAGGCAAGCTGTGCGGTGACGTGGACTTTGCCGGCGTGCGGCAAGTGGCCAGCTTCATTACCCCGGTGCCCGGTGGGGTCGGGCCGATGACGATTACGATGCTACTGGTCAACACTCTTGAATCGGCGCAACGCGCCGTGAGGCATTCTCCATGAACAACCCCCTGCTCTGTTTTACCGATCTGCCGCCGTTTGACCAGATGGCCCCGGCGGACGTCGCCCCCGCCGTCGAGCAGTTGCTGGCCGACGCCAGCGTCGCGCTGGAAACCGTCACAGCCAAAGATCTTCCGCAACGCTGGGACGACATCGCGCGCGTGCTCGGTGTCGCCACCGAAAGGCTGACCTGCGCCTGGAGCGCGGTGAGCCATTTGAACAGCGTAGCCGACACGCCCGAGTTGCGCGCCGCCTACAACGAAGCGCTGCCATTGGTCACCGAGTTCTCGACCCGGCTCGGCGCCGACGAGCGTCTGTTTGCCAAGTACAAGGCGATTGAACAGGTCACGCTCAACGCCGAGCAGCGCCAGGCGCACAAGAACGCGATGCGCGATTTTGTGCTTGGCGGCGCCGAGTTGACCGGCACCGACCGCGACCGATTTGCGCAGATTCAAGAACGCCTGGCCGAACTGGGTCAGAAGTTCAGCGAGAACGCCCTCGACGCCACCGACGCGTTTGGCTATTTCGCCGACGCATCGGAACTCGACGGGGTGCCCGACGACGTGCTGCAAACCGCCCTGGCCGCGGCCAAAGCGGACGGCAAAGAAGGCTACAAACTGACGCTCAAGATGCCGTGTTATTTGCCGGTGATGCAGTTTGCGCACAGCAGTGCGCTGCGCCAGAAGCTGTACCGCGCTTTTGTGACGCGCGCCTCCGACCAGTCCGATCCCGAGACCCGCAAATACGACAACTCCGCCCTGATGTCCGAAATACTGGCGCTGCGACGGCAAGAGGCCAATCTGCTGGGCTACGGCAACTTTGGCGAACTCTCTCTGGTTCCGAAAATGGCCGAGTCCCCACAGCAGGTGATCAGCTTCCTGCGGGACCTGGCGGCCAAGGCACGAACATACGCACAAAGAGATGTGGCCGATCTGCGCGAATTTGCCGCGCAGCATGCCAAGCCGGCCGACGCTTCGGCCCAGCTCAACGCATGGGACGTGCCATACATCAGCGAACAACTGAAGGAGGTGCGCTACGCCTTCAGTGAGCAGGAAGTCAAACAATACTTTCCGGCACCCAGGGTGCTGGCTGGCCTGTTCAAGATTGTCGAAACGCTGTTTGACGTCAGCATCCGCAAGGACAGCGCACCGGTCTGGCACGCCACGGTCGAGTTCTACCGGATCGAGCGCGCCGGCAGGCTGGTCGGCCAGTTCTATCTAGACCCGGCAGCGCGCAACGCCAAACGCGGCGGCGCCTGGATGGACGATGTTCGCAGCCGCTGGCTGCGCCCCGACACCGGGCAACTGCAGACACCGGTGGCGCACCTGGTGTGCAACTTTGCCGACGGTGTCAATGGCAAACCGGCGCTGCTCACACATCACGACGTGATCACGCTGTTTCACGAGTTTGGCCATGGACTGCAGCATCTGCTGACGCAGGTCAACGAGCTCGATGTGTCGGGCATCAGTGGCGTTGAATGGGACGCGGTCGAATTGCCCAGCCAGTTCATGGAGAACTTCTGCTGGGAGTGGAACGTGTTGCGCCACATGACGGCCCACGTTGACAGCGGGGAGTCGCTGCCGCGCGAATTGTTTGAGCGCATGCTGGCGGCGAAGAATTTTCAGAGTGGAATGCAAACGCTGCGCCAGATTGAATTTGCGCTGTTCGACATGCTGGCGCACACTGCACACGACCCGGCGCAAGACCTGATGGCGCTGCTGGCGCAGGTGCGCGCCGAGGTGGCGGTGCTGCAAGCACCCGAGTGGAGCCGTTCGGCGCACACCTTCAGCCACATATTTGCCGGCGGCTATGCGGCGGGCTACTACAGCTACAAGTGGGCCGAGGTACTCAGCGCCGATGCCTACGCCGCATTTGAGGAGAGCGTCGGACCCGACAGTTTGCCGAATGTGGAAACTGGTAGAAAATACCGTCAGGCCATACTGGAAGCTGGGGGCAGCCGCCCGGCGCTGGAATCGTTCAAGGAGTTTCGCGGTCGCGCGCCTACACTCGATGCCTTGCTGCGGCACCAGGGGATGGTGGAACAAAAGTAGGAGGGGTATTTTGACAATAACTAGCAATCAAGGCGGTACGGGAAGGCCATTCACCACAGGCGTTGCCTATGCTGCTTGTGGCATTGCGGCGCTGCTCGTCACAGCCGCGGCGCACGCGCAAACTATCTACCGCGCGACCGGTACCACGGGTAACGTCACGTTCGCAGACAAGGTGCCAGCCAACGCGGTCAAGGCGACGGCGCTGAGTACCGAAACCACCGCGCCGCAGTTTATTGGCAGCCCGCTGCCGTTCGCGCTGCGGCAATCAGCGGGCAAATACCCGGTCACGCTGTACACCTCGACCAACTGTGCCCCGTGCGACGCCGGTCGCGCGTTGTTGACCAAGCGTGGCATTCCGTTTACCGAGATGACCATCAACACAGGCGCCGACGGCGAGGCGCTGCGACGCATCAGCAACACCAGTTCACTGCCGTTGTTGACCATTGGCAGCCAGCACGTCAAAGGCTTCTCCGATTGGGAGTGGACCCAGTACCTTGACGCCGCCGAGTATCCGCCGACTTCTGCGTTGCCGCCGGGCTATGTCCCCCCGCAGCCAGCGCCGCTGGTCGCACAGCCAAAAGCGGCGCCCGACAAAACGGACGACGCGCAAGCCCAACTCAGAGCCCTGCCGCCTGTGCAGCCACCGAATGACCCGGTGGCCAACCCGGCCGGCATTCGGTTCTAGGAGAACGTCAGCGTCTGGACACCGTGGCTGGTGCCCAGCAGACAGATCTGCGCCTTTTGCAGCGCAAACACACCCACTGTGACAACACCCGGCCACTGACTCACCTGCAGTTCGAAGGCCTTGGGGTCACTGATCTGCAAACCGGTCACGTCGAGGATGATCTGACCGTTGTCGGTTACCAGCGGCTGCTCCCCCTTGAGACGAACCTTGGCGCGCCCGCCGATGGCAGCAAACTGTTGTGTCAGGCGCCTCACCGCCATCGGAATCACCTCGACCGGCAGCGGGAACTTGCCCAGAGTCTGAACCAGTTTGGATTCGTCCACGATGCAGACAAACCTGGTGGATAGCGCGGCCACAATTTTTTCGCGCGTCAACGCCGCGCCACCGCCCTTGATCATGTTGCCGTGGTGGTCGATCTCGTCGGCGCCATCGATATAGATCGCCAATTGGTCGACATCATTGGCGTCAAAAACCTTGATCCCCAGTGCCTCAAGACGCTGCGTGCTGGCAACCGAACTCGACACGGCGCCTTTGATCTGGTCTTTCATCGACGCCAGCGCATCAATGAATTTATTGACGGTCGAGCCGGAACCGACACCGACGATCTGGCCCGCAGCTACGTACTGCAAAGCGGCCTGACCGACCAGCGTTTTGAGTTGATCCTGGCCAAGTTCTGGCGCCGGTTGGGAACTGGTGTGTGTCATCGGTGAAAATCGGGTTGATTAGAAACGTACCTGGCAGGAATTATCCAATGTCTGTGCTTCCCTACGCGCTGGCGCGCCGATTTTTATTTAGCCTCGACCCCGAGGTGGCGCACGAGCTGACGCTGCGCGGTCTGGCTGCCGTGCAGGGCACACCTTTGCAGCTCGCCTATTCCGCGCCGCGGGTTTCCGACCCGATCCAACTGGCCGGCCTGGCTTTTCCAAACCGGGTCGGCCTGGCCGCCGGTCTGGACAAGAACGCGCGCTGCATCGACGGTCTGGCTGCGATCGGCTTTGGTTTTATGGAAGCCGGCACCGTCACACCACTGCCGCAAAGCGGCAACCCGAAACCGCGCATGTTCCGCCTGCCGCAGGCGCGGGCGCTGATCAACCGGCTCGGCTTCAACAACGAGGGGCTGAATGCGTTTACCGACAACCTCAAACGCTCAGACTGGTACCGCCGGCGCGCCGCCGCTGGTGCACGTGCGACTGGCGCGCCGGCGCCGCTGCTGCTGGGCCTGGACATCGGCAAGAACGCGGCCCCGCCCATGGGAAGCGCCGCCGCCGGCTATTTGTCCGGG
>JANNUE010000264.1:0-2529 GCA_031394895.1 Betaproteobacteria bacterium
GCTGTGCCGGGCCGATGCGCAACGCCTGCCACAAAAGGTTGCTTTTGATCTTGAGGTTGCGCCCGGTCATGATGTTGTCGATGACGCTCATGCCCTTGAACAGCGCCAGGTTCTGGAACGTGCGTCCTATGCCCATCACTGCCACCTGGTGCGAGTCCATGTGACTGAAGGTCTGACCGTGAAAAGTAATCGAGCCTTGCTGCGGCGTATAGACGCCGTTGATGCAGTTGAGCATCGAACTCTTGCCGGCGCCGTTGGGGCCGATGATGGCACGCACCTCGTGTTCACGCACGTCGAACGAGATGTCGGAAAGCGCCTTGACGCCACCGAAGCTCAGTGAGATGTTCTTCACATCCAGAATGACGTCGCCGATTTTTTTGGTTGTCATGCTGCCGCCTTGACCGGAACAAAGGTCTTTGCGTCGTCAATTCTGAGAGTGGCACTGACGCTGCCGGTGCGGCCGTCCTCAAACTTGACCTGGGTTTCGATGAACTGCGATGTCTTGCCACCATACAGCGCGTCTATCAGTAACAAGTATTTCTCGGCGATGAAGCCGCGGCGCACCTTGTTGGTTCGGGTCAGCTCTCCGTCGTCGGCGTCGAGTTCCTTGTGCAGCACCAGAAAGCGACTGACCTGCGAGCCGGCAAGCAGCGTATCCACGCTCAGGTCGGCGTTGACTTTTTCAACGCATTCCTTAATCAGTTGGTACACCTCTGGTTTTTGCGCCAGGTCGGTGTAGCCGGCATACGGCAGGTTGCGGCGTTCGGCCCAGTTGCCGACCGCGTCGAAGTCGATGTTAATCATGACGCAGACTTTTTCGCGTCCGTCACCGTAGGCCACCACTTCCTTGATGTGCGGGAAGAACTTGAGTTTGTTCTCGACGTACTTGGGCGCAAACATGGCGCCGTCGTTGGCGCCGCCCTTGATGCGGCCCACGTCCTTGACCCGGTCGATGATCTTCAGGTGGCCATGCGCGTCCAGAAAGCCGGCGTCGCTGGTGTGGTACCAGCCGTCTGGCGTCAGCACCTCTGCAGTGGCCTCTGGATTCTTGAAATAGCACTTGAGCAAGCCGGGCGACTTGACCAGAATTTCGCCGTTCTCGGCGACCTTGATTTCAACCCCGGCGCACGGCACACCGACGGTGTCGGCGCGCGCTTCGTGGTCCGGCTGCAGGCAGACAAAGACGGCGGTTTCGGTCGAGCCGTAGAGTTGCTTCAGGTTGATGCCGATCGAGCGGTAAAAGCTGAACAGGTCAGGACCGATCGCCTCGCCGGCGGTGTAGGCGACGCGCACCCGGCTCATGCCAAGGTTGTTGCGCAGTGGACCGTACACCAGCAAGTTGCCCAGCGCGTACAGCAGCGCATCAGTGAACCCGAGTGACTTGCCGTCCATCTTGCTCGGACCCACGCGTTGCGCGACCGACATGAAGTAGCGGAACATGTGGCGTTTGATGGTGCCGGCGTCTTCCATGCGGATCATCACGCTGGTCAACAGACCTTCAAAGACCCGGGGTGGGGCAAAGTAATAGGTGGGGCCGACCTCTTTTAGATCGATCGTTACGGTGGCTGCCGACTCTGGGCAATTGACCACGTAGCCGCACGCCAGCCACTGGGCGTAGCTGAAGATGTTCTGGCCAATCCAGGCCGGTGGCAGGTAGGCCAGCACTTCCTCGCTGTGCGTCAGCTTGTCAAAATCGGCGCCGGCCTGCGCCCGATTGAGCAGCGAGTTGTGCGTGTGTACCACGCCCTTGGGGTTGCCGGTGGTGCCGGACGTAAAGAACATGGCAGCCACGTCGTCGGTGTGGATCTGGGCGACTTCCGATTCGAGAAAGTCCGGCTGCTTGACTGCAAACGCCTTGCCGTCGGCAATCAGGTCATCGAGCGCCGCCAGACCGGCTTGCCCGTAATTGCGCAGACCGCGCGGATCGTCAAAGTAGATATGGCTGAGCTGCGGGCATTGATCCCGGATTTCGAGCAACTTGTCAACCTGCTCCTGGTCCTCGGCAAACGCAAAACGAACTTCCGCGTTGTTGATCGGAAACACGCACTCGAGCGCCGCCGCGTCCTGGTACAGCGGGATTGGGACGGCACCAATGGATTGAACCGCCAGCATGGTGGCGTACAGCCGTGGCCGATTGGCGCCGATCACAATCATGTGCTCACCTCGGCGCAGACCCGCCAGATGCAAACCGCACGCGAGCTGTTCAACCAGGGCGGCGAGCTCCGCCCACGACAGCGCTTGCCAGATGCCGTACTCCTTTTCGCGCATGGCAGGCTCACTCGGGCGCTGGCTTGCGTGATTCAACAGCAGTCGGGGAAAAGTGATCTGCATTGCGGTATCCTGTCTCCAAGTCGGCGCAGATTGGACACGCATCGTCCAGTTGCTGCAATGGCGCAATAGTAGTCATTGATTTGACGTCAGGTTGTCGTTTCAACGACAATTCAGGCTATTCTCGATAGGTGTTTTCCCTGCACGCTACGGGTCCGCCGGTACCTTACGACCATGCCTCTTGACAACGCTTTGCACCAG
>JANNUE010000272.1:0-4804 GCA_031394895.1 Betaproteobacteria bacterium
CCGAAGGCGTAACCCGACAATCGCACAAGCGTAACCCGACATATTCATCAAGAATCCTGGTGCGCGGGGGGGGACTCGAACCCCCACACTGTTTCCAGCGTCAGGACCTAAACCTGGTGCGTCTACCAATTTCGCCACCCGCGCAACAAAACAAAAAGGGTGGCCTCGAACACCACCCCCATAAAATTGGTCAACGCGCTGATTTTAACCTGCCAGGCCCGCCAACCGATGGAGCCCATGACTCATTACGAAAACTTTCCGGTCGCCTCTGTGCTGTGCCCGCCCCGGCTGCGCCCTGCCATTGCGGCGATCTACTGGTTTGCCCGGACCGCCGACGACCTGGCCGACGAGGGTGATGCGCCAACGTCGCAGCGCCTGCGTGAGCTGGCCGCTTTTCGCGCTGACCTGCACGCCATTGCCGGCGCCAGGCCAGCTAGCGGGCGCTGGCCGCGCGTGTTTGAGCCGCTCGCGCGCGTGCTGCAAGAGTTTGCGTTGCCAACACCGCTGCTGGAGCAACTGCTCGACGCCTTCGAGCAGGACGTGCGCTACAGCGCCGACGCGCGCCGTTACGCCACGGACGCAGAACTGCTGGACTACTGCACGCGCTCGGCGAATCCGGTTGGACGGCTGTTGCTGCACCTGTACGGCATAGCCGATGAACATTCGCTGGCACAGAGTGACCAGATCTGCAGCGCGCTGCAGCTGATCAATTTCTGGCAGGACCTCAGCGTGGATGTTGCAAGACAACGTTGGTACCCGAGCCAGCAAGCGATGCAGCAACACAGCGTCACCGACGCCGACCTGCAAGCCGGCAGTCATTCAGCCAAGGCTGCCAGCATGGTCGCCGACTACGTGGCGCAGGCCAGGAGCCTGATGCACGCCGGCGCGTCGCTGGCCCGGCGCATACCGGGGCGCGCCGGCTGGGAATTACGTCTGGTGGTGCAAGGCGGGCTGCGCGTGCTCGACAAGATCGAGGCAATGGACTTTGCCACATGGCGAGTGCGCCCCAAGCTCGGTTGGTTGGACCTGCCCGTGATGTTTTGGCGGGCCGCGCGCATGCTCCGCCAAACCAGCGCCCACACAAACGTCGCGCCGGCTGAGTAAACTCGAAGCTCACATGACACCGCAAGACTACGTCCAGCAAAAAGCCGCCGCCTCGGGCAGCAGCTTTTACTATGCTTTTTTGTTTTTACCGAAACCGCGCCGGGCCGCGATTACCTCTTTCTACGCCTTCTGCCGCGAGATCGACGACGTCGTCGATGACATGGTCGATCCGGGCGTCGCGCACAGCAAGCTGGCCTGGTGGCAGGCCGAGGTAGCCAAGTCGTTTGCCGGTCAGCCGAGTCACCCGGTGACGCAGTCGCTGATGCCGCTGGTGGCCGACTACGCCATCGAGCAGCGCCATCTGCAAGCGGTCATCGAGGGCTGCCAGATGGACCTGAATCAGACGCGCTATCTCGACTACCCGGCGCTGCAACGCTACTGCCATCTGGTTGCCGGCGTCGTCGGTGAAGTGGCGGCGAATATTTTCGGCCAGACGCAAGCCGCCACCACCGCGTACGCGCACAAGCTGGGCCTGGCGCTGCAACTCACCAACATCATCCGCGACGTCGGCGAAGACGCGCTGCGCGGGCGCATCTACCTGCCTATGAGCGAAATGCAGCGCTTCGACGTGAAGGCGCACGAAATCCTCAAACGCCAATACTCTGAGCGATTCGCGGCACTGATGGCGTTCCAGGCCGAACGCGCCCACGCGCTGTACGACGAAGCGCTGGCGCTGCTGCCGCCGACCGATCGGCGCGCGCAAAAGCCGGGCCTCATGATGGCCAGCATCTACCGCACCTTACTGCGCGAAATAGAGCGCGACAAGTTCGCCGTGCTGCATCAGCGCGTCAGTCTGACGCCGCTGCGCAAGATGTGGCTGGCCTGGAAGGTGCAGGCGCTCGGCCACATCTGAACCATGTCTACCCCCGGATGAAAATCGCCATCATCGGCGCCGGCTGGGCCGGTCTGGCAGCGGCTGTAGCGGCCACGCAAGCCGGCCATGCAGTGGTTGTTTTTGAAGCGTCGCAGACGCTTGGCGGACGCGCCCGCGGTCTACCCGGCGCCCTGCCCGACGGCACGCCGGTCACACTGGACAACGGCCAGCACATCCTGATTGGGGCCTACAGCGAAACGCTGCGCCTGTTGCAAAGTGTTGGGGTGTGCGCCGACAGCGCCTTGCTGCGTCAGCCGATGGCACTGGTGTTTGCCGACGGACTGGGGGTGCGCTTTCCGCAGTGGCCAACGCCGCTCGATGCACTGGCCGGCATCCTGACAGCACGCGGTTGGCACTGGCGCGACAAATGGCCGTTGCTGCGGCTTGCGGCGCGCTGGCGCCTGAGCGGCTTTGAATGCGACGCCGCCAGCAGCGTGACCGCGTTGTGCCACAGTTTGAGCCCGCGTGTAATGGCGGACCTGATTGAGCCGCTGTGCGTGTCGGCGCTCAACACCGCAGCCAGCCAGGCCAGCGCCCAGGTGTTTTTGCGCGTGCTTAAAGATGCGCTGTTTGGCGCGCAGCGTGGTTCTAATTTATTGCTGCCGCGAGTTGATCTGTCCGAGCTGTTTCCCAACGCGGCGGCGCGCTGGTTGGCGCAGCGAGGTGGCAAACTGCGCCTGGGTACGCGGGTCCAGGAGGTGTTGCCGAGCGGCTCGCAATGGCAGCTTGCCGGCGAGCAGTTTGACGCCGCCATCTTTGCGACCGCCGCCTCTGATACCGTGAAGATGCTGGGCGCAACGGCGCAGGCTGCGTCGCCTGCCGCGGCGATGCAGATTGCGCAGTGGAGCGCGGTCGCCGGTGCGCTGAAGTTTCAAGCCATCAGCACCGTCTATGCCTGGGGCCGTGGCGCCCGCTTGGCGCAGCCAATGCTGGCGCTGCGCAGCACGGCTGGCAGCGCCACTGCGGCGCCAGCCCAGTTTGTGTTCGACCGCGGCCAGCTCGGTGGTCCGACCGGGCTGCTGGCGTTTGTCGTCAGCGCCAGCGTCGGTGAGCGCGCCTCGCTGCAGGCGCAGGTGCTTGAACAGGCGCGACAACAACTCGGGCTGACGCTGCAAGCCGTGCAAACTATCGTAGAGAAACGCGCCACTTTTGCCTGCACCCCGGCGCTGCAACGACCGCCGCAACAAATTGCGCCGGCGCTGCTGGCTTGCGGCGACTATGTGGCCGGCCCTTACCCTGCCACACTGGAAGGCGCGGTGCGCAGCGCGCTGGCGGCAGTCAACGCGCTGGCGCCAGACGTTTATGATGCAGCGTTGGGGCCTGCACCGAGCACGCGGCGCAAGCGGTGAAACGCGCCGCCGAGCTGGCGGCAACGCCTTCGAGCTGTCGCCCTTTGCGATTCTGACCTTGACAACGACTGGCTGAACACATGACATCGATGAAGACCGGCGGCTTTACTGCCGAGCCCCCTTTCCAGCACGGCCAAGCGGCGCGCACCGCCGTGCTGTTTTGCAACCTGGGCACGCCCGACTCGCCGAGCACGCCCGATGTGCGGCGCTACCTGAAAGAGTTTCTCAGCGACCACCGCGTGGTGGAAATCCCGCGCCTGATCTGGTGGTTCATTCTGCACGGCGTGATCCTGCGCACGCGCCCGGCCCGCTCCGCCGCCAAGTACGCCAGCATCTGGAGCCCGGACGGCTCGCCTTTGAAAGTCTGGACCGAAAAGCAGGCCAAGATGCTGCAGGGCTGGCTGGCGCAACGCGGCCACGACGTGCAGGTGCGCTACGCAATGCGCTACGGCAGCACTTCGATTGCCTCGCAGCTCGACGCACTCAAGGCGCAGGGCACCACCCGCGTATTGATTTTGCCTGCCTACCCGCAATATTCGGCCACCTCCACTGCAAGCCTGTTTGACGCCGTCTATGCCTGGGCCGCCAAGGTGCGCAATCTGCCGGAGCTGCGCTTTGTCAACCACTACCACGACGATGCGCGCTACATCGCCGCGCTGGCGGCCAAGGTGCAGCGCTACTGGCAAAAGAATGGCCGGCCCGACCTGCTAATGATGAGCTTTCACGGCGTGCCCGAGCGCACACTGCTGCTGGGCGACCCGTACCACTGCGAATGCATGAAGACGGCGCGCCTGCTGGCCGAACAACTGGGTCTCGGTCCGCTGCAATACAAGGTCACGTTTCAGTCGCGTCTGGGGCGCGCCAAATGGCTGCAACCGTACACCGAACCGAGCCTCGTCGCGCTCGGTCAGGCCGGCGTCGCAAGAGTCGATGTGGTGTGCCCGGCGTTTACCAGCGACTGCCTGGAAACGCTGGAAGAAATCGACATGGAAGGACGCGCCGCATTTCTCGGCGCCGGTGGCAAGGAGTTTCACTACATCGAGTGTCTCAACGATGACGAACAGTGGATTACCGCATTGTGTGAGCTGACGCAGCAGCATCTGGCCGGCTGGCCGACCCAGACCAAGCACGACGCGCAAAAGCTGGCCGCATCACGCGCCGCCGCGCTGGCGCTGGGAGCCAAGCAGTAGCCCGCGACTGTCATTGCGAAGCCGCAGGTCGCGGCAATCCAAGACCCCGGACTTCCTGGATTGCCGCGTCGCTACGCTCCTCGCAATGACGGATCTGCCGCGTCATTGGCTACTCGCAATAACGGTTAAGGTATCGTCATTGCGAGCGCAGCGCGGCAATCCATGTCCCCGGACTTCCTGGATTGCCGCGTCGCTACGCTCCTCGCAATGACGGATCTACCGCGTCGGTGGTTACTCGCAATAACGGCCAAGGTATCGTCATTGCGAGCGCAGCGCGGCAATCCAAG
>JANNUE010000286.1:0-1605 GCA_031394895.1 Betaproteobacteria bacterium
CCTGGCGCTGATCAACGGCACCCAGACCAGTGCCGCGCTGGCGCTGCATGCGCTGTTCAGCTTTGAGCCCGTGCTGGAGAGTGCGCTCGTCATCGGCGCGCTCACGGTGGACGCGGCGCGCGGCAGCGACGGCCCCTTCGACCCCCGCATCCACGCCCTGCGCGGCCAGCCCGGGCAGATCGACGTGGCGCAGTACTACCGCGCGCTGCTGCAGGGCAGCGCCATCCGCGCTTCACACGCCGAAGGCGATGACCGCGTGCAAGACCCGTATTGCCTGCGCTGCCAGCCGCAGGTGGTGGGCGCCTGCCTGGACCAGCTGCGCCACGCCGCCCTCGTGCTGCTGCGCGAGGCCAACGCCGTCACCGACAACCCGCTCGTCTTTTTTGAAGACGGCATGATGATCAGTGGCGGCAACTTCCACGCCGAGCCGGTGGCGCTGGCCGCCGACGCCATGGCCTGCGCCATCGCCGAAGTGGGCGCGATCGCCGAGCGGCGCATCGCCATGCTGATCGACGCCAGCGTGTCGCGGCTGCCGCCCTTCCTGACGCCCAACGCGGGCCTCAACAGCGGTTTCATGATCGCCCACGTCACCGCTGCCTCGCTGGCCAGCGAGAACAAGTCCCTGGCCCACCCGGCCAGCGTGGACAGTCTGCCCACCAGCGCCAATCAAGAAGACCACGTCAGCATGGCCACCTTCGCGGCGCGCCGGCTGCAGCCCATGATCACCAACGTGGCCCACATCCTGGCCATCGAGCTGCTGGCCGCGGCGCAGGGCGTGGACTTCTTGCGCCCGCTGCAAAGCTCACCGGCGCTGGAGCAAGTCCACGCGCTGCTGCGCGCGCAGTGCCCGGCGATGATGCAGGATCGCTACGTTGCGCCCGACATCGAAGTGGCCAGTGCCCTGGTACACAGCGGCGCCCTGGCGCGCATCCTGCGCACGCTGCCGCAACTGCCGGCGCTGTGGGTGGCCGCCTGACCGATACACAGTGAAAACGATCTGCCTGGTCGGTCTGGCGGTGAGCACCGTCCATCAGATGCGCATCGGGGTCACGGGCTGACGCCGACTACGGGTCGACAGCACAAGCAGCGCCGATATCACCAGGCATACGCTGGAGGGTTCGGGCACGCTCCTCGAACGGCCCGAGGCTGAAAAGCTGCCCTGGCCCAAGCTCCCGAGATCGATCGTGCCGACGATTTTTTCGACGTTGTCGGAATAGAAAGTCACACTGCCGGAGAGGATGCCGAAAAAGGGAACTGAGCCCGCGCCTGACACCAGATGGCCGCTCAGCGTTTGGTTGAATGCCACTGCAATGCCGTCATCTGTCATCTCGGCATCCCAAACCGAAGCCACTGCGATGGAAAACGTCTGGTCGCCGTTCAGCGTGAGGTCTATCGAGTCCGCCAGACCCACAGCCGTCACCTGAAACAGATCGGCCGGAAGCAGCCCCGAGATCACGCCATACGTCGAACTCACGGGGTCGTACTCGGCGTCAGTCATCACGGTGGTGAATTGACCCGTCAGCCGGTAACTCTGGCCGAAGGCCGTCAAGGTTGAGGACGCGGCCATTGCAAGCCCCGTGCGAATGGTTTCGTCGCCGGGGCTGA
>JANNUE010000289.1:0-5645 GCA_031394895.1 Betaproteobacteria bacterium
CAGTCGCAGGCGACGGTCGCCAACATGAAGCA
This sequence comes from Betaproteobacteria bacterium, assembly GCA_031394895.1. GTDB lineage: Bacteria > Pseudomonadota > Gammaproteobacteria > Burkholderiales > Burkholderiaceae_C > Rhodoferax. The sequence continues at coordinate 33 of JANNUE010000289.1, forward strand.
AAACCTGGTCTTTGCCTTCCTCTACAACGCGCTCGGCATCCCGGTTGCCGCCGGTCTGTTGTACCCGCTGACCGGCTGGTTGCTGTCGCCCTTGATCGCCGCACTGGCCATGAGTTTGAGCTCGGTCTCGGTCATCGGCAACGCGCTGCGGCTGCGTTGAACGGCAGCACCGTGCGCTGTGCCGGACTGCGGCAGCGACGCGCTAAAGGATTAACATTACGGGAATGTAATGATCCAGTCATGCAGGCGCCGGCAAATCGCTTTTACACTTTGCTCTGACGTTACTGCCAAGCCACAGCGGTGACAATTGGTCAACATTACATGAAAGGCTCACGATGAACTTCATCCGTATTTCCCGCTCCCGCTCGGTCGCGCTGGCGCTTGGCGTATTTTTTGTCACCGGTGCTTTTGCGCAAACCCATGACCACGGCAATATGGGAAATATGCAGATGGCGGCGTCCAATACCAGCGCAAAGCCGATGGCCGGTGCCATGGCAGACGGCGAAATCAAGAAAATTGACCTGAAGGCCCAAACCATCACGCTTAAGCACGGCCCGATCAAAAGCCCCGAGATGCCAGCCATGACGATGTCTTACCCGGTCAAGAATCCGGCACTGCTGGACAAGATCAAAGTCGGTGACAAGGTGAAGTTCAGTGCCGAAATGCGCGAAACCGCGCTCATCATCACGGCCATCGAGCTGGTGAAGTGAGGATGCACAACGCCGCAGGTCTGAACCCCGTAGGTCGGGTTAGCCGCAGGCGTAACCCGACAATCGGCGCGAGCACCGACCAACAATTGCCGGGCGCGCCGGCGCGAGCCGTGTCGGGTTACGCGGCGCTAACCCGACCTACGAGGATTGTGTCCCTTGCCGTCCTGCTCGGTTTTGGCTGTGTGGCGGTGCAAGCGCAAGAGGTGCTGCCAGGCGCCGATCTGCCTGGCTTGCTGGTGATTGCCAAAGAGCGCAATCCCGACTTGGGCAGCATGCGTTTTGAAGCGCAGGCCGCGCAGGAGCGCATCCAGCCGGCCGGCGCGCTGCCGGACCCAAAGTTTCGCGTCGAGTGGATGGACATCACCAAGATGGGTGAGCAAAACCCGACGCTGTTGCCTGCCAATGTGGGCAGCACCCGCTACACGCTGATGCAGGAATTGCCGTGGTTTGGCAAGCGTGATCTGATGCGCGACATTGCGCAGCTCGAAGCCGATGGCAGCCAAAGCAAGGTGTCGGCCAGTTGGACCGAGCTGGCGGCCAAGATCAAGGTGGTGCAAGCGCAGCGCTACTACTGGCGCACCAATGAAAAACTGACGCTGGAAATTCTGGATTTGATGGCGCGGCTGGAGAAGATTGCACAGGCGCGCTACGGCAGCGGCCTGGCGGCGCAGCAGGATGTCATCCGCGCGCAGATTGAGCAGACTACGATGCGCACCGATCTGCTGATGCTGCAAAGCGAACGCACGCAGGCCGATGCGCGCCTGAACAACCTGCTGGCTCGACCGGCGGCGGCCGCGCTGGCGCCGGCTGAACTATTGCGCGCGTTGCCAGAGCGGCTCGACGCCGGCGCGCTGGAGGAGAGAGTGCGCAGCCGCAATCCGCAACTGTTTGGTGACGCTGCGCGGGTCCAGGCTGCGGCAAAAACCCGCGACCTGACCTATAAGAACCGGTACCCCGATTTCGCGCTCAGCGTGACACCGACCCAGTACGGCAGCGCGATCAGGGAATGGAGCCTGATGCTTGAGCTCAACATCCCGCTGCAACAAGCTTCCCGGCGCGCGATGGAGCGCGAATCCGAAGCCATGCTGGCGGCCGCACAGTCGCGCCAGCAGGCCACGGCGAATCAAATGCTGTCCGAGCTGGCCGAGCATCTGGCGGCGCTGGAGGCAGCGCAGCGCAGCGCCGCGCTGGCCAGCAACGCCCTGACGCCGCAAGCCGATCTGACCTTCAGTTCGGCGCTGGCCAGCTACGAGAATGGCAAGGTTGATTTCGCCACGCTGCTCGACGCCCAGCGCCAGATCCGCCAGGCCAAGCTAACCCGGATCAAGGCACAGCTTGAAGCGCAGATGCGTTTGGCTGAAATCGAAAAATTAACAGGAACAGATTTATGAAATCAATGACGCAGATGGGGGGCGCCAAACTGTCGCTGGTGCTGATGGTGATCATCGCCCTGGCTGCTGGTGGCGGCGGGTATTGGTACGGTCATCGGGGTGGCGCAACGGCGCCCGAGGCCAGCGCCATTGCTGGCGCGCCGGCGGCCAAGAAGCCGCTCTATTACCGCAACCCGATGGGTTTGCCCGACACCTCGCCGACGCCGAAAAAAGACGCGATGGGCATGGACTACGTGCCGGTGTTCGCCGGCGAGGCCGAGGATGCCCCGGCCAGTGCCAACCAGATCAAGATCAGTACCGACAAGGTGCAAAAGCTCGGCGTGCGCAGCGAGGCCGCGCAGTTGCGCAGCCTGGACCGCGCCGTGCGCGCGGCCGGCCGCATCGAGCCCGACGAGCGCCGGCTGTTCACCGTCTCGTCCAAATTTGAAGGCTATGTCGAGCGCCTGCATGTGAGCGTCACCGGCCAACCGGTGGCCAAGGGCCAGCCACTGTTTGAGGTCTATAGCCCGGAACTGGTGTCGGCCCAGCGCGAATACGCGATAGCACAGCAGGGTGTGGCGGCGCTGAAAGACGCCGACGGCCAGACCCAGGCCGGCATGAAGCAGTTGGCCGAATCCAGTCTTGCGCGCTTGCGCAACTGGGACATTTCTGAAGAGCAGATCAAGGCCTTGAGCAAGTCCGGCGAAACCAAACGCAGCCTGACCTTTCGCTCGCCGGCGAGCGGCATCGTGATGGAGAAAAAAGCGGTGCAGGGCATGCGCTTCATGCCGGGCGAGATGCTCTATCAGATTGCCGATCTGTCGGCCGTCTGGGTTGTGGCCGATGTGTTTGAGCAGGACATTGGCATGGTGAAAACCGGCGCCAAGGCCAGGGTGACGATCAGCGCCTACCCGGACAAGGTGTTCAGCGGCAACGTGACCTACGTCTATCCGACGCTCAAGCCCGAGACCCGGACCGTGTCGGTGCGCGTCGAGCTGCCCAACCCGGGAATGCTGCTCAAGCCGGCGATGTTTGCGCAGGTCGAAGTGCTGGTCGGCGCCAAAGACAAGGTGGTCACGGTGCCGCTGTCGGCGGTGATTGATAGCGGCACACGCCAGATCGTTTTGATCCAGAAGGCAGAGGGTCGCTTCGAGCCGCGCGAGGTCAAACTTGGTGGGCGCACCGACACCCATGTGGCGGTGCTGGACGGCGTGAAGGAGGGCGAACTGGTGGTGGTGGCGGCCAACTTCCTGATCGACGCCGAGAGCAACTTGAAGGCCGCGCTCGGCGGCCTGGGCGCGCCGGACAAGGCCGCCTCTGCGCCAGGCGCCGCCGCCAAGAGCGCCGGGCATGTGGCCGAGGGCACGGTAGAAGGCGTCGATCTGAAAGACGGCACCATCAGTCTGAATCACGGCCCGATTGCCAGCCTGAAGTGGCCGGCCATGACGATGGAGTTCAAGGCCGCCAACGCCTCGTTGCTAAAGGACTTGAAGCCGGGCGCCAAGGTGACGGCCGAGTTTGTCGAGCGAGCGCCGGGTGAATGGGTGATCACCAGCGTCAAGCCTTCGCACGCGCATTAACAGCAATGTTCGCCATTGCGAGCGAAGCGAAGCAATCCATGAACCCAAAAGTCCTGGATTGCCACGTCGCTGCGCTCCTCGCAATGACGGGAAATTTTGGCTGCGCTCCTTGCCATGGCGGAAGTGGCAGTCGCAATCACGGCACTATCGTCATTGCGAGCGAAGCGAAGCAATCCATGAACCCAAAAGTCCTGGATTGCCACGTCGCTGCGCTCCTCGCAATGACGGGAAATTTTCGCTGCGCTTCTTGCCATGGCGGAAGTGGCAGTCGCAATGACAGACAAGGTCGCGTGAAGACGCGCCCAAAACATATGAGAGTCCACGATGCTTGCTAACATCATTGAATGGTCGGGTCGGAACCGCTTTCTGGTTCTGCTCGCCACCCTGTTCATCACGCTGTGGGGCATCTTTGCCGTGCTGCGCACGCCGATCGACGCGCTGCCCGACCTGTCGGACGTGCAGGTCATCGTCTATACCGAAGTTCCAGGCCAGGCGCCGCAGGTGGTGGAGGACCAGGTCACCTACCCGCTGACCAGCGCCATGCTGTCGGTGCCCAAATCGAAAGTGGTGCGCGGCTTCTCGTTCTTTGGCGCGTCCTTTGTTTACATCATCTTTGAAGACGGCACCGACATCTACTGGGCCCGCTCGCGCGTGCTGGAGTATCTGAACTTTGCGTCGGGGCGCATGCCCAAGGGCGTCACGCCGCAAATTGGGCCGGACGCCACCGGTGTCGGCTGGGTCTATCAGTACGCGCTGGTGGCGAAAGACAAGACGCTGGCCGAGCTGCGCTCAATCCAGGACTGGTATCTGCGTTATCAACTGACCAAGGCGCACGGCGTCGCCGAGGTGGCGTCGGTTGGCGGCTTTGTGCAGACTTACCAGGTCACGGTCGATCCGGTCAAGCTGCGCGCCTACAACATTCCGCTGATGAAAGTGGCGCAGGTAATCCGCGACTCGAACCGCGACGTCGGCGGCCGTGCGGTCGAGATGGCGGAAACCGAATACATGGTGCGCGGCAAGGGCTATCTGCGGGGAATCAGCGACATCGAGATGCTGGTGGTCAAGAGCGAGATGGGCACACCGGTGCTGATTCGCGACATTGCGCGCGTCGAGCTCACGCCCGACGAGCGCCGCGGCGTGACCGAACTCAATGGCGAAGGCGAAGTGGTGTCGGGCATCGCGATGGCGCGCTACGGCCAGAACGCCCTGGAAGTGATCCATAACCTGAAGGCCAAGATCGCCGAAGTCGGCCCTGGACTGCCGCAGGGCGTGACGGTGCAAACCGTGTACGACCGCTCCGAGCTGATTCATCGCGCCATCGACACCCTTACCCGCACCTTGATCGAAGAAATGATCATCGTCGCGCTGGTCTGCGTCGTCTTTCTGATGCATGTTCGCAGCGCACTGGTTGCCATCCTGATGCTGCCGGTCGGCATCCTGATCGCCTTCATTGCGATGCGTTCGCTGGGCATGAACTCGAACCTGATGAGCCTGGGTGGCATTGCGATTGCGATCGGCGCGATGATCGACGCCGCCATCGTGATGATCGAAAACGCCCACAAGCATTTGGAACGGCTGCCGCCAGAGCACAGCAACGCTGATCGCATCGACGCCATGCTGGCGGCCTGCAAGGAGGTTGGTCCGGCGCTGTTCTTCTCGCTGCTGATCATCACCGTGTCGTTCCTGCCGGTGTTTGCGCTGGAAGGCCAGGAAGGGCGTTTGTTCTCGCCGCTGGCCTACACCAAGACGTTCTCGATGGCCGGCGCTGCGCTGCTGTCGGTGACGCTGGTGCCAGTGCTGATGCTGCTGTTCATCCGCGGCAAGGTGATGCCCGAGGCCAAGAACCCGGTCAACCGTTTTCTGATCTGGGTCTATCGCCCGATGATCCAGGGCGTCATGAACTGGAAGAAATCGACTATTTTCGTATCGCTGCTGGCGCTGGCAGTCTCGTTC
>JANNUE010000297.1:0-5215 GCA_031394895.1 Betaproteobacteria bacterium
CCACGGGCAAGCCCAAAGGCGTGCAACGCGATACCGGCGGTTATGCCGTGGCGCTGGCCGCCAGCATGAAGCACATTTATGGCGGCAATGCGGGCGAAACCTATTTTTCCACCAGCGACATTGGCTGGGTGGTGGGCCACAGCTACATCATTTACGGCCCCCTGATCGCCGGCATGGCCACCATCATGTACGAAGGGCTGCCGACGCGCCCGGACGGCGGCATCTGGTGGAGTCTGGTGGAGAAATACAAAGTCACCGTGATGTTCAGTGCGCCCACGGCAGTACGGGTGCTGAAGAAGCAGGACCCGGCTTTGCTCAGCAAATACGACCTCTCCAGCCTGCGCGCCCTGTTTTTGGCCGGCGAGCCGCTGGACGAAACAACCGCGCAGTGGATCAGCCAGGGGCTGGGCAAACCGATCATCGACAACTTCTGGCAGACCGAGACCGGCTGGCCGATCCTGTCCTTGTGCAACGGTGTAGAGAAGGCGCAAAGCAAGTTTGGCTCGCCGGGCAAGGCGGTTTATGGTTATGACGTCAAACTCATCGACGACCAGACCGGCGCCGAACTGACCGCTCCGAATCAAAAGGGCGTGGTCGCAATCGAAGGGCCGCTGCCGCCGGGCTGCATGCAGACGGTCTGGCGCGATGACGCGCGCTTCGTCAATACCTACTGGAAGACCGTGCCCGGGCGCATGGTGTACAGCACCTTCGACTGGGGCATCAAGGATGCCGATGGTTATTTCTTCATTCTGGGCCGCACCGACGACGTGATCAACGTGGCGGGTCATCGGCTTGGAACGCGCGAGATCGAGGAAAGCATCTCGGCGCACCCGAATGTGGCCGAGGTCGCGGTGGTCGGTGTTGCCGATCAGCTCAAGGGCCAGGTGGCGATGGCATTTGCCGTGGCCAAGGATGCCAGTCTGATCGCCGACGAGGCGGCGTGCCTGAAGCTCGAAAGCGAGATCATGAAGCTGGTCGACAACGACCTGGGCGCCGTGGCGCGGCCGTCCAGGGTGCGCTTCGTCACGATTTTGCCCAAGACCCGCAGCGGCAAGCTGTTGCGCCGGGCGGTGCAGGCGGTGTGCGAAGGACGCGACCCGGGCGACCTGACGACGATGGACGATCCGGCCGCGCTGCAGCAGATCAGAGACCTCGTGCAGGGCTGACTCACCATGTCGGGTTACGCCTTCGGCTAACCCGACCTACCCCTGCCTGTAAGTCGTGTTAGCCCGCAGGGCGTAACCCGACATCGCCGTAACGGAAGCGGGCCCCAAGGGAAGTCCAATGCATTGCATGTAGGTCGTGTTAGCCCGCAGGGCGTAACCCGACTTGGCCCCGGCGCAAACCTACACTTTTCTGGGCCGCAAAGCATCAACCCGGTGCAGGGTCTTTGCCATGCTGGCACAATCGCAACGTTACTAGGCCTAGTCGCATCCGCCAACCGGTTCAGCCGGGACGCGGACGGTTAATCAACCCACAGCTTTAACCAGCTAATGTTTCCTCCAGGGAAACGAAGGTCAGCGCAACATGAGTGAGATCAAGTCCCAGGGGACGAGCACGACGGCGTCGGGCGCGTCTGTTTATCAGGCCTATCAGGCCAATACCCATCTGTTTGGCGGCAACGCCCCGTACGTGGAAGAAATGTACGAGAACTACCTGTCTCATCCGGGCAGTGTGCCCGACAGCTGGCGCGATTATTTCGACGCCTTGCAGCACGTTCCTGCGGTCGATGGCAGCAACGCCAAAGACGTTGCCCATCTGCCGGTGGTCAATGCCTTTGCCGAGCGCGCCAAGCAGGGCGGCACGCGGGTCGTTCTGGCCAGCGCCGACGCCGAGATGGGACGCAAGAGAACCGCAGTGCAGCAACTGATTGCCGCCTACCGCAACGTCGGCGCCAACTGGGCCGACCTCGACCCGTTGAAGCGCACCGAGCGCGATGCCATTCCGGAACTGGAACCGTCCTTTTACGGTTTCAGCGATGCCGATCAGGAAGCCGTGTTCAACACCAGCAACACGTTTTTCGGCAAGGACAGCATGAGCCTGCGCGAGTTGATGAACGCGCTGCGCCAGACCTACTGCGGCACCCTCGGCGCCGAGTACATGTATATCACCGACCAGAACCAGAAGCGCTGGTGGCAACAAAGACTCGAGAGCGTGCGCTCCCAACCCGATTTCAGCGCAGAAAAGAAGAAACACATTCTCGACCGGCTGACTGCGGCCGAAGGACTGGAGCGTTTCCTGCACACCAAGTTTGTCGGGCAAAAGCGCTTCTCGCTGGAGGGCGGCGAGAGCTTCATTGCGGCGATGGACGAGTTCATCCAGGGTGGCGGCGCCATTGGTCTGCAGGAAATCGTGATCGGCATGGCGCACCGCGGCCGCCTCAATGTGCTGGTCAATTCGCTGGGCAAAATGCCGGCCGACCTGTTTGCCGAGTTCGAGCACACGGCGCCGGAAGATCTGCCCAGCGGCGACGTGAAATACCACCAGGGTTTCAGCTCCGACGTGTCAACGCCTGGCGGCACGGTACATCTGAGTCTGGCGTTCAACCCGTCGCACCTTGAAATTGTCAATCCGGTGGTCGAAGGCTCGGTACGCGCCCGCATGGATCGCCGCGCCGACCCCAAAGGCAAGCAAGTGTTGCCGATCCTGGTACACGGCGACGCAGCTTTTGCCGGCCAGGGCGTGGTGATGGAGACGCTGGCGCTGGCCGAAACGCGCGGCTACTCGACCGGCGGCACGGTGCATATCGTCATCAACAACCAGATTGGCTTTACCACCAGCGACCCGCGCGACACGCGCTCCTCGCTGTACTGCTCGGACATCGTCAAGATGATCAAGGCGCCGGTGTTGCATGTCAACGGCGACGACCCCGAGGCGGTCGTGCTGGCGGCCCAACTGGCGCTGCAATACCGCATGGAGTTCCAGCGCGATGTGGTGCTTGACATCGTGTGCTTTCGCAAACTGGGACACAACGAACAGGACACGCCGGCACTGACGCAGCCGCTGATGTACAAGAAGATCGCCCAGCACCCGGGCACCCGCAAGCTGTATGCCGACAAGCTGGCGGCACAGGGCCTGGGCGACACGCTGGGCGACGATATGGTGAAAGCCACGCGCGGCGCACTCGATGCCGGCAAGAACACGTTCGATCCGGTGCTGACCAACTTCAAAAGCAAATACGCGGTCGATTGGACGCCCTACATTGGCAAGAAATGGACCGATGCCGGCGAGACCGGTATTGCACTGGCCGAGTGGCATCGGCTGGCTCAGCGCCTGACCACGCTGCCCGACACGATCACCCCGCATCCGCTGGTGAAGAAGGTCTATAACGACCGCGCGGCGATGGGGCGCGGCGAAATTCCGATCGATTGGGGCATGGGCGAACACATGGCGTTTGCGTCGCTGGTCGCCAGCGGTTACCCGGTGCGACTGAGCGGCGAGGATTGCGGGCGCGGCACCTTTACGCATCGACACGCCGTCATCCACGACCAGAACCGCGAGAAATTTGACGAGGGCACCTACACGCCGCTGCAGAACGTGGCCGACGCCCAGTCGCCGTTTGTTGTGATCGACTCAATCCTGTCGGAGGAGGCGGTGCTCGGCTTCGAGTACGGCTATGCGTCGAACGACCCGAACACGCTGGTGATCTGGGAAGCCCAGTTTGGCGACTTCGTCAACGGCGCACAGGTGCTGATCGACCAGTTCATCGCGTCCGGCGAAGTCAAATGGGGCCGCGTCAACGGCATCACGCTGATGCTGCCGCACGGCTATGAGGGGCAGGGCCCGGAGCACAGCTCGGCGCGGCTGGAGCGTTTCATGCAGCTCAGCGCCGACACCAATATGCAGGTGGTGCAGCCGACCACCGCCAGCCAGATCTTTCACATCCTGCGCCGCCAGATGGTGCGCAACCTGCGCAAGCCACTGATCCTGATGACGCCGAAGTCGCTGCTGCGCGCCAAGGACGCGGCGTCGCCGCTGTCGGAGTTCGTCAAGGGCAGTTTTCAGACCGTGATTGCCGAAAACAACGAAGAGGTCAACGCACGCGCGCACAAGGTCAAGCGCCTGGTGGCGTGTTCCGGCAAGGTCTATTACGACCTGGTCAAGAAGCGCGCCGAAAAGGCAGTGGACGACGTTGCCATCCTGCGCATCGAACAGCTCTATCCGTTCCCGCACAAGGCGTTCGCCGCCGAGCTGAAGAACTACCCGAACGTGACCGAGCTGGTCTGGTGCCAGGACGAACCGAAAAACCAGGGCGCCTGGTTCTTTGTGCAGCACTACATTCTGGAGAACATGTGGGACGGGCAAAAGCTCGGCTACTCGGGACGCGCCGCATCGGCGTCGCCGGCGGTCGGCTATGCGCATTTGCACCAGGAGCAGAAAAAGGCGTTGGTGGAAGGCGCTTTTGGCAAGCTCAAGGGCACGGTCCTGTCCAAATAAGAACAACGCAAGAACAACGTTTCCAAGGAATTGATATGCCTATCGTAGAAGTGAAAGTCCCGCAGTTGTCGGAGTCGGTGGCTGAGGCGACCATGGGGCAATGGAAGAGACAGGTTGGCGACCTGGTTGCCATTGACGAAATACTGATCGAGATCGAAACCGACAAGGTGGTGCTGGAAGTGCCGGCGCCGGCGGCCGGTGTCCTGGTGGAACTGGTGGCGGCTGATGGCGAGACGGTTGCCGCCGAACAGTTGATTGCAAGAATTGACACCGAGGGCAAGTCTGGCGCAGTGGCGCCTGCCGCGGCGCCGGCCGTAGCGCCGACAGTTATGCCAGTTGCAGCCGCGCAGGCCGGCGTTGCACCGAGCCAGTCGATGGCCGGCGTGGCGATGCCGGCGGCGGCCAAACTGATGGCCGATAACCAACTCGGCGCCGGAACCGTTGCCGGCAGTGGCAAGGACGGCCGCGTGACCAAGGGCGATGTGCTGGTTGCCGTGGCGGCCGGGTCGGCGCCCAAAGGGGCTCCGGTGCCCGCGCTGGCGGTCAAGGCGGTGGCCACCTATTTGCCGCCGGTCGCGGCGCCGGCCGTGTCGCTGGGCGAGCGGCCCGAGCAGCGCGTTCCGATGAGCCGCTTGCGCGCCCGCAGCCGGGACATGGGCACCCGCTGCTCGGGGCGCTCGCCCAGGCTGTGGGAGACAGGCGCAGCCACGGTGGGCAGCAACTTGGCGGTTGGGGCTGGCGCTGCCGATGCTGCGGGGGCAGCTGCCTTGGGGGCTGG
>JANNUE010000370.1:0-10194 GCA_031394895.1 Betaproteobacteria bacterium
CGAAGTGGACCGGTGTGATGTATTCCGAGACACGCGGCAAGATCCATTTCTGGGGCTCGCTGATCTTCTTCAACATCACCTTCTTCCCGATGCACTTCCTCGGACTGGCTGGCATGCCGCGGCGCTACGCCGACTACCCGATGCAGTTTACCGACTTCAACGCGGTGGCCTCGGTCGGTGCCTTCTTCTTCGGTTTTGCCCAGCTCTATTTCTTCCTGTTCGTGGTGCTGCCGATGATGCGCGCCAAGGGCGAAAAGGCGCCGCAAAATCCGTGGGAAGGTGCCGAAGGCCTGGAGTGGGAGATCCCGTCACCGGCGCCGTTTCACACCTTCGAGACACCGCCCAAACTGAACGCCAGCGCGACCAAGATCATCGCGTGAAGTAAGTGGAATATTCGAATGCACCCATTCCCGTCATTGCGACTGCCGCGTCGCTCGCTCCTCGCAGTGACGGCCAGCGCGGCAATCCAGGACCTCATGGATTGCCACGTCGCTGCGCTCCTCGCAATGACGAGGTGCTGGTGTTTTCAAGATTTCAACGTGCATCAAGCTGAAACTAAAAACTCAATCATGACGCCTGAACAAAAAAGAGCGAACCTCAAGACCGGGCTGATCCTGGGGTCGATCGCCGTCGTGTTTTTTCTCGGCTTCATGGTCAAGATGTATATGCTGAGCCGGCCATGAATCTGCAGCACGAAAACTTCCGGATGGTGCGCAAGCTGGTCGTGATCGCGGCCGGCATGTTTGCCTTCGGTTACGCGCTGGTGCCGATTTACCGAGCCATTTGCGAACTGACCGGCATCAACGTGCTGGCCGTTGTCGAGCGCAACATTGCGGGCGCCACGTCCGAGCTGCCGACCAATACACAGGTCGATACCAGCCGCAGCATCACGGTCGAGTTCGACGCCAATTCGCGCGGCCCGTGGGAGTTCAGGCCGGCGCAGCGCTCGCTGCAGGTCCATCCAGGTGAACTGGCGACCGTGATGTACGAGTTTCAGAACGTGCAGAACCGGCGCATGGCGGCGCAGGCGATTCCGAGCTACGCGCCGCAACAGGCAGCGGCGCACTTCAACAAACTGCAGTGCTTTTGCTTTCAGCAATACACCCTGGAGCCGGGCGAGAAACGGTCTTGGCCGGTGGTGTTTGTGATCGATCCGAAACTCTCAAGGGATGTGAAGACGATCACCCTGTCCTACACCTTCTTTGAAGTCGGCGCCGCGTCGGTGCCGGCGCCTGGAGCGGGCGTATGAAGCCGTCTTTGTGGCGCAGCATCCGAATGATTGGCTGGTCGTTTTTTGGCGTGCGCGAGAGCAGCGAGTCAAAGGAAGACATGGCCCAGGTGCATCCGTTTCACATCATCGTCGCGGGCATCGCCGGCGCCGTGGTTTTTGTCGGCGGACTGATGCTGCTGGTGAATTGGGTGGTTGCCAAATGAGACTTATGAATACGCCAAAACCCTTCAGCCCGTCATCGCGAGGCCGTCAGGCCGTGGCGATCCATGGCAGCCCACCAACAGCATGGATTGCCGCGCTGCTGTCATTGCGAGGAGCGAATGCGACGCGGCAATCGCAATGACGCATGCCATGGCACCAAGAATAAATTGACTACGATTGCAAGCAATGGAGCACAAATGAGTTCAACAACACCGGGCACCCGCCCGCACTACTTCGTGCCACAGCCGTCCAGGCACCCGGCGATGGCGGCGCTTGGCCTGTTTTTTGTCGTGCTCGGTGCCGGCCAGTGGGTCAATGGCGTTGAGTGGGGCAAGTGGTCGCTGGCGTTTGGCATGCTGTGGTTTCTGGTCGTGCTGTTCCAGTGGTTCAGCGAGTCGATCAGCGAGAGCGAAGGCGGCCAGTATGGCCACCGCATCGACCTGTCGTTCCGCTGGAGCATGAGCTGGTTCATCTTCTCCGAGGTGATGTTCTTCGGCGCCTTTTTCACCGCCCTGTGGTGGGCGCGCGCGCACTCGATACCGGAGCTCGGAAACCCGGAAAACGCGCTGCTGTGGCCCGATTTCAAGGCCGTCTGGCCGAGTCTGGCCGCCGGTGTGACCGGGTCTCCTGCAGGAACGGTGGAGCCGTTCATCACCATGGGTCCGTTCTGGTTGCCGACTATCAATACCGCGCTATTGCTGAGTTCGGGCGTCACGCTGACGATTGCCCACCATGCTCTGCTGGCCGGCCGGCGCGCCAGGACCGTGGCCTTCATGTGGCTCACCGTGCTGCTGGGCATTACCTTCCTGTCGGTGCAGGGTTACGAGTACTACCACGCCTACCATGAGCTCAACCTCAAGCTGAGTTCGGGCGTTTACGGCTCCACATTTTTCATGCTGACCGGGTTTCACGGCTTTCACGTCTTCGTCGGCATGCTGATGCTGCTGTTCATCACGCTGCGACTGCAAAAGGGGCACTTCAGCGCGGAGCGGCACTTCGGCTTTGAAGGCGCCGCCTGGTACTGGCACTTTGTTGACGTGGTATGGCTCGGGCTCTACGTCCTGGTTTACTGGCTCTAGCGACTTCCCCAGCCTTGGTTACTGACCCGCGCGGATACCGGTCGGCTGGATGTAGCCGAACTTCCAGGCCAGCAGGATGCTGACAAAAATCAGAATCGAGATCGCCACCCGCACGGCCAGCGCGAACGCCATTTTGTGACCGCTGGATTTGCCGTCGGCAGGCTTCTTCAGCATGAAGACCAGGGCGGCGGCCAGACTGGCAACCACGGCGACAAATGCAACAATGGCCAAGTACTTCATGAACTGGATTATCCCGTGAACGCACGCTGGAAGTTCTGGCTGATCACATTGAGCGCCCTGCTGGCAGTGGCAACCACGCTGGCGCTGGGGCGCTGGCAGTTGTCGCGCGCGGCGCAAAAGACTGCCATGCAACTCAGCATCGACAGCCGCAGCGCCTTGCCGGCACTGAGCGCTCCGGCGCTGGCGGCGCTGGCCGACCCGGCCAGCGAGTTGCATCGACCGGTGACGCTGCGCGGGCGCTTGATCGCACAGCGCACGGTGTTCCTGGACAATCGGCAGATGAACGACAAAGTCGGCCTGTTTGTGGTGACCCCCATGCAACTCGAAGGCACAAGCGCCGTTGTGCTGGTGCAGCGCGGCTGGGTGGCGCGCAATTTTATTGATCGCAGCGCGCTGCCCGTCATTGAAACGCCGGCTGGCGTGATTGAATTGCACGGCCGACTGACACCGCCTCCGGGCAAGTTGTACCAGCTCGGCGCTGCCGACACCGGGCTGATCCGGCAAAATCTCGACCTGAACAGTTTCAGCGCGGAGCTGGCGCTGCCGTTGTTGCCGGTGTCGGTGCAACAAAGCGGCGGCGCCAATGACGGCTTGCTGCGCGACTGGCCGCGTATTGGAGCCGGAGTTGACACACACTACGGCTATGCTTTTCAATGGTTTGGGCTGAGTGCCCTGATCGCAACACTTTATGTCTGGTTTCAAGTTGTCAGAAGATTCTTCCGCCCGCGCTGATCAGCCGCTCGGCCTGACTATTCATTCGATCCCGAGCCCGCAGCGCGCGCTCGATGCACAGGTGCGAAGCACCGCGCGGGGCCGCTGGAACATGCTGCTGGTGTTTCTGGTTTGTGCCGCGCCGGTGGTCGCGTCCTATTTCACCTACTACGTGGTTCGACCGGAGGGGCGACGCAATTTTGGCGAACTGATCGAGCCGCAACGCCCGTTGCCGGATCTGGCCAGCACCAGCCTGGCCGGACAGCCAGGCAATCTGCGCGCGCTCAAGGGACAGTGGTTGCTGCTCAGCGTCTCCAGTGGCGCCTGCAATGGGCTGTGCGAGAGCCACCTGTACCTGCAGCGCCAGTTGCGCGAGAGTCTGGGCAAGAACAAGCAGCGGCTGGACTGGATCTGGCTGGTAACGGATGAACTTGCCGTGTCCGACAAATTGCTGCCGGCGCTCAAAGAAGCTACCGTGCTGCGCGTCGCACCCGGCGCGCTGGCTGACTGGCTGGCGCCAGCGCCCGATCATCAGCTTGTCGAGCATCTGTATCTGGTCGATCCGCTGGGCAACTGGATGATGCGTTTTCCGGCCAATCTGGACGTCGCCGGGGCGGCCAAGGCAAAGCGTGATCTGGAGCGGCTGCTGCGTGCTGCTGCGTCGTGGGACCAGCCCGGGCGAAGCCCGCAGTAGTAAAGTTCAATGAGCATGCAAGCACTGTACGACCTGTCACCGCTGGCGCGCCTGCTACTGCTGGCGGTGGCGCTGGCGCTTGCACCGTTGTTCTGGATCTGGCTGCGCCACCGGCGCGCCACGCCGGCGCAGCGGCTTCGCGCGCTCACACTGCTGACGCTGTTCCTCACCTTTGATCTAGTCATGTTTGGCGCATTTACACGTTTGACCGACTCGGGTCTGGGTTGTCCGGATTGGCCTGGCTGCTACGGCAGCGCCAGCCCGATCGGTGCCAATGTGGCGATTGCGGCGGCGCAAGACGCGATGCCAAGCGGTCCGGTGACGCCGGGCAAGGCCTGGGTCGAGATGATTCATCGCTACCTGGCAGCCAGCATCGGTGTGCTGATTCTGGTGCTAGCGGTGGCACCGTGGCTGGAGCGCGGGCGCAACACGGGCCGCAGACTGACCAACCCCTGGTGGCCGGCGCTGACCTTGCTCTGGGTCTGTGTGCAAGGTGCTTTTGGCGCGCTGACCGTCACGATGAAACTGTTTCCGGCGATCGTCACGCTGCACCTGCTGGGCGGGATGCTGCTGCTGGCGCTGCTATGCCTGCAACTGGTCAGGTCGGACACCGCAGCGCAACGGCTGGCGCCGATCGCCACGTCCGGCTCTTTGCGCTGGTTGCTGGGTGGCTCGCTGGCGCTGCTGCTGGCGCAAAGCACGCTCGGCGGCTGGGTCAGCGCCAATTACGCGGTGCTGGCCTGCAACGACTTTCCGAAGTGCCAGAACAGTTGGTGGCCGCTGATGGACTTCGAGCAGGGCTTTCAGGTCTGGCGCGAACTGGGCTTCACGGCTGGCGGCGAGCACATCAATTTTGCCGCGCTGACCGCCATTCACTACACGCATCGCCTGCTGGCCTATCTGGTGTTGCCGCTGCTGAGCGTGCTGGCCTGGCAAATGAAGGCGGTGCCCGCGCTGCGCCGGCCGGCACTCTGGATCGGCACGCTGACCGCTGCGCAACTGGCCACGGGACTCAGTAATGTGGTGCTCGATTGGCCCTTGCTGGCTGCCGTGCTGCATACCGGCGGCGCGGCCGCGCTGGTGGTCGTCACAACCTGGAGCATGGCGGTCAGCCGCCGGGCATGAGTACCGTTCGCCACCCTGCACAGGTCGGCGTGTTACGCCAGTTCTACGACCTGACCAAGCCACGCGTGGTGCAACTGATCGTGTTTTGCGCGCTGATCGGCATGCTGCTGGCTGTGCCCGGCATACCGAGCTGGGAGCAAGTGCAGGTCGCGCTGCTGGCGTGCGCCGGCATCTGGCTGGTGGCGGGCGCGGCGGCGGCGTTCAATTGCATTGTGGAACAAGGCATCGACGCGAAGATGAAACGCACCGCCTGGCGCGCTACCGCCAAGGGTGAACTTGACGACCGCCAGACGCTGGCATTCTCGGCCGTGTTGTGCGCAGCCGGCTCGGCGCTGCTGTACCTGAGCGTCAATGCGCTGACGATGTGGCTGACGCTGGCCACTTTCATCGGCTATGCCGTCGTGTACACCGTGATTCTGAAGCCGCTGACGCCGCAAAACATCGTGATTGGCGGCGCCTCCGGCGCGATGCCACCAGTGCTGGGCTGGGCCGCGATGACGGGCAACGTCGGCCCCGAAGCGCTCATTTTGTTCCTGATCGTCTTCCTGTGGACGCCGCCGCACTTCTGGGCGCTGGCGCTGTACCGCGTGGAGGACTATCGCAAGTCGGGCCTGCCGATGCTGCCGGTCACGCATGGCAACGAGTTCACGCGCCTGATGGTGCTGCTGTACACGCTGATCCTGTTCGCCGCCTGCCTGATGCCCTATATCTATGGCATGAGCTCATGGATTTATTTGCTCGTCGCACTCAGCCTGAGCGTCGGTTTTTGTCTCTATGGGTTCTACCTGTGGCGCGACTACTCGGATGGACTGGCGCGCAGGACTTTCCGCTTTTCCCTCATTCACCTCAGCGCACTGTTCGCCGCGCTGCTACTGGACCACTATGTACTGTTACCCTAACAGCCGCAATTGACCGCGCAATTCATTGAGGAATGTCGCATGAAAAAACGAAACACCCTGAAACTTGCGGCAGTTGGCGTGTGCATCACGCTGGTTGGTGGCCTGCTATCGGCCTGCACCGAGAGCAAGCCGACGTTCGCGGCGATCGACATCACTGGCGTCGACTACGCGCGCGATTTCGCGCTGACCGACCACAACGGCCAGCCCCGTAGCATGAAGGACTTTGCCGGCAAGGTCGTCGTGCTGTTCTTCGGCTACACGCAGTGCCCGGATGTCTGCCCGACATCAATGGCCGAACTGGCCGATGCCAAGCGGCTGCTGGGCAAGGACGGTGAGCGCCTGCAGGGCCTGTTTGTCACGGTGGACCCGCAACGTGACACACCGGCCGTGCTGAAAGCCTACATGGCAAATTTTGACCCCGGCTTTCTGGCGCTCTACACCACGCCGGAGCAACTGGTCGCCGTCGCCAAAGACTACAAGCTCTACTACAAAAAGGTGGAAGGCAAGACGCCAACCAGCTACAGCGTGGATCACACCGCTGGCAACTACATCTACGACACGCACGGCAAGCTGCGCCTGTACACCAACTATGGCGCGGGTGCGCAGCGGCTGGCGGACGACATCAAGCTGCTATTGCAGCAAGCCTCCTGAGCCGGCTCAGCCTTTCGTGCCGGCGTCGCTGCGGCGAATTTCGCGCAGCATGAAAAGATACAGACTCTCCACCTTATCGCGCGCCCATGGCGTCTTGCGCAGGAACTTCAGGCTCGATGCGATGCTCGGGTCGCTGGTGAAGCAGCGCAGCGGTATGCGCTGGCCCAGATCGGCCCAGCCGTAGTGCGCCACCAGCGCCGTTAGAACAGCTTCCAGCGTCACGCCGTGCAGCGGATTGCGCGGCTGGCTTGCAGGTACAGGTGACATTGGCATGCGCCGATTTTGACATTGATAGAATACGCCCCTCGGAAGCGTGGCAGAGTGGTCGATTGCACCGGTCTTGAAAACCGGCGATGGGAAACTATCCGTGAGTTCGAATCTCACCGCTTCCGCCAGCCTGGCGAATCATCTCACTTGAATTCAGGCTCATCCCACCACGGGAAGAATTCAGGCATGTCGGTCGAAACTTTGTCTGGATAGACAGGGCTGCGCTTCTCCAGGAACGAACTGACACCTTCACGCGCATCCGCCGTCTGACCGCGCGACTGAATCGCCCGGCTGTCAACCCGGTGCGCCATCATGGGATGCTCGGCGCTGGCCATGCGCCACAGCAACTGCCGGGTCAGGGCGATCGACACCGGCGCCGTGTTGTCTGCAATTTCGCGCGCCAGCGCGCGAGCCGCAGGCATCAATTCGTCCGGCGCATGTGTGCTGCGCACAAGACCGCGCTCCAGCGCTTCCTGTGCGCCAAAGATGCGACCCGTGTAGCACCACTCCAATGCGGTTTGCATGCCGACGTGTCGGGCCAGAAACCACGAAGAAGCTGCTTCCGGGGTAATGCCACGGCGCGCAAACACAAAGCCGAAGCGTGCCTCGGTACTGGCCATGCGGATATCCATTGGCAACTGCATGGTCACACCAATGCCCACCGCTGCACCATTGATGGCACCGATCACCGGCTTGAGGCTCCTGAACATGCGCAGCGTGACCATGCCGCCACCGTCGCGATAGACGTCGCCCACCTTGTTTTTGTCGCGCGCTTCTTCGGCACGTGCCTTGTAGTCAAAAGTCTTGCCGCCGGTTGACAGGTCGGCGCCGGCACAAAAGGCCCGGCCGGAACCGGTGACGATGACGGCTCTCACGTCGTCGTTGGCATCGGTGGCGTCAAACACAGCGAGCAAATCGTCGCGCATCTGTGCCGTAAAGGCGTTCATCTTCTCGGGTCGATTTAGCGTCACGGTGGCGATGCCTTCATCCACGCTGTAGAGCAAGGTGGAAAACGTGGGTTGCATCATGGGACTCCCTGGATTGATGAGATGGGTGACAAATTTCGTAAGCGCCGCTGGGGAATAGTACATTCCGACACCTTGGCTTCCAGGCCGGTTCAGTTCGCCGCATGGCGCGCCGCCTTGCTGATGCATGCGCCGGAAGGCAAATCGCTTCAGGAGGCTTTAGCAACAACGCCTTGCTCAAAGGCCTCCACACCGTCCGGTATTGACACCCATGGTCGCTTGGACTGGAGCCAGATATGACGGTCAATCCTGAACCAATCCGGCTCATCAAACGTGCCGGCGGCAATGGTCCTCCATCCTGGCCTGATTTCTGCGGTGTGGGATACCGTGGTGCCACAAACGGGGCAGAAACTCATCCTTAACCATCGCCCGCTTTCGTCCGACCGATACTCGTGCTCTGACAGTTGGCCTTGCAACAGTTCGACCGACTTCTCGTCGAAAGAGGCAAGCACAGCGAACGCACTCGCCAGCCTTCGCTGGCAGAACTTGCAGTGGCACACGGTGCCGACGATGGGTTGTCCATGAACCCGGTAGCGCACGGCACCGCAGGCACATCCACCAGAATGGATTTCAGGCATTGTTGAACTCTCCTGTGGCAAATCTGAATTCAATGTGCACGAATGGTCTGCTGTGCAAGCTCAGACAAAGCCCGGTGCCCGTGCGGCCAGCATCTGGCGCGACTGGCGCAGCACAAGTTGTCACGCCACTCGCTGGTTATTTCGCAGGCGCCTCCTGAAACGTCACCGGTGCCTTGATCAGCGCGGCCTGACAACTCCCGCTGCCGATGATGTTCACCCGTAGCAACGTAATCGCATCGACCGCGCGTAACGCGACTTCGCGCGCCTTCCCGCGCCACGGACCCCGGAAGTAGGCGCTC
Organism: Betaproteobacteria bacterium; assembly: GCA_031394895.1. GTDB lineage: Bacteria > Pseudomonadota > Gammaproteobacteria > Burkholderiales > Burkholderiaceae_C > Rhodoferax. Next base: position 9,001 of record JANNUE010000370.1, read on the forward strand.
AAGTATGACCGTCCCATAGGCGCCACGCCGTTGGCATCAACGTACAGAAACTCCCGCACTCGCGCAACGGTGCGGCTACAAGCCGTGCGAAATGATTCAGCGCCCGGCTTCTTCATGGCAATCACTATTTCTATCTGTTCCGGCTCAAGCTGGTAGTTAACGCCAGCGCCTTCAATCGGGAACGGCCAATCCTTGATGGCCGTGAGAGCAAGCTCCAATCTGAAGCCGCCGAACTCAAGCTGCGACACCCGCGCGTCACGAAGGTCCATCAGCGGAGTCGCCTGGACAGAGCAACTGAACGCGGCGGCCAGCGCCAACAGCAAAACGGTAATATTATTCTTCACTGATTCCTCTTTTGACCAAGGTTGAAATTCAAGCCGCAGCTTGTTTGCGAGCGGACGGACTTGGACGACGGGCTAAATTTCGCTCTACTTCCTTACGCAGTGTCTCGTTGATTCTGGACTGGTAGCCATTGCCCAGTGATTTGAAAAAGTCCAGGACATCAGTATCCAGACGTATAGACGTCAGAACTTTGGTCGGAGCAACTTGCGGCCCCCGCCCGCGTTTAAGTACAGGCGCTCCCAGCATGTCCTCGGTCCATGCTGGGTTGTCAGGGTCAGCAACCTTAGATGAGGTTTTCTTTGGCAACTTGGCGGTAGTAGCGAGCGTCATGTTTTTCTGCCTTTCGCAGCGAGATCACGTGTGGCCCATTCGGGTCTCGCCACAGTCTTGCCGTTTGTTTTCTCGCGTCACTGTGAAATGGTCCCAAATTGCGTCGCATCCGGCAAAGTCAAGCCCGTGATTCTTGACGTTCGACTTACGATTGACTTCGTCCCATGTGAGCATGTTTAATTGTATCTACAATATGCCGGAGTGCAAGGTAAAGTTGAACGTTCAAGGCAACCGGCACGGAGCAAGCGCCACGCGGCGGCAGCCTGCTGCTGTAGTGGGTCCGTGTCGATTGACATGTCTAGTGGCGAGCTCTCACTGTGGACTTGGAGTTGACCCCATTCACGGATACCTGATGGTTCTTATGCAAGGAGTCGTGACGTCACGGGCCACACTTCCTTTCGCGGCCTTAGTTGTCAATCAGATTGACACACCAAGATTGGTATTCAGATCGCGCGTTCATTGAGCCCTCTTCTCCTTTTTACTATCGCTTTTAACAGGGGTCGGACAGTCCGAGCCCTGGCG
>JANNUE010000383.1:0-4709 GCA_031394895.1 Betaproteobacteria bacterium
CGTCAGCGACGCGGCAGTCCATGCAGCATGATGTCATGGATCGCCACGCTTCGCTCGCGATGACGATAACAGTGGCGGCCTCGCGATGACGACGTGTTGGTTCATGGTTCGTGTGCAGTTCAGCCCCGGAACTGGAGACTCGCAGTGAAGAAATCTATAACGACTCGATCTGAAGACTCTGCGCTTCCATCTATTTCACGTTAACCAGCCCTAATGCGTGAGCCGAAAGCGCGTGCCGTGAAAACTGAAGATCGAGCTTCTGACGCCGATTTCTTCCAGCGTCAGGTCGGGTGCTGCTAGCGCGCCCTGCGTCACCACCTGACCGTTGACCAGCAGCAGCCGCTGCGCCGGGTCCTTCGAGTACACAGCGCCGCTAATCGCCAGTGCCGGCAACTGGCGCTGGATGTCCTGCGGCAGTTCGCTGAGCAGCGGCACGACCGGTGCCGGCGGCGCCGACGCCGGGGTCGCTGCGGCTCTGACGGCTGAAGCTGGCAGCGCGGTGCGCGCCGGCGCGGGCTTGGCCGTGGGCAGCGGCGCAGGTGCTGGTGCCGGTGCCGGTGCCGGTGTGGGTGTGGGTGTGGGTGTGGGTGCGGGTGCGGGTGCCGGTGTCGGTGCCGGTAACGGTGTGGGCTTGGGTGCTGTTGCGGGCGCGGTTGCTGTTGCGGGCAGCGCGGCGACGGGTACGCTCGGCTGCACTGTGGCCACCGACGGCGCCACGGCCAGTGTCACTGGTGCCGGGCCGGGCGCTGCCAGCCAGACCCACAGCCCGACCGCGCCCAACGCCAGCACCGCAGTGACCTCGAACGCCAGCCACAGACGTCTGGGAGAGCGGCGCCAGCCTGACTTAACCGGGGTCGGCAACTGACGGGCGTGCAGGCCCGGAACGTGGCCGCGCTCGCGTTCGGCATCGGCCCGTTTGAGTGCATCGAGGATGTAGGACATGGGTCTATCGCAGTTGCGTGAGCAGACGCGGCTGCTCGACACCGGCGGCGCTGTCAATCTGCATGAAGGTCAATGGGCCGGGTTGTCCGTCCGGCGTCAGGCCCTGGGCGCGCTGGAACGCCAGGACGCGGGCTTTCAATGCGGCATCGAGGGTTTGCGAGGCGGGCGCAACCGGCGCCGGCGCGCCGTCCAGCAGTGTCAACTGGCTGGCCAGCCGGTCGATCGCCGCGCCCACGCTGCCATCGCGCAAGTTGGCTGTGTAGCCTGGCGGGGGACGCCAGTAAGTGGCGAACTCGCCGCGCCACAGCCGGCCCAGCGCAGCCAGTCTGACCGTGTGCGTTTGGCCCGCCAGCTGCAGTGTGGCGTTCTGATCGCTCAAGCCGGTCAGCACGGCGTAGCGCGCCGGCTCGTTTGCCGCATGCAGGGTCAAAATGCCGGGGCGTCCGAGCTGGCGCAGCAGCGCCATGTTCAGGCTGGCGCCTCGGTAGCACTGCAGACCCAGCGTGCCGGCCACAAGACAGGGGTCGCGTGCGTCCACCGGTAACTGCCACAGCGGCGCCAGTTCACGCCAGGCCACGGCAGCGTCACTCGCCAGTTGCGCAGTCAGCAGCTCGATCTCCTCGACCGGGCTCACTGGCGCAGGCGCAACTTGCGGCGCCGACGCGGCCGCCAGCCGTGACGGCGTCGCAATGGCTGGCGCAGTGGTTGTGCTTCTCGACTGGCTGGACCAGACCGAATAAGCGCCCAGCGCGGCTGCCGCCAGCAGCACCAGGCCTGCCATCGCATACGCAGTAGAGCGGCGGCCCGCGCCCGGCGCAGCAACGCTGTCCGGAGCGAACACCTCGGCTGCGGCCTTTTCCACCACGGCACGGTCAACGCGCTGCAAACCGTTGGCCCACGCGCCCAGCAGCGCGCGCCCGCACAGCAGGTTGATGCGCCGCGGCACGCCGCGTGCCAGCCGGTGGATGCGCTGCAACGCCGGCGCATCAAACGGCAACTGCCCAACATGACCGGCCACCGCCAGCCGATGCGCAATGTACTGCGTGCTCTCGGCCTGGCTCAGCGCATCGAGGTGAAAGCGCGCAATGACGCGCTGCGCCAGTTGCTCCAGTTCGGGGCGCGCCAGCATGGCACGCAGCTCGGGCTGGCCGATCAGCACAATCTGCAGCAGCTTGCGCTCGCTGGTTTCCAGATTGGTCAGCAAGCGCAACTGCTCCAGTACGTCGGGCTCGAGGTTTTGCGCCTCGTCGATGATCAGCACGCAGCTTTGTCCGCTGGCGTGGCTTTGCAGCAAGAAGCTGTTCAGCGCGTCGATATAGACCTTGACCGTCGGCGGCGCCCCGGGCGAGGGCAGCGCCGTGATGTGGAATTCCTCGCAAATCGACTGCAGCAGCTCGGTCACCGTGAGCTTCGGGTTGAAGATGTAGGCGACGTGGCAGCCGGTGGGAATCTGCTCCAGAAAGCAGCGGCAGATGGTGGTTTTGCCGGTGCCTATGTCGCCGGTCAGCAGCACAAAGCCGCCGCCGGTGCCCGCGCTGGCACCACTGCGCCCGGTCACGCCATACAGCAGGTGCGCCAGCGCCTCGCGGTGGCGCTCGCTCATGAAGAGATAGCGCGGATCGGGCGCAATCGAGAACGGGTCCTGCGTCAGGCCGAAATGTTGCGAGTACATAAGGTGCAAGCATAACGGGGACGGCCAGCTTGCTCAAACCGAACAGTCAAATGGCTGCTGGCGCCATGCCGCCTGGTGCACGCCGTGTGAACCGTGTGAGCCGGCCTATGACTTTCGGCAGGTTTGCGAATAACATGGCCACTGTCAGCGAAGAGCACCTCGCAAAGCCTGGCTTTCTAACTTTGGAACAACATCATGTCCGCACACACCTACAAGATCATCGAACTGGTCGGTACTTCAGCCGAGGGCACCGATTCAGCGATACGCAATGCAATTGCCAAGGCGGCGCTCACCGTCAAGCACATGGACTGGTACGAAGTGGTCGAGTCGCGCGGGCACATCGTGGACGGCAAGGTGTCGCACTACCAGGTGACGCTCAAGGTCGGCTTCCGGCTCGAGTAGCGCCGTCGGCGCAGCGCGGGGCTTGCGCCAGTTGTCACAGCGCGGCAGACGCGTCGCTGCGTTGCGCCGCCACTGCGGTCTGCGCCAAAGCAAGGGCCGCGTCACCCTGCCTGGCCAGATGATCAAAGCCGAGCAGCAGCGAACCGTTGGTCGCCAGCGCCATCACGGTGGCGGCAACCAGGGCGCCCAGGCGCAACGGGATTTGGTGATAGTGCAACATGTAAGGCTCCTTCAAGCAGGGTCTGTATTGACCCGATGGGGCGAACTTTAGGCATCGGCTGGCGCGAGCGCACCGGCTTTGCGACGGACTGCGCCAGGCGCGGAGTATTTTGCAGATGGGGCCGACAAAACGATGTCGGCGCCGCTGTGTTCTTGCCTTGCCGGTGGTATGGTGCGCGCATGAAAACACAAATTGATCATCTGGTCGTCGTTGCGAAAACGCTGGCGCTGGGCGTGCACTGGTGCGAAGCCACCTTCGGCATCACGCCCGGCCCGGGCGGCGAGCACGCGCAATACGGCACGCACAACCGGCTGTTCAAGATTGCGACACCGGCCCATCCGCTGGCTTATCTGGAGATCATCGCCATTGATCCCGGCGCGGCGCGCGCGGCCAAGGCGCCGGCTCGGCGCTGGTTTGACATGGACGACGCGGCGTTACAGGCAGCCGTGGCGAGCGAGCCGCGGCTCGTGCATTTTGTCGCTAACAGCAGCGAAATCCAGGCCGCGCGCGCCGCGTTGAAGGCACTGGGCATTGACCGTGGGCCGGTGGTGCACGCCAGTCGCCACTCACGTCGCGGCCTGCTGCAGTGGCAGATCACCGTGCGCGACGACGGCGAGCGCCTGTTCAACGGCGCACTGCCGAGCCTGATTCAGTGGGGCAAGCCAGACGCCGCCGAGCCGCTGCGCCTGCATCCGCGCAACAGCTTGCCGCGCTCCGGCGTGACGCTGCAGGGCCTGAGCGTGCGCCACCCGTCGGCCGCCACGCTGCAGGTCGCCTATGACGCGATCGAGCTGAGCGGCATCACGCTGCAGGCAGGCCTGGCCGACCTGGTCGCAACGCTGCAAACACCCAAGGGCCTGGTGGTGCTGCACAGTCACGGGGTTTAGCGATGGCCTGTGCTGCAATCGCGCTGGCGGCTGTGGCGGCGCCGGGCATGCGCAACGCCCGCGAATCCTAGCCGTTATGATGCCCCTGAAATGCTGCGATGCAGCCAACCCGCGGTGCGTGTAGCGTTGATCGCGCGACGAATTCATTCCAAGTCTGCACATGGTCCACTTATTTCTGCGTTTGTTTCTGCCAATCAGCGTGCTGGTAGCTGCCGGAACATACTTGTACGGCAAGGCCGACATTGAGCGCGAACTGGCGCTGCTGACCAGCCAGGAAACACACAACGTTGACCGCGGCGCACTGGTCCTGCGGCGCAACCTCGACACCATCTCGAGTGACCTGCGTTTCCTGTCGCGTCACGGCGCACTGCGTGACGCCATTGAGGCGCCGACGCAGCCGAGTCTGGCCCGGCTGGCGCAAGATTTCTCCAACTTTGCACAAAGCAAGGGGTTCTACGATCAGGTGCGCTGGATTGACGAGAACGGCATGGAACGGGTGCGCATTGACAGCATCGGTGGCCGGTCGGTCGTGCTCGCGCCCGAGCAGTTGCAGGACAAGGGCAAACGCTATTACTTTACCGACAGC
>JANNUE010000400.1:0-1666 GCA_031394895.1 Betaproteobacteria bacterium
ACCATCTGATCCTCGGCAAAACGCCGCACATTTTCGTCGGGCGCCAGCATGAAAACGGCAACCTTCTGCAGCTTCTGCCCCCGATCGTCTGGCGCCCGCCAAGTAGACTTCAACTGCGTCGTGGCGCATCCCGACAAAACCAAGACCAGAAGCAAAAGCACTGCTCGAAACGCTGTTATCGATCGCATCGCGGATTCCTTAAAACAAGTGATGACCAGACTATACGCCCAGCCGATCGATATCAATTTGCCATAGGTCAACCGTTTATGCGAAACAGCGGTCAAGCGTCAGAGCAAGACATTTGAAAAGGCTTCCCGAACCGCCAGCCAGCGCACGACTTACGCTGTCACGCTAATCACGGAACCCGTAGTCTGACCTTCAGTGTTAACCACTGGCCTCGCGATTGGACTGGCCACCGGCACAGCTGCCGGTGGGGTGGCCGCAACGACCGGCACCGTTGCCGCATCGCGCGCCTGCAAACTCACCAAGGCACGTTCCGCCCTCACACCCAAGTCAGCCCGGCTTTCGGCGGCGGAACGCAAGGCCGACACCCCTTGCCTTGCCTGCCCTGCGTTATCCCATGCCTGATCCGACTGGACCTTGAGGTTGCGCGCACTGTCCTGCGCCTGATCAGCCGACGACTGCGCCGCTCGTGCGCTCGCTTGCAAGCCCCGCGCTTCCTGCTCGGCACGCTCGGCGTTACGCTGCGCTTGCTGAACGCGCGCCTGACTCCACACCGACGCAGCAACCGAGGGCGCATTGAGCGAAGATGAAACGGCCATCGCGACAACTCCTCAATTGACTCAAGCCGAAGTATTGACGCGCGTTCCGGTGGTTTGCCCTTGCGTATTCACCACCGACTTCGGCTTCTCGGCCGATTCCGTCACTCGCACCTTTTGCGGTTCCGGGCGCGCTGCCTGTTCAGAGCGCTCGGCAGGAGGCTGGCGCTCCAAGCGCTCGGCTGAACGCGCCTCACGGCGCTGCGTTGCCGACTGCGATACCGAAGCATCGCGTTGCTGGCTGATTCGAGTCACGTCCATGGCTAAATCCCTTTCTGTCTATGGGGTATTCAACTGCCATGGTAGATCATTCGCGCCCAAATGGCATCTTGACAATAATCCTGTCACTCCATCAAGCCACAATAAAGGCAACCCGCTCGAATACAGATGAGCGGAAAACAAAAAGCCCCGACAGCGAGGTCGAGGCTTTGTTGGCTAAAACATCATTCGTGTGGTGGGCGGTACTGGGTTTGAACCAGTGACCCCTGCCGTGTGAAGGCAGTGCTCTACCGCTGAGCTAACCGCCCACACGAGAGGGGCGCATTCTAGCCAACGCAGCACTATCCGTCAATTACCTTGGCGTACAATGCCGGGCTTTTCTTCAACACGACGCTTACTCATGATTCGCACCCGTTTCGCTCCCAGCCCGACTGGCTTTCTGCACATTGGCGGCGCCCGTACCGCGCTTTTTTCCTGGGCATTTGCCCGCCGGCATGCAGGCATCTTTATCCTGCGCATTGAAGATACCGATGTTGCACGTTCGACACCGGAAGCGGTTCAGGCGATTCTCGACGGCATGAAGTGGCTGGGCCTTGACCATGATGAAGGCCCGTTCTACCAGATGGAGCGGATGGATCGCTACCGGGAAGTAGTCGCCCAGATGCTCG
>JANNUE010000407.1:0-1934 GCA_031394895.1 Betaproteobacteria bacterium
GGACCATTTAAGATTGTTTCGCAAGATGATCATCTTTGAAAAGGCAAACGACCGTTTCATGGTGCTGCTGTCGGCCGGCAACCTGAGCATTTCGCAGTCGGTGAGCGAGATCTTGCAGGTCGAGCAGATCAAGGAACACAAGGACTCCGAGCCGATCACGATCTGGAACGCGCGCTCCATGTTTGACGCGGCGCGCATTCTTGGCTGCGCCATTCGCCACGTGCACGAACGCGACGGTGCCGCGCTCAAGCAGGCCGGCGTCGAGTTCAATGTGTCGCTGATATTTGGTGGACAGATCCGGGGCGAAGGCATGCGGCTGTTTCAGGTCTATTCGGCCGGCAACTTCATTGAGGCAACGCCCGAGACGCCGTACTTCCAGATTGGTGAGTCGAAATACGGCAAGCCGGTGCTGGACCGCGTGATCAACCCCACCACGCCGCTGGACGAGGCGGCCAAATGCGCGCTGGTGTCGATGGACTCAACGCTCAAGTCCAATCTGACCGTCGGCCTGCCGCTCGACCTGGTGGTCTATGAGGCCGACCGGTTCCAGACCGACAAGGTGGTGTGCATCGACGAAAACAACCCCTATTTCCGCATGCTGCACGGCAGCTGGGGGCAAAAGCTGCGCGAGGTCTTTGACAGCATCGAAGACCCGATGTGGAACGGCGAACAGACCGATGTGCCGCTGATGCAGCAAAGCGGCAGCAACCGGCCGTTGCGCAAGATCACCACGCCCGAAGAAAAGTTGATTTAAACGCATGTCCCTGATCGTCTTCTCGCACGCCAACAGTTTTGGCGCCAGCACCTACCGCGTTTTGTTCAAGAACCTGAAAGCGCGCGGCTTCGAGGTCAAGGCGATCGAGCGATTCGGCCACGACAGCCGCTACCCGGTGTCCAACAACTGGCCGCACCTGGTGCAGCAACTGATTGACTTTTGCCAGGCGCAGGTCGAGAAAGCCGGCCAGCCGGCGTTGCTGGTCGGGCACTCGTTTGGCGGCTTTGTCAGCCTGATGGCGGCGGCTCTCAGGCCCGAGCTGGCGCGCGCCGTGCTGCTGCTGGACTCGCCGATTTTGGGCGGCTGGCGCGCCACCACGCTGGGCGTGATCAAGAGTGCGCAGATGGTCGGCTCGGTGTCGCCGGGCGCAGTGAGCCGGCGCCGGCGCAACAACTGGCCGAGCCAGGCGGCGGCGCTGGAACACTTTCGCCACAAGAAGGCGTTTGCCAAATGGGACGCGCAAGTGCTGCGCGACTACATCGGGCACGGCACGCACGACGAGGGCAGCGGCGCCGACCGCAAGCGCGTGCTGAGCTTTGACCGCGACGTCGAGACCGCGATCTACAACACGCTGCCCGACAACCTGGACCGCCTGCTGCAACGCCACCCGCTCCAATGCCCGGTGGCCTTTATCGGCGGCACGCATTCGGCCGAAATGAAACAGGTCGGCATGGCGATGACCGAAAAGATCAGCAAGGGTCGCATCATGCTGCTCGAAGGCAGTCACCTGTTCCCGATGGAGCAGCCGCTTGCCACTGCGGCCGCCATCGAGGCCGCGCTGCTGAGCTTGCAAAGCTGATCGTCGGGTTACGGCTGCGGCTAACCCGACCTACGGGGAGCAACTGATCGTCGGGTTACGCTGCGCTAACCCGACCTACGTGGTGCGGCAATCTGTAGGTCGGGTTAGCCGCAGGCGTACCCCGACACTAACCCGACACATAGCTCACGCCGCCCAGGTCACCACGCCGGTCCAGGCGGTGGCCAGCACGATCAGGCCAAAGACGATGCGGTAATACGCAAAGCCGTTGAAGTTGTGCGTTGCAATGTAGCGCAGCAACCAGCGAATGCACAGCCAGGCACTGATGAACGAGACCACCAGGCCGACGCCGAACAGCGGAACGTCGGCCAGCGACAGCAGCGCGCGCTCCTTGTACAGGCT
>JANNUE010000412.1:0-3265 GCA_031394895.1 Betaproteobacteria bacterium
GTGCAGGGCGGCGACGTGGTGGCGCAGGTGGTGCAAACCATGGGCGACATCAACAGCTCGTCGAAGAAGATCGTCGACATCATCGGCGTGATCGACGGCATTGCGTTCCAGACCAACATCCTGGCGCTCAACGCGGCGGTCGAAGCAGCGCGTGCCGGCGAGCAGGGTCGCGGCTTTGCCGTGGTGGCGGCCGAAGTGCGCAACCTGGCGCAGCGCTCGGCGGCAGCGGCCAAAGAAATCAAGACACTGATCAACGACTCGGTCGGCAAAGTCGGAGAGGGCAGCCAGCAAGTGGCGCATGCCGGCAAGACGATGCAGGAGATTGTGGGCAGCGTCAAGCGCGTAACCGACATCATGGCCGAGATTGCAGCGGCAAGCCGTGAGCAGACCTCGGGGCTGGAACAGATCAACCACGCCATCACGCAGATGGACCAGGTGACACAGCAAAACGCGGCGCTGGTGGAGCAAGCGGCGGCGGCCTCGGCGTCGCTGCAAGAGCAGGCCAGGGAGTTGTCCAGCGCGGTCAGCGTGTTCAAGCTCGACAGCGCGCACAAGCTCACCACCGCAACGGCTGCGCAGCGTGTGCCAAGAACCGCGCCACGCCCGGTGCAACTGCCGGCAGAGCCGGCCAAACGCACGCTGGCGGCGCCGGCGCGCAAGGCCGCCCCTGAGGCGCCCGCGCCCAGGCAACTCGCTGGCGCATCAAGTGGCGCCGCCGCTGGCGCCGCAACGGCTGACGCCGGCGACTGGGAAGAGTTCTAACTTCTAACACCTGTGCAGGAAACACTCATGCCAGCGACCCACAGCATAGCCAACGCTGCCGCCCCCAGGCTGCAGCAGTGCCCGAACCCGTTCGGCGGGCGCACTCGGATGGCCGTCGCCATGGACAGATTGTGGCCCCGTACAACGATGGTGCTGACAGAAAAGATGGTGGTGTGACCGGTCGTTAAGAAGTGATCGCTTCAATGCAACAAACCAGGGAGTCTTCGATGTTTAAAAAATTAACAATCAAGCTGCGTCTGATACTTATTCTTTCCTTCATGGCGGTGCTGCTGTTGGTGATTGGCGGCATCGGACTCAAAGGCCAGCAGAACACCGAAAACGCGATGCAGTCGCTGCTGAGAGAGCAGTTCGCACCGGCCATTGCGCTCGGCAATGTCCGTCTGCTTCAGGCGGAAAGCCGCAGCCAGATTCTGCTCGGTCTGCAACATGCTCCGGATAGCCCCTATCTGGCCATGCATGATCATCAACTGAGCTTTCATACTGACCAGATCAAACGAAATGGCGACAAGATTGCCGAGCTTTTGAGTAGCCTCAAGGGCGGCAGCAACGAGGATCAGCGCGCCAGGGAACTGCTGGACAAATTCTCGGTGGGGCACGAGGCCTATTTCAAGGACGGCATCCTCCCCGCCGTGCAGGCGCAACTGGGTGGGGACAGCACGCGGTCGAACGAAATAGTGCTCAAGAAGATCAACCCGCTGTTCAAGCAGACGGCTGAGGCTGCTGTTGCTCTGCAAGAGCATTTCACGGCGGCAACGGTCAAGAAACAGAAGGAAACCGGCGACGCATCGAGCCGCTTTCGCAATATCTCCATGGGTGTGATTCTGTTGGGTGTGCTGCTGGCAACGATCGTTGGCTATTGGCTGATGCGCGCCATCACGGTCCCGCTAGACGCGGCCGTGAAGCTGGCACGCAGCGTGGCCGCGGGCGACCTGACGTCGCACATCGTTGTCAGTAGCCAGGACGAAATCGGCCAGTTGATGCATGCGCTCAAGGAGATGCAGTTCAGCCTGGCGGAAATCGTCGGCGAAGTGCGCCGTGGCACCGACACCATTGCCACCGCGTCGAGTCAGATCGCCAGCGGCAACATGGACCTGTCGTCGCGCACCGAAGAACAAGCCAGTGCGCTGGAACAGACCGCCTCCTCGGTGGAGCAACTCACCGCCACCGTCAAACACAATGCTGACAACGCCCAGCAAGCCAGTCAACTGGCAGTGTCTGCGTCGGGCGTCGCAGCCCAGGGCGGTGACGTGGTGGCACAGGTTGTGCACACCATGGACGCGATCAACAGCTCGTCGAAGAAGATTGTGGACATCATTGGCGTGATCGACGGCATCGCATTCCAGACCAATATTCTGGCGCTCAACGCGGCGGTCGAAGCGGCGCGTGCCGGTGAGCAGGGCAGGGGTTTTGCGGTGGTGGCGGCCGAAGTGCGCAACCTGGCGCAGCGCTCGGCGGCGGCGGCCAAAGAGATCAAGACGCTGATTGGCGACTCGGTGGACAAGGTCGAAGAAGGTAGCCAGCAAGTAGCGCAGGCCGGCAAGACGATGCAGGAGATTGTGGGCAGCGTCAAGCGCGTGACCGACATCATGGCCGAGATTGCGGCGGCAAGCCGCGAGCAGACGTCGGGGCTGGAGCAAATCAACCAGGCGATCACGCAAATGGACCAGGTGACGCAGCAAAACGCGGCGTTGGTGGAAGAGGAGGCCTCGGCCTCGGCCTCGCTGCAGGAGCAGGCGAGCGAGCTGTCGCACTCGGTCAGCGTGTTCAAGCTCGACAACGCTGCGTCAGGCCGTTTCACGCCAGCGCCAAGGCGCGCGCCAGCCGCGCAGCAACGCCCGGCGCTACTCCCGCCAACAGCGACCAAACGCAAGCTGGCGGCGCCGGCGCCCAAAGCACTGGCCGAGGCATTGCCGACCAGGCAACTTGCTGGCACAACCAGCGGTGCAGCCGGCAATTGGGACGAGTTTTGAACTTTGGACAGCAGACACGCTATTTAACATTAAGGAGAGTTTATGCAAGCAACAACAACGACCAACACTGACGCAGTCGTAGGCAAGGCGCTGGAGGTTCTGGCCTTCACGCTGGGCCAGGAAGAGTACGGTATCGACATCCAGAAGGTGCAGGAACTGCGCGGCTACGACGCGGTCACGCATATCGCCAACGCACCCGAGCACATCAAGGGCGTGGTCAACCTGCGCGGCATCATCGTGCCGATTGTTGACATGCGCATCAAGTTCAATCTGGCGGCGCCGACCTACGACCAGTTCACGGTGGTCATCATCCTGACGATTGGCAGCCGGGTCATGGGCATGGTGGTGGATAGCGTGTCGGACGTGATCACCTTGAAGCCCGAGCAGGTCAAGGCGGCGCCGCAGATGGCGTCGGTGCTGGACTCGGACTACCTGATCGGCCTGGGCACGCTGGATGAGCGCATGCTGATTTTGGTGGATATCGACCGGCTGATGTCGAGCGCCGAGATGGG
>JANNUE010000417.1:0-18890 GCA_031394895.1 Betaproteobacteria bacterium
CAGATTGGCATACAGGAAGTGCTGGCCCAGCGAGCGCGCCGCATCCTGCAACTCCTGCACCCGAAAGGCGCGGATTGACTGGACGATGTTGGCACGCACGCCACGCAGTGGCACGTCGGTTGCAGCACGCTGTGGCGCTGCCGTTTCTTGATGAAGTGACATATTGTTTCCTGCTTCACTCTTTCAAAATAACAAAAACTCAAGGCACAATCTTGCGGAAGCTCGCATAGTGATCGTCCGTGTAATAACAAGTGTCTGGCGTTCTAAGCTGCCCTCCGCACACTATGCGCCGGGCTCCCCGGTCGCGCGCACCTGGCGTCGCAACCGTATATTCGTGGTAGTAGCCCCGGGTCTTGAGCGGTAGCAGGCGCTCCCGGTTGACAAATACCACCCCATCCTTTTCATGTGCAAACGGACCCCCCTGATGGATCAATCTGTAAGTTATGGCACCTTGCCTGATCAACTCTGTAACAGGAATGGTGGGCAAACCGCCTGCAGGTGCAGCCTCAAAGGCTTGAACCCCGGTGGATACCACCACCGCCCCCATTAACAATCCAACAACGGCTGTTTTGAGTCCTTTCAGACACCCCATCAAAAACCTCGCAACACTTCGGGTAAACCCGTAAAACACAAGTGGTGTAGTGTCGCGTATTTGGGCTGAAAAAGCAAGCTGGTGCTGAAAATATAGGCAGCCAGACGTGGTGAGTAAGCTATGTAAGCTTGGACTAACTGTCTGTATATGCCTTAACGGGTGGCGTTCGCGTCTGCCACAGTGAGGGCTGTCATGTTGACTATGCGGCGTACTGTGGCGCTGGCGGTCAGGATATGAACCGGTTTGGCGGCGCCCAGCAGCACCGGGCCGATGGCAATATTGCCGCCGGCCGCTGTCTTGAGCAGGTTGTAGGAGATATTGGCAGCGTCAATATTGGGCAAAACCAGCAGGTTGGCATCACCCGACAGCGTGCTGTTGGGCATTAAGGCGGCACGCGCAACGCCATCGAGTGCAACATCGCCGTGCATTTCGCCGTCAGCCTCCAGCCACGGAGCGCGCACTCGCAGCAGGTCCAGCGCCTGGCGCATCTTCACTGCGCTGGGCTGGCCGCTGCTGCCGAAGTTCGAATGGGACAGCAGGGCGGCCTTGGGGCGAATGCCAAAACGCATCATTTCCTCGGCCGCCATGGTGGTGATTTCAGCGATCTGCTCGGCGCTGGGGTCGTAATTGACGTGGGTGTCGACCAGAAACAGTTGCCGCTCGGGCAGCAGCACGCAATTCATGCAGGCGTAGGTGTTGACGCCGGCGCGCATGCCAATCACCTGGTCCAGATATTGCAAGTGCATGGAGGTGCTGCCCCAGGTGCCGCAAATCATGCCATCGACATCGCCTTTGTGCAGCAGCATGGCGCCAATCAGGGTCAGCCGACGGCGCATTTCAATCTTGGCCACCTGCGCGGTCATGCCCTTGCGCTCGGTCATGCGGTGGTAGGTTTGCCAGAAGTCGCGGTAGCGGTGGTCCTGCTCGACGTTGACCACCTGGTAATCATCGCCCTGGCGCAGGCGCAGGCCGAATTCCTCGATGCGCTCGGCAATGACCTGGGGCCGGCCGATCAGGGTGGGCATGGCCAGCCCTTCGTCCACCACAATCTGGGCCGCGCGCAGCACCCGCTCTTCCTCGCCCTCGGCATAGGCCACACGTTTCTTGAGGGCGATCTTGGCGGCCGTGAAAATCGGTTTCATCACGGTGCCCGACGCGTACACAAAGCTCAGCAGTTTTTCCCGGTAGGCATTCATGTCCTTGACCGGTCGCAGGGCGACGCCGCTGTCGGCTGCCGCCTGCGCCACCGCCGGCGCAATCTTCATCATCAGGCGCGGATCAAAGGGTTTCGGGATCAGGTATTCCGGGCCGAACGCCAACTGCTCTCCGGCGTACGCCGCTGCCACAACCTCACTTTGCTCCGCCTGTGCCAGTTCGGCGATGGCATGCACCGCTGCGATCTCCATTTCGATCGTGATGGTCGATGCACCTGCATCGAGCGCACCGCGAAAGATGTACGGAAAGCACAGGACATTGTTGACCTGGTTCGGGTAATCCGAGCGGCCAGTGGCGATGATGGCGTCGTCGCGCACCGCCTTGACTTCTTCCGGCATGATTTCCGGGGTCGGATTGGCCAACGCAAAAATGAGGGGGCGCGCGGCCATCTTCTTCACCATCTCCGGCTTGAGCACTCCGCCGGCTGACAAACCGAGAAAAACGTCGGCGTTTTCAATGACGTCGCTCAAACTGCGGGCCGATGTCTTCTGGGCGAAAACAATCTTGTCCTCGTCCATCAATTCGGTGCGCCCTTCATAGACCACGCCGGCCAGATCGGTGACAAAAATATTTTCCCGCGGGATGCCCAGCTTGACCAGCAGCCCGAGGCAGGCCAGCGCAGCGGCGCCGGCGCCCGAGGTCACCAGTTTGATCTGCTTCGGGTCTTTGCCTACCACCTTCAAGCCATTCAAGATGGCCGCACCAACGCAGATCGCGGTGCCGTGCTGGTCGTCGTGGAAAACCGGAATATTCATGCGTTCGCGCAGTCGCCGCTCGACATAGAAGCAATCCGGCGCCTTGATGTCTTCCAGATTGATGCCGCCAAAGGTCGGCTCCAGCGAGGCGATGATGTCAACCAGCTTGTCGAGATCGTGCTTTTCGTCAATCTCGATATCGAACACATCAATGCCGGCGAATTTCTTGAACAGAACTGCCTTGCCTTCCATCACCGGCTTGGCGGCCAGGGGACCGATATCGCCCAAGCCCAACACCGCTGTGCCGTTGGTGATGACTGCCACCAGGTTGCCGCGACTGGTGTACTTGAAGGCGTTGTTCGGGTCTTTCACGATTTCTTCACACGGTGCAGCGACGCCCGGTGAATAGGCCAGCCCCAGGTCATGCTGGTTGACCAGTTGCTTGATTGCCGCGATGCTGATCTTTCCGGGTGCCGGGAATTGGTGGTATTCGAGTGCAGCGCGGCGCAGCACGGCGCGCTTGTCTTCAGCGCTGTGGGTATCTTGGGGCATGTGTTTCTCCAACGTCAGCCTGTATCGGCCCAATGCCAATCTAGCCATGGTCTGCGGGGATGCGAATTGTAGGCTTTGCCCTGGAGGCTTCGAATCCGTGATAGTACGTAACCCCGGTTGCCGAGGCAACCGGGGTGGCAGAGAAATCCTAAACCGGCGCCTTGCGATTCACCAGCACGATGCCCAGCGTCACCATCGACAGAATTGTGACCAGTTCGGCGGTCACCGGTTCTTTCAACCACAATGCGCCAAACAGCAAGGCGAACACCGGCGTGAGAAACACGAAGACCGAAATCCTGGTCGCCGGATAGCGTCCCAGCAGCCACATCCAGGTCAGAAAGCTGGCAAAAGCGCCCACCACCGTTTGCACCAGCAAAGAAATGCCGGCAAAGGAGCTGAAAGTCCATCCCCACTGTTCGCCCAGCCAGCGCGACAGCACAGGCAAGACCACGCTGCTGACGGCGATTTGGTAAAACAGCAGCTTCTCCGGTGTCACCTGGCTCAGCCGCGAGCTGCGTATCACCACCGTGGTCAAGCCCCACAGCATGCCGGCCGCAAGCGCCAGCAAGTCACCGCGCCATTGATCGGGGTGGCTGGCAGCGCCGAGGCCAGCGCGCAGCGCCAGCGCCACCCCAGCAAAAGCGAGCAGCAGGCCCCCCCATTGAAGTCGGCGCAGTTTTTCCGATGCGACAAAACACGGCAGCAGCACGGCGACCCAGAACGGCGCCGTGTAAAGAAAGATGGTCAGGCGCGAGGCGGCTGAATATTGCAGGCCCGCATACAGGCAGGCAAATTCAAGGGCAAACAGGCTGCCGGCCAGCAGCCCCGCGCGCAGCGAGCCGTCACGCTGGAATAACCTGACGTTGCGCCACAGGCACCACAGCCACAACAGACAGGTTGCACCCACAAAACGGATGGTGGCTTGAAAAACCGGCGGAACCTCGGCGATCGTGGCCTTGACCAGCACCTGCTGAAAGCCCCAGAACACGCAGCAGCCCAGCAGCAGGCTGACGGCCAGACCGTCAAGATGGTTCTTGCGTAGGATCATGCGGCCATTGTGCTCTGTGGCAGGCCGAGCCGGGCGCTACAGTGGATGCTCGGTGTAAAACTTGCCGCCATGAAACAGCAGCGGAGAAGCGCCCACCCGGTGTGAGCAACGCTCCACTTCGCCAATGAAAACTACATGGTCTCCCTCTTCATGACGGGTTCGGTTAAAGCACTCAAAGGTGGCTGCCGCCCCTACGAGCAGCGGCGCCCCCGCCAGGCCATCGACAAAGGCGACATCCGCAAAGCGGTTCACGTTTTTTGCGGCAAACCGCTTGGCTAGCGCACGCTGGTCTGCGCTCAGAACATTGATTGCATAGTGCGAACCGGTGCTGAAAGACGGCAGCGACGCCGCCGCCTTGGCCAGACTCCACAGTACCAGTGGCGGGCTGAGCGAGACCGAGTTGAATGAGTTGGCGGTGACCCCAACAAGTTTGCCGTCAGCACTGCGGGCGGTGACGATCGTGACGCCGGTAGCAAACATGCCAAGTGCCCCTCGAAACTGGAGCGGGGAAAAATTCGGAATACGTGCCTTGAGGCTCAAATCGTGCAAAGACATGCCCGCAATCTAACCGAGTTTGGATTGGCTCGCGCGTTGCATGGCTTGCAGCAAGATGGGAGGGTCTTGCGCACCGGCAACTGCCAGCTGCTCGTTGAAGATGAAAAATGGCACGCCACTGATGCCGGCGCCTCGCCATTGGGCATCAGCTTGCGCCACCTCGGCCAGACGCTGCCGATCCGTCACAAACGCGAGCGCGGCGGCGCCGCTCAGCCCCGCCTCTTCGGCAATTTCGGCCAACACACCGGTACTGCCGATGAAGCGGTTTTCGACAAAATAAGCCCTGAACAGGCGCTCCGTGATGTTGCCGCCGTGCGCGTCATCCAACTGCGCAAAAGCAATCAGCGCATGTGCCGCGAGCGTGTTGGGTTGCAGTGTGATGCCGTCAATGTTAAGCGCCAGTCCGACCGCTTGCCCCGCCTCGTGCACGCGCTGATAAATTTCTGCCGCGCGCTCTGCGCCACCAAACTTGTCTTGCAGGTACTGCTTGCGCGACCGGCCTTCGGCCGGCATGTCCGGGTTAAGTTGAAACGGGTGCCAGCGGATGACCGCTGTAGGCAGTTCGGTAGCCTCGCGCAAAGCCAGCGCTGCCTCCAGCTTGCGCTTGCCGATGTAGCACCACGGACAGACGACGTCGGAGACGACGTCAATAGTCAGGGTCGAGCTGTTCATCGGCAAATTGTAGGGCGCCCACAACGGCGCAAAACTTGCCGGGCTAAGTCAGGCTGCCAACCGCCACAGTCGTGGCGGTTGGCGCTTCAGATCAAGCCAGCAGGCTGTCGGCGCTCACGTAAGCGTAGCCCAGATCCTTGGCCACGGCTTCGTACGTCACATGGCCGCTCGCCACGTTAAGTCCGTTCTTCAGATGCGGGTCGTCTCTGAGCGCCTGCTTCCAGCCCTTGTCGGCCAATGCCACCGCGTGTCCAATGGTTGCGTTATTCAGCGCAAACGTGGAAGTGCGAGCGACCGCGCCAGGCATGTTGGCAACGCAGTAGTGCACCACGTCATCCACCACGTAGGTGGGCTCGGCATGCGTGGTTGCGTGCGAGGTCTCGAAACAACCGCCCTGGTCGATTGCCACATCGACCACCACAGCGCCCTTCTTCATGCGTGAGATCATGCTGCGTGACACCAGCTTGGGAGCTGCCGCGCCGGGGATCAGCACGCCACCGACCACCAGGTCGGCGTCGAGCACGGCGTCTTCCACACTTTGTGCGTTGGAATAGATCGTGTTAATACGGTTGCCAAAGATCAGATCGAGTTGACGCAGGCGGTCCACACTCTTGTCCAGCACGCTCACACGGGCGCCCATGCCGACGGCCATTTGTAGCGCGTGGGTGCCGACGACACCAGCACCAATGATGACCACATGAGCCGCTGGCACGCCCGGTACGCCGCCCAGCAAGATGCCCATGCCGCCTTTGGATTTTTCCAGATGCGCGGCGCCCGCCTGTACCGCCATGCGCCCGGCTACTTCGCTCATCGGCGCCAGCAGTGGCAGACCGCCGCCCGCCCCGGTGATGGTCTCATAAGCAATGCACACGGCGCCCGACTTGATCAGTGCTGCGGTCTGCTCTGGATCGGGCGCCAGATGCAGGTAGGTGTACAAAATCTGACCCGGGCGCAGCATGGCGCATTCCTGCGGCTGTGGCTCTTTGACCTTGACGATCATGTCGGCCTTGGCGAACACCTCTTTGGCGTCCGCTACCAGCGTGGCGCCAGCTACCGTGTATTGCTCGTCCGACATGCCAATGCCGACGCCGGCACCGGTTTGCACCAGTACCTGATGCCCATGCGAAGTCAGCTCGCGAACGCTGGCGGGGGTGAGGCCAACGCGATATTCGTTGTTCTTGATTTCCTTGGGTAGTCCGATAAGCATGCAGTTCTCCGGGTTTGTTGATATGACAACCCGCAGTGTGTTGCAACGCGCCTGTTTTGAATACAATAATTAATATCTCAATCACTGCATTCTGTTGGCTAATAAAGCAAAACGGCCCCGAAGGTCCGCCGTGCTTTGCGTAGCGAGAGGTCCTATCTGCGCGGTTCACCCCGTTCGTTGACGATCACTGTGCGCCCGGGCGGGCTGGTCATCTGCACGCGACTCTCCTGGCCCCGGAAGACGTAGGTCACGTCCCAGTATTGCGGCTGGGCATTGCTGGGCACGTCCTGGCAACGCTGGACATCCTGGGTCGACAACTGCTGCGCGCCACCGCCCATGTTCGAGCCGATCACCGCTCCCGCCACCGCGCCGCCGGCGGTGGCGAGGTCCTTGCCGGAGCCGCCGCCGACCTGGTGCCCGAGAATGCCACCAATCAGGGCGCCAACGACAGCGCCGGGAACGTTGCTGTTCGCCTGATTTTGTGCCGCCTGCTCGCGCTCGACCCAGCAGCGCCGCTCGGGCGTTCCGAGCACTGCGCGCACTGAGGTGACATTGGCCTCGTACAGGACTTCGTTGTTGCGGCGACGGTAGTCGGGCGCCGGAACAGGCGGATAGCGTCCCTCATCGACTTCGGCATTGCGGCTGACGTCGCGCACCGATGAAATGCGGTCATTGAGCCCCATTGCTGCGAGCGACGGATACTGGCCCGGACGCAGCACGACACAGCGGCCGCCGGAACGAGCGTTGTCGCATACTTCCCAGCGGTCACCGACTACCACAGCTGACGAGGCGCCGTCATTGAAGCCGTAGCCCTGGAAGTTGTTAAGCAACTGGTTGGTGGTGAAAGATCGCCCGCGATAACCCTCGTATTCATAGAAGGTAATCTGTGCGGCCACCAGAGCCGGCGCATAGCGACGCTCGTCTATGCGGGCGTTGCGGCTGACGTCGCGAACCGATGAAATACGGTCGTTCAAGCCCATTGCTGCGAGCGACGGATACTGGCCCGGACGCAGCACGACGCAGCGGCCATTGAAACGGGCGTCGTCGCAGACTTCCCAGCGGTCACCGCCGATCACCACAACCGACGAGGCGCGGTCATTGAATCCGTAGTTCTGAAAGTTGTCGATCAGCTGACTGGTCGTGAAAGAACGCCCGCCAAAACCCTCATTTTCATAAAAAGTAATCTGAGCGGCGACTGGCGCCGGCGCCAGCACCGGAGCCGGCGCATAACGGTTGTCATCAATGCGCGCGTTGCCGCTCACTTCGCGCACCGATGAAATACGGTCATTCAAGCCCATTGCTGCGAGCGACGGATACTGGCCCGGACGCAGCACGACGCAGCGACCGCCAAACCAGGCATCGTCGCAGACTTCCCAGCGGTCGCTGGTCACCAGCACCGAGGAAGCGCGGTCATTGAAGCCTGCGCGCTCAAAGTTGGGTACCTGACTTTGCGTAGTGAACGACCGGCCTCGAAAGGCTTGTTCTTCATAAAAAGTAACTTGTGCGACGGCTTGGGTGGCGAGTGCCACTGCCGTCACCGCCAATGCTGTTTTGGTGAGTGCCTTCATTGATAGCTCCTGTAGAAAGTTGCGGCGGGTGCAAGCCCCCGCCCTGCCTGGTGTACTTGATTTCAAGCGTGTCAAGTAGTTCAGGCTCTACTGTGGCACTGGTCGGGACCAACGTCTGCGCGCTACCGCACACACCAGACGGGCCCAATGTACCCTGCCGGGCCGACTTGGCGTGCGCCCGCTGGCGTGACCGGCGGCCCGTCAAGGGCGCCGCGGGCGCAACGCGGTCACACGCGCGTTACTGGTTACTGGTGGCTCGGGAAGCTGTAGGTGGCGCCTTCGCGCACGCCAGCCGAAGGCCAGCGCTGGGTGATGGTTTTGCGCTTGGTGTAAAAGCGCACGGCATCCGGCCCGTAGCCGTGCAGGTCACCGAACAGGGAGCGCTTCCAGCCACCAAACGAATGGTAGGCAACAGGCACCGGCAGCGGTACGTTGACGCCGACCATGCCGACCAGGATGTTGTCGCTGAAGTAGCGCGCGGCTTCACCGTCGCGGGTGAAGATGCAGGTGCCGTTGCCGTATTCGTGGGCGTCGATCAGGTCCATCGCCTCCTGCAGGGACTTGACGCGCACCACGCCCAGCACCGGGCCAAATATCTCCTCCTGGTAAATCTTCATGCCGGGCTTGACGTTGTCAAACAGGCAGGCACCCAGGAAGTAGCCACTCTCGTGCCCGCTGACCTTGACGTTGCGGCCATCGACCACCAGCGTGGCACCTTCGAGCACGCCCTGATCGACGTAGCCCTTGACCTTTTCGAAATGCGCTTTGCTGACCAGCGGCCCCATGTCGCAAGTCGCATCGGTGCCGGGGCCGACTTTCATTTTTGCGATTTCAACTTTCAGGCCGGCGACGACGGCGTCGGCAGCGGCATCGCCGACCGCGACTACCAGTGGAATCGCCATGCAGCGCTCGCCGCAGGAGCCAAAAGCGGCGCCCATCAAGGCGCTGACTGCATTCGGCACGTCGGCGTCGGGCATCAGCACGGCGTGGTTCTTGGCGCCACCGAGGGCTTGCACCCGTTTGCCATTGGCGCAGCCAGTGGCGTAGATGTATTCGGCGATCGGTGTCGAGCCGACAAAGCTGATGGCCTGCACCCGTTTGTCGTTCAGCAGCGCGTCGACCGCTTCCTTGTCGCCGTTCACCACATTGAGCACGCCCGGCGGCAAGCCGGCCTGCAATGCCAGTTGCGCGACCAAAATGGCGCTGCTGGGGTCGCGCTCGGATGGCTTGAGAATAAAGGTGTTGCCGCAGGCAATGGCCATGGGCCACATCCACAGCGGCACCATGACGGGGAAGTTGAACGGCGTGATGCCGGCCGTGACGCCCAGCGCCTGGAACTCGCTCCACGAGTCCATGGCAGGGCCGACGTTCTTGCTGTGCTCGCCCTTGAGCAATTGCGGGGCGTAGCTGGCGTACTCGACGTTCTCGATCCCGCGCTGCAGTTCACCCATGGCGTCGCTCAACACCTTGCCGTGTTCGGCCGTGACCAGGGCGCAGATCTGGTCGGCGTTCTCTTCCAGCAAAGTTTTTAGCTTGCTCATGACGCGGGCGCGCTTGAGCGGCGGCGTGGCACGCCAGGCCGGGTAGGCGGCCTGGGCCGACGCGATGGCTTTCTCGACCGTCGCCGTGTCAGCCAGCGCCAGACGCTTTTCCGCCTGACCGGTGGCCGGGTTGAAGACGTCTTGTGAGCGATTGCCGCCGGCCACCAGTTGGCCGTCGATCAGATGGGAAATAAAGGGAAGTGTGGACATGGTGTTTTCAAATCTATAGGTTTACAAATGCAGAATCCCGGAATTCAATCCGTCATCGCGAGGCCGTCAGATCGGCGCGGTCCCTATGGGCACACGGGTAAGGGCTGGATTGCCGCGCTTCGCTCGCAATGACGGGAATGGGTGTGTTCCGATATTCCAGGTTTCAGGCCGTTTGGTTGATGGTTTCGCCCAGCGCATTGACCAGGCTGTCAATCTGGGCTGGGGTTGTGATGAACGGCGGCGCCAGTTGGATGGTATCGCCGCCGTAGCGCACGTAAAAACCCTTGTTCAGCATGGTCATCGCGATTTCATAAGGCCGGCGCGCCGGCTCGCCCGGTGCCGCGTCAATTGTCAGTCCGGCGGCCAGCCCGAAGTTGCGGATGTCGGTGATGTGCTTGACGCCCTTGAGGCCGTGCACCGCATTCTCAAAATACGGTGTCAGGGCCTTGACCTTTTCGACCATGTTTTCTTTCACCAGCAGGTCCAGCGTGGCCAACGCCACCGCACATGGCACCGGATGCGCCGAATAGGTGTAACCGTGCGCGAACTCCAGCATGTAGTCCGGCCCGCCTTGCGCCATGAACGTGTCGTAAATATCTTTTTTCACCAGTACCGCTCCCATCGGCTGAGAGCCGTTGGTGATCTGTTTGGCGACATTCATGATGTCGGGTGTGACGCCGAACGCTTCGGCACCGGTGTAGGCACCGGTGCGGCCAAAGCCGGTAATTACCTCATCAAAAATCAGCAGAATATTGTTGGCGGTGCAAATGTCGCGCAGCCGCTGCAGGTAACCCTTGGGCGGAATCACGACGCCGGCCGAGCCCGACAGCGGCTCCACAATCACGGCCGCAATATTGCTGGCGTCATGCAGCGCGATCAGGCGCAGCAAATCGTCTGCCAGTTCCGCGCCCTTGTCCGGCATGCCGCGGGAGAAAGCGTTGCTCGTCAACTGCGTGTGCGGCAGATGGTCGGCCTCAATACCCTGACCAAACATTTTGCGGTTGACGCCGATGCCGCCGACCGAAATGCCGCCAAAGTTGACACCGTGGTAGCCTTTTTCGCGCCCGACCAGACGGGTCTTGCTGGCCTGACCCTTGGCGCGCCAGTAGGCCCGCGCCATCTTGAGCGAGGTGTCGGCCGACTCGGAGCCGGAGCCGGTAAAGAACACGTAGTCGAGGCCCGACGGTGTCAATTCCTTGAGCTTGTTGGCCAGTTCGAATGACAGCGGATGTCCGTATTGAAACGCCGGCGAGTAGTCCAGCGTCGCCAGTTGGCGTGTTGCCGCCTCGGTCAGTTCGCTGCGGCCATGGCCGAGTCCGCAACACCACAGTCCGGACAGGCCGTCAAATATCTGTTTGCCATGGTTGTCGGTGTAATAGCAGCCTTTGGCGCTGACCATCAGGCGCGGATTGGCTTTGAAGTCGCGGTTGCCGGTGTACGGCATCCAGTGCGCGTCCAGCCACGCTGCGTCTGTTCTGGTGGCTGCCAGGTGTTGGGTCTCGTTCATGTCCATGTCTGTCTCCGCAAGGGTGGCTAAGAGTTGGTGATTTTGAGCTACTCTGTTACTCTTGGAAATGTATATGTATCAATATTAAGTTAGCAGTTTATGCAAGTAAAAAGCCGCTCTGCTCTGGGCCAGCTCAGCGATATGGACATCCGGCTGTTGCGGGTGTTCAAAAGCGTCGTGGAGTGTGGCGGTATGGCGGCCGCCGAACTGGAACTCAATATTGGCACCTCCACTGTCAGCCGCCACATCAAGGATCTGGAAACCCGGCTCGGTCTGACGCTGTGCCGGCGCGGCCGGGCCGGTTTTGCGTTGACCGTCGAGGGCCAACAGATTTATGCCGAAACCCTGCGCCTGCTGGCCGGCGCCGACGCTTTTCGTGCCAGCGTGGACGAGATTCACCGCCGCATGGGGGGGCAACTCAATATCGCGGTGTTTGACAAGACCGCCAGCAACCCGCAAGCCCATCTGGCGGAAGCGATCGCGCTTTTTTCCGACTTGGCGCCCGAGGTCAACCTGCATCTGTTTGTGGCGCCGCTGAACAATATCGAGCGCGGCGTCATCGACGGCCAGTTTCAGGTCGGCGTGATTCCAGGGCATCGCAGCTCGGAAACCCTGGCCTACGAAGAGCTGTTCAATGAGACCATGCTGCTGTACTGCGGCGTCAAACATGTTCTGTATAACGCTGCGCCCGCCAACATGGATTGGGACGACTTGAGTGCCCATAATTTTGCCGGGCTGGGCTACCACTCGCCGAATATGGAAATCAGTCAGCAGCGACGCCTGTCGCGCAAGGCGACCGGCTACGACCAGGAATCGATTGCCACGTTGATCCAGTCGGGCAAGTACCTGGGATTTTTGCCCGACCACTATGCACAGGCCTTTGTGAGCAGCGGCCAGATGCGCCCAGTCAAGCCGGACCTGTTCAGCTATCGCTGCAGTTTCTTCAGCATCATCCGGCGCTCGCCGCAACCGTCCCGCGTCACGCGCGCGTTTCAGGACTGCCTGCTGCAGGCGCACGGCCAGCCCCTTGTTTCGTCATAGCGATGCACGCGACGTCAAGCCATGGTCAGCTATACGCGGTAGAGTGCAAGCTCATGAACCATCATCTGCCCTTCTTGCATGAGCACCTTTGACCCGAATGCTCTGGAGTGCCTGGCGGCGATTGTCGAGGAGGGTGGGTTCGAGCGCGCCGCAGTGCGTCTTTCCATCACCCAGTCGGCTGTATCGCAACGCCTGCGTTCGCTGGAAGTGCAGGTCGGCACGGTACTGATTGTGCGTAGCCGGCCATTGCGAGCGACCTCGGCCGGGCGCCTGATGCTCAAGCACGCGATGCAAATGCGCCTGCTCAGGACGGAACTGGAGCGCGAGCTGCAAGACCTGGCGCCCGGGGCGATGGGCGTTGGCGCGGATTCGGAACGAATTTCCATCGCCATCAACGCCGACAGCATTGCGACCTGGGCCTTGCCGGCGCTGAGCCGGTTGGCGCATCAGGGCCTCGGGCTGGAAATCATCGCCGACGACCAGGATTTCACCATTGAGTGGTTGCGTGAGGGGCAGGTGCTGGGCTGCGTGACCACCCTCAATCAGGCCCTGCGCAGTTGCAAAATGGTGCCGCTGGGGGCGATGCGCTACGTGGCGGTGGCCGAGGCGGCTTATGCCGCAGAGCGTTGCCCTGACGGGTTAACGCCCCACAACTTTCGCAGCATGCCGTTCATTGCGTTTAACCGCAAGGACGATTTGCAGGCGGAGTTCATTGGCTCCGCGTTCGGGCTCAAGCACGTCGCGCTAAGCCAGTTATACGTGCCCAGCTCAGAAGGCCAGGTGCGCGCTGTAATGGCCGGCTGGGGCGTCAGTGTGGTGCCCGAGCTGCAGGTGCGAGACTATCTGCGCGACGGCCGCCTGGTCAATATTGCGCCCGGTCAGACGCTGCCGGTTGAGTTGTTCTGGCATTGCTGGAAGCTCGACTCGGTCGTGCTGGACGCGCTGACAGACGCTTTGACCACGGCGGCCACTACCGCGCTGGCGTAAGCGTTTGCGCCGCAGCCAGCGGCGCCGCTACCTGGCGGCAAAGCAGTACAGCAAGCCCGCGCCGCCGGAGCTCTTGAGCGCGTCCACGCCGCAGCCGCGCGTAGCGTGTGACGAGTTCCAGGACTTCGCTGGGGCCGATTCATCCAGCCCGGTGCGGTCATGGTGACCGACAATGGCCGAGCCCTCGCCGCTCTTGGTCCAATTGCCGCAGGTGCTGTCGGTGGCCGCGCTGGGCGCCCGGCCGTCGGGGGTCGAGCCGGTCAAAATATCGTGCGTATTGACGTCGTCGCCGCGGCCCTTGACGATCTGCCCGGTTTCCGTCAGCGCCGTCTGCTTGTTCAGCCGGTTGCCTGAGTGCAGGTCATCGACACTGCTGGCAATGACCTCGGCCTTGGCGTTTTGCCACGGTCCGGTCCCGATGCGGTCGCGCGCGTTGACCGCTGCGCTGCCGGTGGTGCTTAGATAAGCGCGCCATATACGCCCGCCGGCGCCGGCTCTTTCCGCCAGCGTCTGGCAGTGAGTGTCAGCGCCAGCCAGGCCACCGAAGTCGGCACCCTTGCCGGCATTGGCACTGGTCACAAAGAAAGTCATTGGGCTGGCAGGCGCTGAGTACGGTGTCGAGCACGCGCCTAATGCGATGGTCACAACCGCAGCACTTGCCAGTGCGGTGATCTTGAACGGATGCATGTTTGTCTCCTGTGCACAAAAGGTTGGTGGTTGGATTGCGGTCAAACGACGGGATGCTGTCCGTCGTGTGGCGCCCGCAAGATATTGACACAAAAAACCGCATGGCGTGCGCTCCCCCAACAATCGGCTGGCAGCGACAACGGGATTGCCGCGACGCCGTGCCCGGCGCTCAGCGCATCAGCAACACCGGCACCTTGCAATGCGCCAGCACCTGGGTCGCGACCGAGCCCATTACCAGGTTGACCAGCGTGCCGTGGCCGTGCGAGCCCATGATCACCAGATCAAATTTGCCGTTATCAGCGAGTTTCGCAATACTCTCGCCGGCGTGGCCGACCTTCCAGTTGCTGTTGGCGTCAATGCCATGGCGCAGCAAAAACTTGGTCACCGGTGCCAATATTTTTTCCGCTTCATCGGCATGGTATTGGTTGACCACTTCCTTGCCGACAACCGCCCGTGCCCGCGCTGGCAACTGCGGCTGGACCGTGAACACCGTGTAGTCGTTGTTCGGGCTGAACAGTTCATTGTGGGTGGCCAGGTAGGCCAGCATTTTCTTGGTATAGGGACTGCCATCGACGGCAAGCAGAATCTTCATTCAGGGCTCCTTCAGCAAAACGCCAGTGTACTCAAGGCGCTTGTTGGCGCCGCACATCAATGCAAAGTGACGCCTCAAACGCGGCTTGCTCACTTTTTCTGGCGTAGCCCAGCGGGTTGGCGATGACCTGGCAGCCGTGCTTGACGTAACGGCTGGGCGCATGCAAGTGGCCGTGCAGCCAATACTGGGCGCTGGCCAGCAGGTGGTCGAGCGCGTTGCAAAACCCGGCACTGCCGGGCGTCAGCCCGTAGCGCGGGTCAGCGCTCAACAGGCTGGGGGCAAAGTGCGTCACCACCACCGTCGTGCCATCGAACGGCGCCGCCAACGCCTCGGTCAGCCATTGCTGGCAAACCAGCGCCTGCTCGCGCACGGCTGGCGCCAGCATTGGCTCGCCATGACGCGTGGTGGCGGTCTTTCTGAGATAGAAATTGGCGGCGCGAAACGCCTTGTCGCGGCTTTTGAGCTGTTGCGTCAGTGCGGTGGGTGGCGCCGCGCCAACGCCGTTGTGGCTGGGCGCCAGCGCGTCAAAGTCGCTCCACAGGGTGGTGCCGATCAGGCGCACTGCTGCGCCGCCAGCGCCGGCGCCCGGGAATGTGACGACGCTGCGCTCGAGCCAGCCGATGCCGAGCCGTTCGCAGGTCTGGCGCAGGCGCAGATCGGTCGCATCGAAGTCAGCGCCGTCGTATTCATGGTTGCCGGGCACGAACAACACCGGCGTCGGCCAGCCGTTATGGGGCGAGAAGCGGCCCAGGCCGAAGTCGTCGCCCACCAGCAGCGAGCCGGCCTGGTACGAGCCAATGTCGCCGGCCAGGACCAGCAGGTCGGCATCTGGTGCCGGCGTTGCCAGCCACTGCGGATGAACTTCCAGATGCAGGTCGGACAGCAGTTGAATCTTCATTCGGGACGCCAGTCAGCCGGTAACGCCGCTTTGGCGACGCTCACAATCGTGCTGCGCAGCCACTGGTGGGCGCTGACACCATTGAGCCGGTGGTGCCACAGGGCGTCGATCGAAACCACCGGCACCGCAAACGGCAGTTCGCGCAGCACCAGTTGCTCGGTGAAACCGGTCACGTTGACAAAGTGGCGTGGCAGCACGGTCAGCAGGTTGGAACTGGCCACCACCTTGCCCGCGGTAAAGAACTGGTTGACGGTCAGCACGATGCGGCGTTCGCGCTGGTGCAAGGCCAGCGCTTCATCGACGAAACCAAACGGCCGGCCGGAGAAGCTGACCAGCAGATGGCGCGCCGCGCAATACCGGTCCAGCGTCAGCGGCCCCTTGGCCAACGGGTGGCCGCGTCGCATCACGCAGACGTACTCGCCGCTGAACAGCCGCTGGTGGCTGAATGCCACCGCTTCGCCGGCCTGCGCGCGCGCCGTCAGGTCAGCGAACGCCGCCGGAAAATAGCCGATGGCCAGATCGGCATGTTCCTGGTCAAGCAGCCGGCGCGGGTCGCGCGTCGTCAGCGGTAGCACGCGGATCGAAATACCGGGCGCATCGCGGTTCATGCATTCGATCAAGCCCGGCATCAGTTCCGCCGCCGTGGCATCCGCCAGCGCCAGCACAAAGGTGGTGTTGGCCTGCGCCGCAATGAAGCTGCTGGGGGTGAGCGCCTCCTGCAATTGCCGCAACGCTTCGCGCACGGCCGGCCACAAGGCCAGCGCGCGCGGCGTTGGCACCATGCTCTGACCGCTGCGCCGGATCAGCTCGTCGCCGGTGACTTCGCGAAATCGGCGCAACGCGTTGCTGACCGCCGGCTGCGTGAGCGACAGCTTGAGCGCGGCACGGGTCAGGCTGCGCTCGCTCATCACTTCATCGAAGACGCTCAACAGGTTGAGGTCCAGGGTACGGAAGTTGACAGGGTTCACGGTCTTTATTAATCACTGATATGAATAGATTCAATCACAGATATAAACTTGAGTCGTATCAGTATAAACCCTAAGATGGCGACAAGTTCCTGCCTATCCGGCGGGTCCAAACGAAAAGGTTTCATCATGACCAGCTTTGTACAACCCAGTTTCACAACGCAGCACCAGGGTGTTGCGCGCATCGAGTCCGCCTTGAGCAACGTGCGCAACCTGCGCCGCAGCTTTGACAGCAGTTGGAGCCTGGCGTTCATGCTGCTGGCCGCCATGGTGTCAACGCTGGTGGTGGTGGCCGATCAACTGATAGACACGTGGGCCGACGGCCACCTTCTGGCAGCCTGGGTCGCGGTCTGGCTGGTCGGCTTTGCCGGGCTCGCACTCTTTGCCGGCGCAGCGCGCAGGCTCGCAGCGGCGGTGATCAGGGCCGGCAACGACTGGTCTGCAGGTGTCGCCCAATCCAGGGCTGACCGGCGCTTGTGGAGCATCGCCAGATCCGACCCGAGGGTGATGTCCGACCTGACAGCCGCCATGCTGCGCAACGAGCGCTCATGAAAAAAGCCACCCACGGGTGGCTTTGCACTACGTCAGCCGGTTCGACCGCCAGGCCGCTCAGGCCATTGAAACGGCAATAAAAGCCAGCAAGAACATCAGCACCGCACCGGCCAGCGGCAACACCAGCGGCATGAAAGAGACCACGGTTTCTACCGCGTCAACGGGCTGGTCTGGTAGCTCGGGTGCTGTGCTGGACATGATGGCTCCTTGAATCTTCGAAATTCGCAACAACTGAATTTTATCCAGCCCGGGCTCGTCCTGCGGCGCAGCCCGCAAAGCCCCTGCGTAGCGATCACCATCGCTCAATGACGGCGCGTCCCCAGCAGCGCCGCACCAATGATCAGCGTTGCCGCCAGCGCGACGTTCCAGCTCAGCGCGCGCTGGGTGAACGCCAGCAACGCCACGGTGGATGCCAGCGGCGTCAGGTAGCTCAGAATGCCGACGTGGCGCACGTCTCCGAGCTTGAGCGCCTTGTCCCACAGAAAGAACGCCGCGCCCAGCGGCCCCAGGCCCAAGCCGGCCAGCAGCGCCCAGTCGTGTGCACTGAGCGCGACGGACGGCTCCAGCACGAAGTGACAGAGCAGCGACAGCAGCCCCGACGCCAGTCCGAACAGGCCAATCGCGGCGGTCGGGAAGCCGGTGCCGCTCATTGCCATGCGCTTGGTCTGCAGCGAATAGTTGGCCCAGATCAGCGCGGAGCCGAGCGCCAGCAGGTAGCCCAGCCGGGCCGCCCAGGGCGTCAGCTCGCCGCCGGCCAGCGCCGGCGCCTCGCGCGTGCCCAGTATCGCCATCGCCGCCCCGGCAAAACCAATCGCTGCGGCCAGCAGATGCACGCCACGCAAATGCATAGCCGGCAGATACAACGGTGCCAGCAACACGATCAACAATGGCCAAAGGTAGTTCACCAGATTGACCTCAACCGCTGGCGCCAGGCGCAAGGCAAGGAACAGGAAAAAGTGATAACCAAACAGCGAGAACACGCCCAGGCCCAGCGTGCGGGGTGCGATCTGCCACTGTCTGCGGTCGCGCAGTGCGGCCGGCCAGGCCAGCACGCTGCCAATCATCAGGGCAATGCCTGTCAGCAAGAACGGCGGCACATGCTTGAGCAAGACGCCCAGCGTCGCCAGCGATGCCCACAGGCAAATGGCGGCCAGCGCGTAGAGATTGGCTTTCATGGGTTGGAATTGAATCGGTTGGAAGCTGGCACAAGCGCCGGTGGCGCTGCAATGCCGGGCGCAGGCAAGCGGCTGATTATCGGGCAAGCGGCAGCGTCATCGTTGCCGCTTGCCACGGGGCTTGGGTGGCGGCGCAGCTTGTAGGTCGGCTTAGCCCGAAGGGCGTAAGCCGACAGTCGGCGCGATCATGTCGGATTACGCTGCGCTAATCCGACCTACGGGCCGCACCGAGCACCGTACCGAACTGCTGCGAGCATGCCAAAGCCGTCACCGCAATTCTTGTCTTTCGAAGGCGACTTGGTATCAAACGGCCATCGATTGGAATTGTTCAGGTCAGGATGCCTCGGGTATCCTGCCTGTGCCATAACCGGCGCCACTGGCGAGCTCGCCACCGCGGCGAACCGCCACGGCGCAGTATTTGAACTCCGGAATTTTTCCGAACGGGTCCAGCGCTGCATTGGTCAGCAAGTTGGCCGCCGCCTCGTAATAGGCAAACGGGATGAACACCGCACCACGCGGCGTTCCGTCGTCGCGGCGCACCCGAAGGGCGAGCTGCCCACGGCGCGACTGCACGGTAATGACATCGCCCGGCGCCAGGCCCAGTGCCAGTAGGTCGGCGCCGCACATGGAC
>JANNUE010000055.1:0-7106 GCA_031394895.1 Betaproteobacteria bacterium
GCAAACGGGATGAACACCGCACCACGCGGCGTTCCGTCGTCGCGGCGCACCCGAAGGGCGAGCTGCCCACGGCGCGACTGCACGGTAATGACATCGCCCGGCGCCAGGCCCAGTGCCAGTAGGTCGGCGCCGCACATGGACGCGCTGGCGGTCGGCTCAATGGCGTCCAGCACCGCGCTGCGGCGCGTCATGCTGCCGGTGTGCCAGTGCTCCAGTTGGCGCCCGGTGATCAGCACAAACGGATAGTCGGCGTCGGGTCGCTCATTGGCCGGGATGATGTCGGCCGGTACCAGATGCACCCGTGCGTCCTCGGTGGCAAAGCGGTCCATGAAGACGGTGGGCGCGCCGGGGTCGTCCGCGCTCAGGCACGGGTAGGTGACGCTTGATTCGCGCTGTAGCCGCTCCCAACTGATGCCGGCGATGGCGGTATGCATGGCCTGGCGCATTTCCTCGTAAACGGCGGCCACGCCGTGGTGTTCGCCTTCGTAGTTCCAATCCAAACCCATACCGTGCGCCATCTGCTGGATGATCCACAGATCAGGCCTGGCATCACCCGGCGGCGTGACGGCCTGCCGGCCGAGTTGCAGCATGCGGTCCGTGTTGGTCACGCTGCCAGTCTTTTCGGGCCAGGCGCTGGCTGGCAACACCACGTCGGCCAGCCAGGCGGTCTCGGTCATGAAGATGTCCTGCACCACCAGGTGCTCCAGGCTGGCCAGCGCGTGGCGCGCGTGATTCAGGTCGGGGTCGCTCATGGCCGGGTTCTCGCCCATGATGTACATGCCGCGCACCTTGTGCGGATCGCTGTCCGGCGCCAGCGCCTTGTCCATGATCTCCACCACCGTGTAACCGTTCTGGTCGTCCAGCGGCACGCCCCAGAAATTCTCGAACCAGGCGTGTGCCGCCTTGTTGCTCACGCGCTGATAGTTCGGGAACATCATCGGTATCAGGCCGGCATCGCTGGCGCCCTGCACATTGTTCTGGCCGCGCAGCGGGTGCAGCCCGGATCCCGGCTTGCCGATCTGGCCGGTGATGCTGGCCAAGGCAATAAGACAGCGCGCGTTGTCGGTGCCGTGCACGTGCTGACTGACGCCCATGCCCCACAAAATCATGGCGCTTGTGGCCGTGGCGTAAGCACGCGCCACTTCGCGCAGGGTTTGCGCGGCAATGCCGCAAATCGGCGCCATCGCCTCCGGGCTATAGGCCTGGACGTTGTCACGCAGCGCCTCGAAGTTGCTGGTGCGCTTGCTGATGAATTCCTGATCCGCCAGGCCTTCTTCGATCACCGTATGGATCAGCGCATTGAGCATGGCGACATCGGTGTCTGCGTTGAACTGCAGCGTGCGCCAGGCGTGGCGGCCGAGGTCGGTTGCGCGCGGATCGGCCAGCACGATTTTTGCGCCCTTCTTTGCGGCGTTCTTGATCCAGCTGGCTGCCACCGGATGATTCGAGGTTGGGTTGCAGCCAATCACAAAGATCAGTTCCGAGTGCGCCACGTCGTTGACCTGGTTGCTGACCGCAGCGGAGCCGACGCCTTCCAATAGCGCCGCGACGCTGGACGCATGGCACAGCCGCGTGCAATGGTCCACATTGTTCGAGCCAAAGCCGGTGCGCACCAGTTTCTGGAACAAATAGGCTTCTTCGTTGCTGCCCTTGGCCCAGCCAAAACCGGCGAGCGACTTGTTGCCATGCGTGTCGCGCAGGTGTTTGAGCTTGCCAGCCGCCAGTGCCAGCGCCTCGTCTCAAGTGGCTTCACGAAACACCGCAGAATAGTAGTCCCCGCCTTCGGCAAAAGTTCGGTTGAGCTGCGCCAGCGCGGCCGGGTCCTTGGCGACGCCGGCCTTGCGAATCAGCGGCCGGGTCAGGCGCTGCGGGCTGTGCGCATAGTCGAAGCCATAACGCCCCTTGACGCATAGCCGGTTGTGGTTGGCCGGCCCGTCGCGCCCATCGACGCTGACAATTTGGTTGTCCCGGACGTTATAGGTGATGAGGCACCCAACGCCGCAAAACGGGCAGACCGAATCGATCTTCTTGTCCACGATTTGCGAACCGATTTGGGTCTTTGACATCAACGCGCCGGTCGGGCAGGCCTGCACGCACTCGCCGCAGGCCACGCAACTGCTGCTCGCCAGGGTGTCATTCAAGTCAAACACGACCGCGCTTTGGGCGCCGCGCCGCGCGTAGCCAATCACGTCGTTGACCTGCTCCTCGCGGCAGGCGCGCACGCAGCGCAGGCACTGGATGCAGGCGTCCAGGTTCACCGCGATCGCCGGGTGCGACAGGTCGGCGCCGGGTTGCTCGCGTCGCAAGGACTTCAGTTCGGGCCGCACCTTGACCTGCAGGCGCTGCGCCCAGTCACTGAGCTCGCCATGCTGCAGCGATTCATCCTGCTCACCCCATTTGTAGCCGGCGTCGGGCATATCGGACAGCAGCAGTTCCAGCACCATCTTCTGGCTCTGCACGGCGCGCTCGCTGTTGGCCTGCACTTCCATCCCCGCCGTGACGCTGCGGCAGCAACTCGCGGCCAGTGTGCGCTCGCCCTTGACTTCGACCACGCAGGCACGGCAATTGCCGTCGGCGCGATATCCGTCCTTGTGGCACAGATGGGGGATGTCAATGCCGTGGCGCTGCGCGGCCTGCAGAATAGTTTCACCGGCCAGCGCGTCAACGGGCTTGCCGTCGAGCGTAAAGGCAATGGTTTGCGTCGCAGGCTGCACGGTCTTGGTCGCGGCGCTCATTGCGCGCCCCCAATTTCGTGTGCGAAATACTTCTGTACGCAGCGCACCGGGTTCGGCGCCGCCTGACCCAGGCCGCAGATCGACGCGTCGGCCATCAGCTGGTTCAGGTCTTCCAGCGTGGCGTTGTCCCAGTTCGCTGCTTGCAGCAACCGGACCACTTTGGCCGTGCCAACGCGGCACGGTGTGCATTGGCCGCAGCTCTCGTGTTCAAAGAATCGCATCATGTTGAGCGCTGCGTCGCGGGCACGGTCGTGCTGGCTGAGCACGATGACGCCGGCCGAGCCAATGAAGCAACCGTACGGCTGCAAAGTGTCAAAGTCCAGTGGCAACTGGTTCAGAGCGGCCGGGAGAATGCCGCCGGATGCGCCACCGGGCAGGTAGGCGTAGAGCGTGTGGCCGTCGAGCATGCCGCCACAAAATTCGTCGATCAACTCCTGCACGCTGATGCCGGCCGGCGCCAGTTTCACGCCCGGCTGCTTGACGCGTCCGCTGACGCTGAAGGATCGCAGTCCGGTGCGGCCATTGCGGCCAAAGCCGCTGAACCAGGACGGTCCCTTCTCAAGAATATCGCGCACCCAATAGAGCGTCTCGAAGTTGTGCTCCAGCGTGGGCCGGCCGAACAGGCCGACTTGTGCGAGATACGGCGGGCGCAAGCGCGGCTGGCCGCGTTTGCCTTCGATGCTCTCGATCATGGCCGACTCTTCGCCACAGATATAGGCGCCGGCGCCGCGGCGCAGTTCGATGCGCGGCAGCGGGAACGGCGGATCGGCCTGCAGCCGGGCGAGCTCGGTCTGCAAGATCGCGCGGCAACCGTGGTACTCGTCGCGCAGGTAGATGTAGCAGGCCTCGACGCCCACCACCTGGGCGGCGATCAGCATGCCTTCAAGGAAGCGGTGCGGGTCGCGTTCCAGGTAGCTGCGGTCCTTGAAGGTGCCCGGCTCGCCTTCGTCAATGTTGACTGCCAGCAAACGCGGCGCCGGCTGCCCGCGCACAATGCGCCACTTGCGCCCGGCTGGAAACCCGGCACCGCCCAGGCCGCGCAGGCCCGAGTCTTCCATCGCCTGCAATGCCGCCAGCGGCTCGCGCTGACCGCTGGCAAGCATGGTGGCCAGCGCGTAGCCGCCATTGGCGCAGTACACGTCGTAGCCGGCGTAACCAGGTGCCACTTCCTCTTGTGTGGGCGCCGGGGAAATGCTTTTACCGCAATAGTCGGATGGCATGAAGTCGGCCGTTGCCGGTGCGGGCGGGTGGCTGGTCAGGCCCGCCGCAACCGCTGCTGCCACCGATTCAGCCGTTGCTGCCAGCACCGGGTACTGGTGCACCACAGCCACCGGCGCCTGCGCGCAACGTCCGACACACGGCACCGTCACGACTCGCACATCGGAGCGGCCCAGCAGCGCAGGAAGTCGCGCCAGAATATCCTTGCCACCGGCCATCTCACAGCTCAGACCACTGCAGACGCGCACCGTCAGCGCGCTCGGTTGCTCATCACCCTGCGCCAGTTCAAAGTGGTGGTAGAAGCTGGCCACCTCGTACACCTCGGCCAGCGCGAGCCGCATCTCGGACGCCAGCGCCACCAGGTGGCGCTCGTGCAGGCAGCGGTAGGCGTCGTTGAGCTGGTGCAGATGTTCGATCAGCAACTCGCGCCGCTGCGGCCCCGCACCGATCAGCGCGCGCACTTCCCGCAACGCTTCTTCATCGACCTGGCGGCCCTTGAGCCGGCTGTTGCGGCGAAGGCTGTCGCGCAGCGAGTCGGCTGTGGCCACGGTGATCGTGGTCGGGTCGCCGGGTGTCTGTTCAATGGTCATGGGCGTCGCGCAAGTGGGTGTCTGGCATGATTGTCTCAGCCTTTGCCGGGCCACAGAACGCGCCACTCCTCAGGACAGATGCAGGGCCGAGAGTTCCCCGGTTTGCGCCGAACAGCGCAGCCCGATAGCGCCTTGCTGCAGCATGGCCCTGAGCTGTTCCATGTCGCTCGCCAGGCTGCGGTCCATCATCATCGGCGGCGACACCGCGCGCACCAACTGCAGCACGCCCTCAAGCAGCGCAGAGCTCTTGAGCGGACGCAGGAACTCGATGCCCTGGGCCGCCGCCAGCAACTCGATGGCCACGATGTATTCGGTGTTGCGCAGCATGGCGGACAGGCGCCGCGCGGCAAAGGTGGCCATCGAAACATGGTCTTCCTGATTGGCCGAAGTCGGCAGGCTGTCAACGCTGGCCGGGTGCGCCAGCGATTTGTTCTCGGACGCCAGCGCCGCAGCCGTGACGTGCACGATCATGAAGCCCGAGTTCAAGCCCGGCTCCGGCGTCAGGAACGCCGGCAGGCGCGACACCACGGTGTCCACCAGCATCGCGATGCGGCGTTCGCTGATGGCTCCGATTTCGGCAATGACGACCGCCAGCGCGTCGGCCACCAGCGCCACCGGTTCGGCGTGGAAGTTGCCGCCCGACAGCAGCGTGCCACTGTCGGCAAACACCAGCGGGTTGTCGGTGACGGCGTTGGCCTCGCGCACCAGCACCTGCGCGGCGTAACGCATCTGGTCCAGACAGGCACCCATGACCTGCGGCTGGCAACGCAGGCAATACGGATCTTGCACGCGGTCGTCGCCGAGCAGGTGCGAGCGGCGGATTTCGCTGCCGGCGGTGAGCGCGCGGTACGCCGCCGCGCAGTCGATCTGGCCCGGCTGGCCGCGCACCGCGTGGATGCGCGCATCGAATGGACTGTCGCTGCCGCGCGCCGCGTCCAGTGTCAGCGCGCCGGCAATCACGGCGGCCTCGAGCAGCCGCTCAGTGGCAAGCAGCGCATCGAGCGCCAGCGCGGTGGAAACCTGGGTGCCGTTGATCAGCGCCAGCCCTTCCTTGGCCTGCAGTCGCAGCGGCTGCAGCGCTGCATGCTGCAAGGCCTTGCCGGCCGCCATGCGCTCGCCGCGATAGAACACTTCGCCCTCGCCGATCAGCGGCAGGCACAGGTGCGCCAGCGGCGCCAGATCGCCGGACGCGCCAACCGATCCCTGGCACGGAATGACCGGTGTGATGCCGAGGTTGTAAAAGTCGAACAGGCGGTCGATCACCAGTTGGCGAATGCCCGAGTAGCCGCGCGCCAGGCTGGCGGCCTTGAGCAGCAGGATCAGGCGCACCACTGGCTGCGCCATGGGTTCGCCCACGCCGACCGCGTGCGAGCGCAGCAGGTTGAATTGCAGCGTCTCCAGGTCGCTTTGCGCAATGCGCTGATTCGCCAGCTTGCCAAAGCCGGTGTTGACGCCATAGACGGCGGCGCCGCCGTGCGCGGCTTGCTGCACCAGCTCGGCGCTGGCGCGGATGCCGGCCAGCGCCGACGGGTCCAGCGCCAGCGTTGTGGCAGTGGCGTGCAACTGGCGCAATTGCGCCAGGCTGAGTTGTCCGGGTTGGATGTTCATGAAGATTCTCGAGAAGAATTGCGGTCGGTAATTGGTAGTCGGTAGGTCGAGTTAGCCCAAAGGGCGTAACCAGACATCTGCTGGTTGCGATTGCCGTTGTCGGATTACGCCTGCGGCTAATCCGACCTACGACTAACCCGACCTACATGGTCAGCATCGGCAGCTTCAGGGCGTTCTCGCTGGCGCATTGCAGCGCGCTGTCGTAACCGGCGTCGGCGTGGCGCATGACGCCGGTGGCCGGGTCGTTGAACAGCACGCGGCCTAGCTTTTCGGCGGCTTCGGGTGTGCCGTCGGCAACGATCACCACACCGGCGTGTTGCGAGTAGCCCATGCCGACCCCGCCGCCGTGGTGCAGGCTGACCCAGGTGGCGCCGCTGGCGGTGTTGAGCAGCGCGTTGAGCAGCGGCCAGTCGCTGACCGCGTCGCTGCCGTCCTGCATGGCTTCGGTTTCGCGATTCGGCGACGCGACCGAGCCGCTGTCGAGGTGGTCGCGCCCGATCACGATCGGGCCCCGGAGTTCGCCGCTTTTCACCATCTCGTTGAAGGCCAGTCCGGCCAGATGGCGCTCGCCCAGGCCGAGCCAGCAAATGCGCGCCGGCAGGCCCTGAAACGCAATGCGCTGGCCGGCCCTGTCGAGCCAGCGGTGCAGATGCGTGTTGGCCGGAAACAGCGCCTTGATTCTGGCGTCTGTCTTGCGGATGTCGTCCGGGTCGCCCGACAGCGCGACCCAGCGAAACGGTCCAACGCCGCGGCAAAACAGCGGGCGGATGTAGGCCGGCACAAAGCCGGGGTAGGCAAAGGCGTCGGGCACACCAAAGTCTTTCGCCACCTGGCGCAGGTTGTTGCCGTAGTCCACCGTGGGGATGCCCAGCTCGTGAAAGGCCAGCATGGCTTGCACATGGACGGCGCAGGATTCGCCCGCCGCCTGCGTCAGCGTCGCGTGCTGCGCCGCGTC
>JANNUE010000097.1:0-2343 GCA_031394895.1 Betaproteobacteria bacterium
GGCGCACTTAACTGCAATTTGTCCGCCAATTGGTTGACGCTGTCCTGCCCATCGCTGGACAATAATTTGGTCAACCGACGATCGGTGGCGTCGAGAAATTCACGCATAAAGGAAACAAATAGGCTACTTAAATTGTCTAAACGAAAAAATATGTCTATTGAATATTCTAAAAGAAACGTTTCTTTGTGAAATTAGGGTTTACGCTTATCGGGTTCGATGGCGTGGTATTGTGGTCCGTTCAACTGAAGGGCTGGAACAGTTTTTGCCAAGACCAACTCGCAAGCGCAGAAGAACTGGCAACGCAACAACAGCAACACACACAGGCTTTAAGATAGACCTATGACAACCCCATCCAGATTCTGGGCCGATCTTTCGACGCAGGACTTTGCCCAACTGATCAGCAGTGGCGATGCAGCGCGAACCATTGCCGTGTTGCCGGTGGCTGCCACCGAGCAGCATGGTCCGCATTTGCCTTTAAGCGTGGACACGCTGTTGGTCGATGGTGTGGTGGCAGCGGCACTGCCGCATCTTGCGCCCGACTTGAATGTGCTTTTCCTGCCAACGCAGGCGGTTGGCTTGAGCCCGGAGCACGCGGCATTTGCCGGCACGCTGACGCTCAAGACCGAGACGATTTTGCGGCTCTGGACCGACATTGCAGAGTCGGTGGCGGCGGCCGGCATCAGGAAGCTGCTGCTGTTTAATTCACACGGCGGCCAGGTCAGTGTGATGGACCTGGTGGCGCGCGACTTGCGCGCCCGACTGGACCTGCTGGTCTATAGCGTGAGCTGGTTCAACCTGCCGCTGACCGGCACCGATGGCCAGGACCTGAACACAATGTTTAGCGCCGACGAGCACCGTTTCGGCATCCATGGCGGCGACATCGAAACCTCGATGATGCTCGCGCTGGCGCCGGCGCAGGTCAACATGGCGCAAGCCAGAGACTTCCGCTCCAGCGCGCAAGACCGCGCGCAGCGTTTTGCTGTACTGGGCAACGGCAGGAGCGCCAAGCTGGGCTGGCAAATGCAGGACTACAACGCGGCCGGCGCGGTCGGCAATGCGGCCAATGCCACGGTGGAGAAAGGGCGCGCGCTGGTCGAAGCGGCGGGGCGCAGCCTGGCCCGCGTGCTGGCCGAGATGGACCAGTTGCCGCTCAGTACCCTGGTCGCAAAACCTTAGGCCGCTTCGCCACCGCATGTTCGCCCCGTTTGACCTGCTGGCTCTGGCTGCGGCCGCCTGCTGGGCGCTGGCCAGCATTTTGTCGGTAGGGCCGTCGCGTCATCTGGGAGCCTTTGCCTTTACCCGCTGGCGCATGCTGATGGTCGCTGTGATGCTGTGGGCGGTCGCGCTTGCAACCGGCGGCTGGCGCAGCCTTCCCGGTGACGTGTGGGGCGCAATGGCTTTCAGTGGCCTGATTGGTATCTTCATCGGTGACACGGCGCTGTTCGCTGCGATGAACCGGCTCGGGCCACGCCGCTCCGGCGTGCTGTTTGCAACCCACGCGATGTTCAGCGCGCTGCTCGGGTTTTGGCTGCTGGGCGAGCGCATGAGCTTGCAGGCGGCAGCAGGCGCCGCGTTGACAATGGCCGGCGTCATGACGGCCATCCTGCTGGGGCGACACAAGCAGGAGAGTCATTCGTGGGAGTCGGATCATGGTCACGTCGGGGCTGGCGTGCTGCTCGGTTTGCTGGCGGCCTTGTGCCAGGCGCTGGGCTCATTGATTGCCAAGCCGGTGATGAGCGTTGATGTCGATCCGATAGCCGCCTCCGCAGTGCGTGTCTCGGTCGCCTGCCTGGCTCACTTCATCCTGCTGTGGCTGGGTTTTTCAAAGGCGCGCGCGAAGCAGGCACCGACGCTGCGCATGCTGGCACAGACCGCGCTGAATGGTTTCATCGCGATGGGTGTCGGCATGACGCTGGTGCTGCTCGCGCTCAAGGATGGCGACGTCGGCATGGTGGCCATCTTGTCGTCGGTGTCGCCGGTGCTGGTGCTGCCGTTGCTGTGGTTGCACCTCAAGCGCGCCCCTGCCGTCGGCGCTTGGCTCGGCGCCATCCTGACGGTGGCGGGCACTGCCTTGATTCTGTTGCGCTGAAACTTCGACGCGCACTCAGGTGTGCGTGATCCAGCTTGCGTGGTCTGCGTGCTCCAGGTGCGGCAGCGTGTTGTAGGTCAGCAGCGAGTGGCGCTTGGCGTTGAAGGCGAACTCAGTGATGGCGCTGTTGCGGATGCGCATGTTGAGCTCGATCGTGGTCTCGGGTTGCGTGCCCAGGATGTGGCCGATGGCGGTGGCGATCGGGCCGCCGCTGGAGACCAGCAGCACATTGCCTTCACAGTTCTTTCGCACAT
>JANNUE010000116.1:0-8352 GCA_031394895.1 Betaproteobacteria bacterium
GATCCAGGCCGGTTGCGGAAACCGCAGTCGCTTGCCGCTGCCGAAAATCACCAACTCGGCGCCAAGATTGGCGACCTGCGCGAAATGGGCTTCAGTCAGGTCTTCAAAACGCCGGCAATCCCATTCGATGCGCTGTCCCAGCGAGCTGATGACTACACTGGAAAATAGCTTTTCGCCGCCAATGCCAACCCAGCCGGGACCGTAACCGCTGATGGATTGCGCGCTGATGACGTCAGGTTGAATTTTCATGGTGTAAAAGCCCGCCAGTGAATGCTGCGGTGCATCAAATGCTGACGGCATCGCTTGGAAATGTGGTCAAATTATACGTTTCGCCCTGCGCCACCCACGTCCGGAGGGACTTTGAAGACCATTCGAAAATCAGTCAAACTGGCCAACGTCTGCTACGACATTCGCGGCCCCATCATGGACGCCGCGCAACAGATGGAAGAGGAAGGTCACAAGATCATCAAGCTCAACATCGGCAATCTGGCGGTGTTTGGTTTTGATGCGCCGGAAGAGATCCAGCAGGACATGATTCGCAACCTGCCC
Source organism: Betaproteobacteria bacterium (assembly GCA_031394895.1). Taxonomy (GTDB): domain Bacteria; phylum Pseudomonadota; class Gammaproteobacteria; order Burkholderiales; family Burkholderiaceae_C; genus Rhodoferax. The sequence goes on from JANNUE010000116.1 coordinate 550, forward strand.
AACTCGGCCGGCTACTCCGACAGCAAGGGCATTTTTGCCGCGCGCAAGGCGGTCATGCACTACAGCCAGCAGCAGGGCATCAAGGGCGTGACGCTGGACGATATCTACCTCGGCAATGGCGCCAGCGAGCTGATTGTGATGGCGGTCAATGTGCTGCTCGACAACGGCGACGAGTTGCTGCTTCCGTCGCCCGACTATCCGCTGTGGACGGCGGCCGCCAGCCTGTCGGGCGGAACACCGGTGCACTACCGCTGCGACGAAGCCAGCGGCTGGATGCCGGACCTGGACGACATCCGCGCCAAGATAACGCCGCGTACCAAAGGCATCGTCGTCATCAACCCGAACAACCCGACCGGTGCGCTGTATTCCGATGAACTGCTCAAAGCGATCGTCGTGCTTGCGCGCGAGCACGGCCTGGTGATTTTTGCCGATGAGGTCTATGACAAAGTGCTGTACGACGGCGCCAAACACACGGCCATTGGCAGCCTGTCCGACGATGTGTTGACGCTGACCTTCAACTCGTTGTCAAAGAGTTACCGCTCCTGTGGTTACCGCGCCGGCTGGATGATCGTCTCGGGCGACAAGAAGTCGGCCCGGGACTACATCGAAGGGCTCAACATGCTGTCCAACATGCGCCTGTGTGCCAATGTGCCGGGGCAGTGGGCGATCCAGACCGCGCTCGGTGGCTATCAGAGTATCAATGATCTGGTCGGCGCAGGCGGTCGGCTGCGCCGTCAGCGCGACCTGGCCTTTGAGTTGATCACCGCGATTCCAGGTGTCAGCTGCGTCAAGCCGTCGGCGGCGCTGTACATGTTCCCGCGACTCGATCCTGCCATCTACCCGATCGCCGACGACCAGCAGTTCTTTCTGGAACTGTTGCAGGAAACCCGCGTGATGCTGGTGCAGGGCACCGGTTTCAACTGGCCGCAACCGGATCATTTCCGCATTGTGTTTTTACCGCACGAGGACGACTTGCGCGAGGCCATTGGCCGGGTCGCGAGGTTCCTGGAAAACTACCGCAAACGTCATGGCAACTGATTCATTGGAAACCTTTATGAAACCGATTCAAGTGGGCCTGCTGGGCATGGGAGTGGTGGGCTCTGGCACGTTCAACGTGTTGCGACGCAATCAGACCGAAATTAAGCGTCGCGCCGGGCGCGGCATCGACATCACGATGGTGGCCGACCTCGACGTTGCGCGCGCCCAGGGTCTGGCCGGTGCCGGCGTCACGGTGGTGAGCGATGCGCGGGCGGTGATTGCCAACCCCGACATTGACATCGTCATTGAGCTGATCGGCGGCTGCGGCATTGCCAGGACACTGGTGCTGGAGGCGATCGCCGCCGGCAAGCACGTGGTGACCGCCAACAAGGCCTTGCTGGCAGTGCATGGGACCGAGATTTTTGCTGCTGCCTCGTCCCAGGGCGTGATGGTCGCGTTTGAGGCGGCGGTGGCTGGCGGCATCCCGATCATCAAGGCCTTGCGTGAGGGGTTGACGGCAAACTCCATCCAGTGGATTGCCGGCATCATCAACGGCACCACCAACTTCATCCTGTCCGAGATGCGCGACAAGGGGCTGGACTTTGACGTGGTGCTCAAGCAGGCGCAGCGGCTCGGCTATGCCGAGGCCGATCCGACATTTGACATCGAGGGGGTGGACGCCGCGCACAAGGTGACCATCATGTCGGCCATCGCGTTTGGCATTCCGGTGCAGTTCGACAAGGCCTATGTGGAAGGCATCACCAAGCTCGGCGCCACCGACATCAAATACGCTGAACAACTGGGTTACCGCATCAAGCTGCTGGGCATCACCAAGCGGGTTGCCAATGGCGTCGAACTGCGCGTGCACCCCAGCCTGGTGCCGACCAAGCGCCTGATCGCCAACGTCGAAGGCGCGATGAACGCGGTCATGGTGCAGGGTGACGCGGTGGGCACCACGCTGTACTACGGCAAGGGCGCGGGTTCCGAACCAACGGCCAGCTCGGTGATTGCCGATCTGGTCGATATCACACGACTGCATACGGCCGACCCGCTCAACCGAGTGCCGCATCTGGCGTTTCAGCCGAATGCGATGAGCGACTTGCCGGTGCTGCCAATGAGCGCCGTGATCACCAGCTATTACCTGCGCCTGCGCGTCGCCGACGAGGCCGGCGTGCTGGCCAGGGTGACCGGCATTCTGGCTGACGCCGGCATCAGTGTCGATGCCATGCTGCAGCGCGAGGCCGACGAGGTTGGCGGCGAGGGCTGCACGCAGACTGACCTGATCATCCTGACGCATGACTGTGTCGAGGCCCGGATGAACGCCGCGCTGGCGCAGATGCAGGCGCTGCCCACCGTGCTGGCGCCGATCATCCGCATCCGCAAGGAAGAACTGGCCTGATGAAGTATTTGTCCACGCGCGCGGCTCGCGGCGACGCAAGTCAGCACAAACGGTTTTGCGAAATCCTGCTCGAGGGTCTGGCGCCGGACGGCGGCCTGTACCTGCCGGAGCACTATCCGCAGGTCGATGACGCGATGTTGGGCAAGTGGCGCGAGATTTATCAGCGCGAAGGCTATGCGGCGCTGGCGTTTGAGGTGCTGTCGCTGTATATCGACGACATCCCCGGCGCTGACCTGCGGGCGATTTGCGACAAGACCTACACGCAGGCGGTTTTTGGCACGAAGCAGATTGTGCCGCTGACAAAGCTGGAAGACGCGACCAGCAGCGCAGCGCACACCACGCTGTACCTGGAAGCCTTGTCCAACGGGCCGACGCTGGCGTTCAAAGACATGGCGATGCAGTTGCTGGGCAACCTGTTCGAGTATGAGCTGGCGCGCCGTGGTGAGCAGCTCAACATTCTGGGCGCCACCAGCGGCGATACCGGCAGCGCGGCCGAATACGCGATGCGCGGCAAGAAAGGCGTGCGCGTCTTCATGACCAGTCCGCTCGGGCGCATGAGCCCGTTCCAGCAGGCGCAGATGTTCAGTCTGATGGACGAGAACATCCACAACATTGCGGTGGAAGGTGTTTTTGACGATTGTCAGGACATGGTCAAGGCCGTCTCCAACGACCTCGAATTCAAACGCACTTACAAGATTGGCACGGTCAATTCGATCAACTGGGCGCGTCTGCTTGCGCAAGTTGTTTATTATTTCGCTGGCTACTTTCAGGCAACGCAGACTAATTCAGAGAAGGTCAGTTTCACCGTGCCGTCAGGCAACTTCGGCAACGTTTGCGCCGGTCACGTGGCTCGCATGATGGGTTTGCCGATTGACAAGCTGGTGGTTGCGACCAACGAGAACGATGTGCTCGACGAGTTTTTCCGCAGCGGCGTGTACCGCGTGCGCAGCAGCGCCGACACGCACGAGACATCGAGCCCGTCGATGGATATCTCGAAGGCGTCGAATTTTGAGCGCTTTGTGTTCGATCTGCTCGGGCGCGATGGCGTGCGCGTCAAGGCGCTGTTTGGCGCGGCACTCAGCGAGACCGGGCGCTTTGACCTGAGCGCCGACCCGGAGTTTGCCCAGGCCGCAACGCGCTACGGTTTTCTGAGCGGCAAGAGCAGCCATGCGAACCGGCTGGCGACCATCAGGGACACGTTTGAGCGCTTTGGCGTGATGATTGACACGCACACCGCAGACGCCGTCAAGGTGGCGCGCGAGCACTGGCAGCCGGGCGTGCCGATGATCGTGCTCGAAACCGCATTGCCGATCAAGTTTGCCGCCACCATCGTCGAAGCACTTGGGTGTGAGCCCGACCGACCCGCCAAGTTCGACGGCATTGAGGCACTGCCGAAGCGGGTGACCCGCATGGCCGCCGACGCTGCTGCGGTCAAGTCCTATATCGCACAGCATTGTTCATGATGGTCACGAATCCGCCGGGACCGGCGCAGAAGCCGCTGAAATCACTCGATGTTGCGCTGGCCGAGTTGCTCGGCTTCGCCAACGCGTTGACCGATGTGGAGCGGGTATCGACCTTTGACGCCGATGGTCGGGTACTGGCGCAGGACATCGTGTCGGCTTTGCTGGTGCCGGCGCACGACAACAGTTCCATGGATGGTTACGCGGTGCGCTGCGCTGATGTGCTGCAGGCGCAAGCGCGATCCGGCTCTGTGTTGCCGGTAAGCCAGCGCATTGCGGCCGGCTCGGTCGGCACCGCGCTGGCGCCGATGAGCGTGGCCCGCATCTTTACCGGTGCACCGGTGCCCGAGGGCGCCGATGCGGTTGTGATGCAGGAAGAATGTGAGAGCGTCGAGGGCGCTGGCGTGCGTATCGGGCTGGTTCCGGCACTTGGCCAGTGGATTCGCCGCGCCGGTGAAGACATCCAGCGCGGCGCCATTGTGTTGCCCAGGGGCGTGCGGCTGACGCCGGCTGCGCTAGGTCTGGCGGCCAGCGTCGGCATGAATGAGTTGGCGGTGCTGCGTCGGCCGCGCGTTGCGCTGTTTTCGACCGGTGACGAACTGGTGATGCCCGGCGATGTGGCGCCGGCGCAGTTGAAGCCAGGCAGCATTTACAACTCGAACCGCTTTTTTCTGCAGGCCATGCTGCGCCGACTCGGCTGCGAGGTCAGCGACCTTGGCATCGTGCCGGACCGGCTGGACGCCACCGTGCAAGCTCTGCAAAGCGCGGCACACCGGCACGATTTGATTTTGACCAGCGGCGGCGTCTCGGTCGGCGAGGAAGACCACATCAAGCCAGCCGTGCAGTCGCTCGGCTCACTCGACCTGTGGCAGATTGCAATCAAGCCCGGCAAGCCGTTTGCCTATGGCCGCGTTGCCGACGCGCATTTCATCGGTCTGCCCGGCAACCCGGTGTCGAGCTTTGTGACCTTCTTGCTGCTGGTGCGCCCGTTCCTGCTCAAACTGCAGGGCGCCACCGAACTGGCAGCCAAATCAGTAGCCATGCCGGCGCATTTCAACTGGCCAACGGCTGACCGGCGGCGCGAGTTTCTACGGGTCAGATGCAATGCGGCGGGCGGGCTCGACCTGTTTGCCAACCAGAGCTCCGGCGTGTTGACATCGGCAGTCTGGGGCGATGGTCTGGTGGACAACCTGCCGGGCCAGACTATTGCGCATGGCGACCTGGTGCGCTTTATTGCTTTTGCGGAGGTACTGGGATGAAGGTCACAGTCAGGTATTTCGCATCGATCCGCGAGCTCGTTGGCGCGCCCAGCGAGACAGTGGAGACGGGTGCGAGCACGCTGGCCGCATTGCGCGACGAGTTGATTGCGCTCGGCGCCGGCCATGCCGAGGGTCTGGCGCGGGGCCGGCCGGTGCGCATGGCACTCAACCAGGTGATGAGCGATGAATCGGCGACGCTGCCCGATGGCGCTGAAGTTGCCTTTTTTCCGCCGGTGACCGGCGGCTAGATCTGCTATGAACACCAGCCCAGCGCAGCCACCGCGCGTAGCCATTCAGACCGGCGACTTTGATCTGAGCGCCGAGATCCAGGCGCTGCGTGACGGCGACCCACGGGTCGGCGCGGTGTGCAGTTTTGTTGGCACCGTGCGCGACCGCAACGCCGGTGCCAGCGCCGGCATCACCAGCATGGAACTGGAACATTACCCCGGAATGACCGAACAGGCGATTGAAGCGATGATCGACGAGGCGCACCGGCGTTTTGATATTTTTGGCGTGCGCATCATTCACCGCGTCGGCGTACTGCAGCCGCTGGAGCAGATCGTGCTGGTGGCCGTTACTTCGGCGCACCGTGGCGAGAGCTTCCAGGCCTGCGAATTCCTGATCGACTACCTGAAGACCCAGGCGCCGTTTTGGAAAAAGGAGCAGACCGCGAACGGCAGCCAGTGGGTCGATGCGCGCGAAGCCGACGACGCTGCGCTGGCGCGCTGGGGCATTGCAGCGTCCAACGCTGCTGCCAATTAGCCGTCAGTTCAGATAGCGCGGTGGTTCGGCGTTGGCAAACGCATCGGTGACGTTGGCGTCTTCCGGCGCGCCGACGCCGGTCATGGTCATGCCCCAGTCTGAGCTTTGCAGGGCAATTTCGAGCAGATGCACAAAGCCATGCAGCAAATCCTGCCGCAACGTGACTTCAAAACTGCGGACTCCTTCGACGCCCGGAAGATGTTCTGCAAAGCGGATGCGCAGCGCGCCACCTTTGCCTGGCGTCATCTGCACGGTGGTGGCCAGCAGCGGCGCGTCACCGAGCGGCAGTACGGCGGCGCTGGAGTCAAAGGGGGTTGAAAAGTCGGCCTGTTGCAGCGACTCCTGCTTCTTGAATTGTGTCAATGCCTTGCTGTCGGCGCCGTCGTGGCTGGCGAGCTGCGACTGGTCGGTAGCCAGTTGCGTGGTGGCTTCAAGCATGTGCGGAAACAGGTTCTTCACCATGCGCCGCGTCAGCCAAAGGCGCAGCTCCTCGCCAGCGTGCGTGTTCCAGCGCACCAGAATGCGGTCCTGTTCCATCACATAGCTGACTTGCAGTTGATGAATCGTCATGATTTGATTTTAGTCAGTCCTGGCCAAGCCCGTTGCACTTGAAATGTACCCTGTCAACCCAAGGTGACAAAGAGTTGACGAACAAGGGGGAAAGCCATGCGAATTGAGAAACTCACGACCAAGTTCCAGGAAGCCCTGGGCGATGCCCAGACGCTGGCCCTGGGCAGTGACCACGCCTATATCGAGCCGGCCCACGTGCTGGCCGCCATGCTGCGCCAGGACGGCGGCCCGAAGGCCCTGCTGCAGCGCGCCGGCGTGAACGTCACGGGCCTGCTTGCGGCGGCTGAAGGCGCGATCAAGAAGCTGCCCACCGTGCAGGGCCAGGATCAGGTGCAGGTCGGGCGCGACATGGTCAGCCTGCTGCAGGCGGCGGAGAAAGAGGCCATCAAGCGCGGCGACCAGTTTGTCGCCGGCGAGTTGTTCCTGCTGGCGCTGACCGACAGCAAGCAGGACATCGCAAAACTTGCCAGAGAAAACGGACTGACGCGCAAGTCGCTCGAAGCGGCGATCGACGCCGTGCGCGGTGGCCAGAACGTCGATAGTGCCGACGCTGAAGACCAGCGCGAATCATTAAAGAAATATTGCATAGACCTGACCGAGCGGGCGCGCATGGGCAAGCTCGACCCGGTGATCGGCCGCGACGATGAAATTCGCCGCGCCATCCAGGTGCTGCAACGCCGCACCAAGAACAACCCGGTGCTGATCGGCGAGCCCGGTGTCGGCAAGACCGCCATCGTGGAAGGCCTGGCGCAGCGCATTGTTTCCGGCGAGGTGCCGGAGTCGCTCAAAGGCAAGCGCGTGTTGTCGCTCGACATGGCCTCGCTGCTGGCCGGTGCCAAGTTTCGTGGCGAGTTCGAAGAACGCCTGAAAAACGTGCTGAAAGACCTGGCCAAGGACGAAGGCCAGACCATTGACTTCAACGACGAGCTGCACACCAAGGTCGGCGCCGGCAAGGCCGAAGGCGCGATGGACGCCGGCAACATGCTCAAGCCCGCGCTGGCGCGCGGTGAGCTGCACTGCGTCGGGGCGACCACACTCGACGAGTACCGCAAGTACATCGAAAAGGACGCGGCGCTGGAGCGGCGCTTTCAGAAAATACTGGTTGGCGAGCCGACGGTGGAAGCCACCATCGCCATTCTGCGCGGCCTCAAGGAACGCTATGAAGTGCATCATGGTGTTGACATCACCGACCCGGCCATTGTGGCTGCGGCCGAACTGAGCCACCGCTACATCACCGACCGCTTCTTGCCCGACAAGGCGATTGACCTGATTGACGAGGCGGCGTCCAAGATCAAGATCGAGCTCGACTCCAAGCCAGAAGTGATGGACAAGCTGGACCGCCGCCTGATCCAGTTGCAGATCGAGCGCGAAGCGG
>JANNUE010000126.1:0-27206 GCA_031394895.1 Betaproteobacteria bacterium
GGATCGAGCAGGCGCGACGACACGCCCAGGGTCAGCAGGTTGCTGTCAGAAATCCGGTCATTACCAACAAAGGCGTTCTCGGTATAAATCGATGCGAAGTTGAAATCAGTGGTGCCTGAATCGTAATTAGGCAACAGGCTCTGGTCGCGATACGGCGTGTTCACGTAAAACGCCCGTGGCTCCAATGTTTGCCGGAAGCTCCTGCCGAAATAGCTGGCATCGCGCTCGAACACCAGACCACTGTCCAGGCTGATGGTCGGCAACACGCGAGCGGCCGACATGGCGCCGTCGGCCAACGGGGCGCCAAACTGATATCTGGTGGCATGCAACGCCAGCCTCGGCGTGATGAAGCCGGCCGGCACAACCCAGGGGCGACTGAGTTGCAGCCACGAGAACAGGCGTTGCGCATTGGGTTGCCCGGTCAGGGTGCTATCGGCCTGAAAGCGCGTGTAGTCCAGGTCAAAAGAATAGTCAAAGCCGTTGAGGTCGCTGCGGCCATAGTGGGTCGCCAGTTGCGGCAGCCGGTCATAGGGCGGCGTAATCGGCGCCGTCACGTCCTGCAGGGTTTGCCACTTGACGCTGCGCAGCGTATTCGAGAAGTTGCCCTTGCTCCAGGTGAGTGAAGCCTCGTTGGACAACAAACGCGGGGTCAACGACGTCGAGGTGCGGGAAAAGTCACGCCAGTAATCGTCGTCGCTGACGCGGTTGAGGTTGAGGTTCAGGGTTGCGCCGGCGTCAGTCAAGGCATTGCTCAGCTGATTCTTGAGCAGGGCTTGATGCTCATAGGACAAGCCCCAGCGATGGCGCTCACGCAGTTGATCGACCGGCATCAGGTCCAGCCGCAACTGTCCTGCATAAGCGGGTTCGAGGTAACGGAACTCGCTGCCCAGATTGAGGCCGCGCTTGCTCATCAGCGTGGGGGTAAAGGTGGCGTCCCGGTTCGGCGCAATATTCCAGTAGTAGGGCACCGACACCTCGGCTCCGTTGACATTGTCGAGGCCCAAAGTTGGCGGCAAGACGCCTGACTTGCGCCGGTCACCCAGAGGGAAACTGAGGTACGGAATGGGCAGCAGCGGAATTCCCTTGAAGCTCAGCAGCGCACCTTCGACCGTTCCCACTTCCTCCTCGTTGTCTAGCTCTAGTGAAGTGGCACGCAAAATCCAGTCTGGCAGCCAGCTCGGGCCGGGCAGACGGCGGCAGGTGGTAAAACTGGCGTTGCTGATGACCGACTTGTTCTGGTCGATGAAGTCGATCCGCTCGGCTTCGCCGTGCGCCTTGTTCTTCAGGAATTCGTAGCGGGGCTCCTTGAAGAAGCCCTCGAAGGTGCCGAGCTTGAGCTCCAGCAGCGGGCCCTCATAGACATTGCCGGCACGGTTGATGCGCACATTTCCGTTCGCCCGCGCCAGGTCGGTGGACTGGTCATACTCCATCCGGTCGGCCTTGATCACCAGGTCAGCGCGGCGCAACACGGCGTGGCCCTCGACCACGCTGGAGTGGTCCGGGCGCCCGCTGATGCGGTCGCCCTCGACAAACGTCGGCAACGCGCTACTTGACTCTGGAGAGATTTTTCCCTGCAACAACGGGCTGCTTTTGAGCTGCAACGCCGGCTCGGCGGTCTGCGCCAGCAACCCCGTGGCGTTCAGCAACGCCCAGCCAGCCAGCACCATCGGCCTTCGACATAGTCGAAGCAATGGCGCCCCGAGAGTCAGGTCGTGCAGGAAGAAACGCATCGGACAGGGGTAGTAGCTAGGGTTCGGCCAGTTTGCAAACAAACACCACAGTGGTCGAGTTTGTAGAATGGATTATCCATGAGCCAAGCCGCCACCCCCAATACCCCCGCGTTCGCTCCCCCGGTCTGGAGTGACGCGCAACGCGCGAGCGATTTCCAATGCTGGCTGGACGCCTTGACAGCGCCGCACGGACTGATGCCAGGCTCGCTGCGCAGCGCCTCGACCGACGCCAGTTTCAGACGCTATTTCCGGATCGATGCGCCGCACGCGAGCTTCATCATCATGGATGCGCCGCCGGCGCAAGAGGACTGCCGGCCGTTTGTCAAAGTGGCCGAATTGATGGCTCAGGCCGGCGTGCTGGTGCCGCAGGTGCTGGCCTGGGACCAGGCGCGCGGCTTCATGCTGCTGAGCGACCTGGGCGCCAGCACCATGCTGCAGGTGATCCAGCGCGACCAGCCGCAGGCCAACCTGGGTCTGTACCTGCAGGCGGTGGACGCGCTGATCAAGTGGCAGAGCGCGTCGCGCCCCGGCGTGCTGCCGCCGTATGACGCCGCCTTGCTGCGGCGCGAACTGGAGTTGTTTCCCGACTGGTATCTGGCCGGGCACCGCGGGCTGGCGGTCGAAGGCAAGTTGCGCAGCACGCTGGACGCCACGTTCGCCACCATCATCGAGCACAACCTGGCCTGGCCCAGCGTCTATGTGCACCGCGACTTCATGCCGAGGAACTTGATGGCCCCCACGCTTGTCGCTACGCGTACTACGCGAGGCCTTGCAGGCCGCGGCTCGCAGGACGCTTCGCCTCTGTCGCCTGTCCAAGTCTGCTCAAGCAGACTTGGAGCCGCAGGCTCCAGCCCCGAGGGGGCCGTGCCTTGCTTGGGGCGGCCCGGCGCTGCGGCAGCCCCCGCGCTTGCGGCTGCGTCGCCCTCAGGCGCCGGTATCGGCGTGCTGGACTTTCAGGACGCCGTCTATGGCCCGATCACCTACGACATTGCCAGCCTGATGCGCGACGCGTTTCTGAGCTGGGAAGAGGATTTTTGCCTTGATATCACGATCCGCTACTGGGAAAAAGCGCGAAAGGCCGGCCTGCCGGTAGGCGACGACTTTGGCGAGTTCTATCGCGGTGTCGAATGGATGGGCCTGCAGCGTCACCTCAAGGTGGCCGGCATTTTTGCGCGCCTGACGCTGCGCGACGGCAAGCCGCAATACCTGGCCGACACGCCGCGCTTCATCAACTATCTGCGCGCCACCTGTGCACGCTACCGTGAGCTCAAGCCCTTGCTGCGCCTGATCGAAAACGCCGAAGGGATAGTCAGCGCTGACGGCTATGCCTTTGGCAGAGTTTAGGCACGTTTGCCATGCCGCGTTTTTACTGCCCCGGCGCACTCGTCAGCGGTGACTCGCTGGCGCTGCCAGCCAGCGCCGCGCGCCACGTGCAAGTGCTGCGGCTGCAGCCCGGCGACAGCATCACGCTGTTCAATGGCGCAGCGTCAACCAATGGCGACGGCGGTGAATTCGATGCGGCGATCACGCGCATGGGTCGCAGCGACGTGCAGGTGCTGGTCGGCGCGCATCATGCGCGCCAGCGCGAGGCCACCCCGGCCGTGCATCTGGCCATTGGCATGCCGGCCAACGAGCGCATGGACTGGCTCGTGGAGAAAGCCACCGAACTGGGTGTGGCCAGCATCCAGCCCTTGATGACCGAGCGCAGCGTGCTGCGCCTCAATGGTGAGCGCGCGCAGAAGAAGGTGGCGCACTGGCAAAGCATCGCGATCGCGGCCTGCGAACAATGCGGCGCAAACCAGGTGCCCGTGGTGCACGCAGTGACCAGTTTTGATGCCTGGCTCAAGGCACGCGCGACCAGCCCGACAACGCCAGGCGCCAGCGCGTTTGTGTTGTCGCTGCGCAGCGCCAGTCAGCGTCTGCGCGGCGCTTGCGCCGCCACAACAACGTTGGACGCCATCACTTTCCTGTCCGGCCCAGAGGGCGGCCTGAGCAGCGCCGAAGAAGACGCCGCGCTGGCGTTCGGCTTTGCACCAGTCACGCTCGGACCGCGTGTACTGCGCGCCGAAACAGCGGCGCTGGGCGCCCTGGCCGCACTGCGCATCTGGTCCTAGCCCGGCCGGTTGGCGTTTGCCCAGGCCCTGACGACGCAACTGGCGCCGGGGTTTGCCAAGATCGGCTTGAAGCTCGAAAGCATGACCCTACAAAACCTCTCCTTGCCGGAAGACCTGCAAAAGACGCTGGTCTGACGCTGTCGCGTCTGGGCAGTCAGATCAGCGGATACGCGGCGCCGCCAATAACTGTTCCGGCAGCGTGAAATAGGCCGCCGTCGCGCCGCGATGCTCTTTGGCATGCGCCAGCTCGTGGCGCGCCACACTGCGCAAATGCACTTCGTCCGGGCCATCGAGCAGTTGCAGCGCGCGACCCCAGGTCCAGAAGTAAGCCAGCGGCGTGTCGGGCGACAGGCCCATTGCGCCAAACACCTGGATCGCCCGGTTCACCACGCGCGTCTGCAAGCGCGCCGTCACCACCTTGATTGCCGCCACATCGGCGCGCGCCTGCTCGCGCTGCGCCGCGCCCTGATCGAGCCGCCAGGCGGCACGCAGCACCAGTAGCCGGGCCTGGTCTATTTCCATGCGCGACTCGGCAATCCACTCCTGGATATTGGCCAGGTCGGCCAGGTACTTGCCGAACACCTGGCGCTCCAGCGCGCGATCGGCCATCAGTGCCAGCGCCAGTTCGCACTGGCCGATGGTGCGCATGCAGTGATGCACGCGCCCAGGCCCCAGGCGTGCCTGCGCCATCGCAAAGCCGGCGCCTTGGCGGCCGAGCAAATTGGCCAGCGGCACGCGCACGTCGCGAAACACGATCTCGCAATGCCCTTCCGGCGTGTGGTGCTGCATGATCGCGATGTTGCGCTCCAGCGTCACGCCCGGCGTGTCCAGCGGCACCAGCAGCATGCTGTGGCGCGCGTGTTTGGGAGCGTCATCGTCGCCACTGCGGCACATCACGATCAGCAGTTTGCAGTTCGGGTGCGCGGCGCCGGTGACAAACCACTTGCGCCCGTTGAGCACCAGTTGCTCGCCGTCCTGCTGCATCCGGGTTTGCAAGTTGGTCGGGTCGGACGAAGCCACATCGGGCTCACTCATCGCAAAGGCGCTGCGCATCTCCCCTTCAAGTAGGGGTTGCAACCAGCGCTGATTTTGATCTGGCGTGGCAAACAGATGCAGCAGCTCCATATTGCCGGTGTCGGGCGCGCTGCAGTTGAATACCTCGGACGCCCACGGCAGCCGGCCCATGATCTCGGCCAGCGGCGCGTACTCCAGGTTGCTCAGGCGCACCCCGGGCTCATCGTCGCGCAACGCGGGCAGGAACAGATTCCACAAACCCTCGGCCCTGGCCAGCGCCTTCAAATCCTCCATGAAGGTCGGCGGAAACACACCCTGCGCGACCGACTGGTGCCAGGCGGCGTTGTACGGCAGCACGTAAAGATCCATGAAATCTTCCAGCCGCCGGCACTGGCTTTGCACCTGCGGCGAATATTCGAAATCCATAACGAGGCCTCTCAAGAGCGGCGGGTAAGTCGCCGTCACAAGCCCCGAGTCTGCCAGTCCCGGCCAGCTTTGGCTGTCACCTGCGCGCTCACAGCGTAAAGGTCCAGCCCTCGATCAGCGCACCAGGCACACGCGAGCCACCGAGGGCACGCGCAAAGTAGGTGCCCGACTCCGGGTCGATCTCGGCCCAGTCGGTCAGCGCCAGCAACTTGGTTCCGAGCGCATCGAACAGGCTCTCGTCCCAGCGCAGGTCCTTGATCGGACCAACGATAGCGCCGTCCTCAACCCAGAAGCAGGCGTAGCGCGTCATGCCGGTGACGCGCGCCGACACCGGATCGCTCCAGTTCAGGTAATGCAGGTTGGACAAATACAGGCCGGTGCCCAGCGCCTGCAAAATGTCGGCTTGCGCCAACGTGCCGCAGGCCACATCGAGTGAGCGCGGGCCTTCGCCCTCGCTCGCCGCATTGCCGGCCAGGCCGTACTCCTTGGCGCTGCGCGAGCTCACCAGCAGAGTGTTTAACTCGCCGGCGGTAATCAATGGCAGCGTGCTCGCGCTGACCTCGCCCAGGCTGTTAAAGCGCGGGCTCAGGCCCAGTGCAAAGTTCTCGCCCAGACTCAGCAGCGGCGACAGCTGCGCCTGCTTTTCGGCCAGCTTCTTGAACGGGCAGCGCCCCTGTTTCCAGGCCGCCGCCGACAAGGCGTTCCAGCCCAGCAGACCGAGCAGATCGGAGAACGCGCGCGGCGCCAGATAGGTGCGGTACTGGCCCGGCTTCACATCCACCGTGGGACGCTGCAATTGCTCCAGCAGGCTGCGTGTGCGCGCCAGGTTCGCCGCCCACTGCTGCGCGTCCCAGCGCGCGCCGGCATAGCTGCCCTTGGCCGCGCGCGGGCCGTCGTACAGCGAGTAGTCGAGTACGAAGGTCTCTGTCGCAAACCAGTGGCTCTGGCCAGCCGAATTGCGGTTTGCGCGCACCACCACGCCGCCGGCGTACAGGCCAGCCAGATCGCATCCCCGCGCCGCGCCGACGATGGCCTGCACCAGCTCTTGCGCCGGCAACAAGTCACCGCGAAATTCTTCCGCACTGCTGCCGTGGTTGCTGATTGCAACCTGGTTCGGGTCCACATCGAGCAGCGCCGCTTCGGCGCGGCAGCTCTGCAGCATCTGCGTCAGCGCCGGACCATCGACATCGAGCTGGCCGCTCAGCGTGCTTGAGTGCTCCACGCTGCGGCCCTGCGACTGCAATGTCAGCGTCAACACGATCTGCTGCACGTCGGTGTTCTGGCGCACGCGGTTGTTGTTAAAGCGCAGGAAGAGCGTCTCTTCAGCGGTGAGGTTCAGCGTGGCCTGCTCGTCGCCGCGCAACTGCTCCAGCAACTGCGTTGCCACAGCGTCGAAGTGGGCGCGCAAACGCGTCATGAAATCAGTTGAAGTCATTCCTGCCCCCCAAACACCTGCACGCCACGGAACAGGCAAGGCGGCGACGCGTGCCCGACGCGGATCACCTGGTTCGGCTCGCCCTTGCCGCAGCTCAGCGTGCCAAAAGAGTGCTGTTCGCACCCGACGCCGGCCAACTGATTCCAGAACTCCACTGTCACGCCACGGTAGTTCGGGTTGCGCACGACGGCGCCCAGCTTGCCATTGCGGATCAGTTGGCCGCGCTCGCAGCCGAACTGGAATTTGTTGCGGTAGTCGTCGATCGACCAAGAGCGGTTCGTCGCCATCAGCACGCCGTTCTCCACCTGCGCAACCAGCTCATTCAGCGTGGCCGTGCCCGGCTCCAGATTGATATTGGCCATGCGGTCGATCGGTGCGCGGTTCCACGACGCCGAGCGAAAGTTCGCGACACCGGGCAGGCCGCTGCGCTGCTGTGACTCCAGCGAACCCAGGCCACGGCGCAGCACGCCGCGCTCGATCAGCAGTTCGCGCCTGGCCGGGTTGCCGCCGTCGTCAAACGCGTAGCCGGCCAGCTCGTGCGCCAGGCCGGGGTCGAAGCTCACATTCATCAACGCCGATCCGTACTGCAGGTGGCCAAAGTCGGCCGGCTTGACAAAGCTCCAGCCGGCGTAATTGCGCTCGTCGCCGAGGATGCGGTCGAGCTCCAGCGGGTGCCCGATCGACTCGTGAATCTGCAGCATCATCTGGTCCGGCAGCAGGATCAGGTCCATGCAGCCGCTCGGGCAATTGTCTGCGTGCAGCAACTCCAGCGCCTCGGCCGCGACGCGTTGCGCCTCCTGTTGCCAGCGAGCGCGCTCAAACACTTCGGCGCCGAACTGGCCGGTCTGCGCCCAGCTGCGCGTTTGTGACTGCAGGCCCTGCTCGGCGGTGGCGCTGAGTTCGATGTCCACCATGTCAAAGCTCTGGCGGATGTCGGCGCCGCTGCTGGTCAGGTAGGCCAGTTCGGTGCGCACCGTGACGGCGCGCGCGCTGCGGTTGACGAGTTGCGCCGGACCCTGCATCGCCGCGCTGGCGGCGCGCAGACAGTCGCTGATCTCAACCAGCGTAAGCGCGTCCAAAGGT
This sequence comes from Betaproteobacteria bacterium, assembly GCA_031394895.1. Taxonomy (GTDB): domain Bacteria; phylum Pseudomonadota; class Gammaproteobacteria; order Burkholderiales; family Burkholderiaceae_C; genus Rhodoferax. The sequence continues at coordinate 7,803 of JANNUE010000126.1, forward strand.
TGACTGCGCGGACTGCGGTAGCTGCCCTGCAGCGCGGGGCGCTGTTCGGTCGTGAAACTGTACGCCTTGTGCGCACTGGTGGCGCGCGTGCTGGCCACAGCGCGGTCGAACGCGCACTGCAAACCCGGGCCGCTGACATCAGCCGTGGCGGCGTAACCAAAGTGACCGTCCACCAGCACTTCGCACATCGCGCCGGCGTCGAGCGAGCTTTCGTTTTTCTCCGGCTTGTCGTTGCGCACGGCGCGCAGCGACGTGGCCTCGCTGGAAAAGCGCAGGCCGGCCCATTCGGCGGACTGGCGCGCGTGGTGCAGGGCTTCTGCGGCAAAGGCAATTTCTGGTTGGCTCATAGCGGCCAAGTATCGCAGCACGCTGGTGGCAGCGCCTGATGCTGCAAACGCGGCTGCGCCGGCTCACCGATAATCGGCAGGCCTGCGCGCCGGCCCCGGCCGCGCAACCCCCATCCAGACCCAGCACCCTGTCCATGCAACCCGGCGTTGTCTATGCCACCCTGGCCTACATGGCCTGGGGTTTGCTGCCCGTGTTCTTCAAGCAACTTGCCGGCGTCGGCGCGCTGGAAGTGGTGTTGCACCGCACGGTGTGGGCCTGCGTTTTTCTGCTCGGCGTGCTGCTGTTGCGCCGGCGCTGGGACTGGCTGGCACAGCTGCGGCGCAGCCCCAAAGTGCTGGGCGCGTTTGCCCTGTCGGCGGCGCTGCTGGCGTGCAACTGGCTGGTCTATGTGTGGGCGGTGCAAAACGACCATATGCTGGACGGCAGCCTGGGCTATTTCATCCTGCCGCTGGTGAATGTGGCGCTTGGCTTTGTGTTTCTGCACGAGCGCCCGCGCCGCGGCCAGTGGCTGGCGGTCGGCGTGGCTGCGGCTGGCGTGCTGTGGCTGACCCTGCAGGCGGCTCAGTTGCCGTGGATTGCGCTGGCGATAGCCACCTCGTTCGGCTTCTACGGATTGCTGCGCAAAGTGGCCACGCTCGGCGCGCTGGAGGGCCTGGCGCTGGAAACCTTGCTGCTGACCCCGATCGCGCTGGGCGTGCTGTTGTGGCTCGCCTGGCACGGCCAGGGCGCACTGGCACAAGCGTTCAGCGGCGTGGCAACAAGTGGTCGCGCGCCATTGACGACGCTGGGCTGGCTGCTGCTGGCCGGGCCGATCACCGCCGTGCCGCTGCTGCTGTTTGCCGCCGGCGCGCGCCGCATCTCGCTGGCCACGCTCGGCATCCTGCAGTACATCTCGCCCAGCCTGCAACTGGCGCTGGGCGTGTGGCTGTATGGCGAGCCGTTTGCGCCGTCGCGCGCCGCTGGTTTTGCGCTGATCTGGGCGGCGCTGCTGGTGTACAGCGTGGAGGGCTGGTGGAATGGCCGGCAAGCCGGGCGCTAGCGCGCAACCGGCGCCTGGCGTGCGGGCTATTCGCCCAGCACCGACCAGCCCGCGTGCAGGTTGACCTTGTTGTTCTCGTATTCCCATTGGGTGCCGCAGCGGTCGCACCGGTACTTGGTGATCGTGACCTGGCCGTGGCTGCGCGGCTCTTTGCGGTTGGCGCCTTGCACCAGCTCGGCATGACCGGGGGCGCGGCGCCAGTTGCGCTGAATGCCTGCGCACGAATCGCATAGCGCTGTCTTCTTTGGTTCGCTGTGTGGGGTCAGATCGTCGGTCATGGTGTTGCTCCGGGCGTGAGCCTGGATTGTCGCCGCTTGCACGACGCTGCCAATCTTGTACTCTTGGCATATGCACCCATGTGCAACCGATCATCTTTTCTACCTCGCAAGGCCCTACCGTGTCTGACTCCATCATCATCGGGCAACCCGCCCAAGCCGCGCAACAACTCATCGTTTTGCACCATGGCGTGGGCGCTAGCGCGAACGATCTGGTGCCCTTGGGGCAACACCTGGCGGCGCAATTTCCTGGCGCCTTCATCGTCAGTGTGCACGCCCCCTACGCCAGCGGCGCCGGGTCCGGTGCCCAGTGGTTTTCGGTGCAAGACATTAGCGAAGAGAACCGCCCGGCACGTGTGGCCGAGGCGATGCCCGCCTTCATTCACAACCTGCGCTATTGGCAGCAAACCAGCGCCGTGGCGGCCGGCGCCACGGCCATCGTCGGGTTCTCGCAGGGCGCCATCATGGCGCTGGAGGCTGCGCAGGCGCAAGCAGGGCTGGCCGCCCGCATCGTCGCCCTGTCGGGTCGCTATGCCCGGCTGCCGACCCACGCGCCAGACAAGACCACGCTGCACCTCATCCATGGCAAGTCAGACCCGGTCATTCACTACGGTCACTGCGTGTCTGCAGCAGAACGCATGGTGGCCCTGGGCGGCGATATCACGGCCGACGTCATTCCCTTTTTGGGTCATGAAATCAATGCCGAAGTAATGGCCCTGGTGCTGGAGCGCCTGACCGGCCATATCCCCAAACACCGATGGGAAGAGGCCCAGCAAGCGGCGGCCCGGCAACCCAACCTCTGACGTAAATTTGCCGCCGCCTTATTTGGCAGGGCGGTGCAGCGCACAAATTTTGTTGCCGTCCGGGTCGCGCAGATACGCCAGGTAGAGCTTGCCCGCCGCGCCTTCGCGCCATCCCGGCGGGTCTTCACAGGTAGTGCCGCCATGGGCCACGCCGGCCGCATGGAAAGCATCTGCCTGCTCGGGCGACTGCATGGCGAAGCCGATGGTGCTGCCATTGCCGTGGCTGGCGGGCTCGCCGTTGATGGGTGTGGTGATGCCGAAGGTGCCGCTCGGGCTGCGGTAGAAATAGCGGTTCTTGTTGGCAACGCCCGGGCCAATGCCCAGCGTGCCGAGCAGCGCGTCGTAAAACTTGCGGGAGTCCTCAAGGTTATTCGCACCGACCATTACATGACTGAACATCGCTATTTCCTTTGGAGCTTGTTGAGGGGAATTTGAGTGGCGATGGTAATGCAGGGCGGGTGTTGCTATGCTTGCGCGACTACACCGCTGGCTGCTCCCACTGGTCAATCGCGATGGCATAGCGCGTGGCCTTGCCCACGCCTTCAATACGCAATAGTCCCTTTGCCGCCAAGTCGGCCAGGTCACGCGTGGCGGTGGCTTTGGAGGTGGCGGTGATCTTGCAGTATTTGTCGGCCGTCATGCCACCCAAAAAGCCCCCACCCAGGGTGCTGGTGCCGGCCTCCAGCAAACGATCAAGCACCCTGGTTTGCCGCGCGTTCACGCCGCACGCTGCGGCGCGGTGGCGAAACCCGGCTTTGTCCAGCGCCTGCTTGACCATCGCTTGCGAGGTGATGCACCCTTTTGTAAACGCCTGCACAAACCATTGCACCCACGGCGTCACATTCAAGCCCGTGTCGGCCGTGCTGCGCTGAGCAAGCTTGAGCGCGTCGTAATAGGCAGCGCGCGTGCTCATCATCTGCCGGGCCATGCCAAACACGCGCACCGCAGCGCCCATGTCTTGCGCCAGGGCCATATCCACAATGGCGCGACCCAAGCGGCCGTTGCCGTCTTCAAACGGGTAAATCGTCTCAAACCACAGGTGCGCCAATGCCGCGCGGGCCAAGCCGTGCAGCATGGGCGCAGTGCCCGGCACCGAAGGCGGGAGCGCAAACCACGCCAAAAACTGCGCCATCTCTTGCGACACTTGCGTGGCGGGGGGCGCCTGGTAATGCACCACCTCATGCCCCGGCCTGCCGCTCACGATTCGCATGGCATCCGCATGGTCGCGGTAACGCCCCACCGCTATACGCCGCAAGTTGGCACTGCCCCCGGGAAACAAGGCCGCCTGCCACAAGCACAGGCGCTCTTGCGTCAACAGTGCCTGGTATTGTCCGGTGGCATCGGCCATCACTTGCACCAAGCCATCCACATGCCTGTCTGTGGTGGGCAAGTCAGCCAAGCCCAAGCGGTGGGCTACGGACGAGCGCACCGCTTGCAGGTCCACCTTCTCGCCCTCAATGGCGGCCGTGGCCATGGCCTCTTGCACCCACAGCTCGCGCGCCACCTCTTGGCCGCTCTCCAGGCCGATGCCCTCCAGCAAGCCCAGCAACTTGCCTTGCTCCAGCCGCGCATTGCTCAAGTCTTGAGCCAGCGCCGCAACGTCAAACGTGAGCGCAGGCCAGGCCGGGTGCTGCCAAAGGTAGCGCGGCGGTTTGGCTGGGTTGAATTGCGTGGCAGATTTGGAAGCGGGCATGAGGTGTATTTTAGACAATACGGCTCAGAATGTGAGGCGTATTTTGAGGAATACGGCTCAAATAGGTGTCAAGCGGGTGCCAAAGAAATCCTGCAAACCCGGCGTAGCGTCTTTGCGCGACCATTACACGGCACATTCACCGTATTTAGTGCGGCGAATAAAGCGCATAATCCCCGCATGTTGACCGAAAAGCCGCCTCGCCGCCGAAGCTACATCTGGCAGCGCCCCGACTGGCCGCAGTGGCGGTTTGATGCTGCCGCGCTGGCCGCGCCACTTGCTCAGGTGCATCGCGCCCAAGGGCATCTGATGGGACGCATGGCCGAGTTGGGGTTGGCCCAGCGCGAGCAAGCCACTCTGCAAGTCCTCACGCAAGAGGTCATCACCACCAGCGCGATCGAAGGCGAGCAGCTCAACCTGAACGTCGTGCGTTCCTCCATCGCCCGCAGGTTGGGCGTGGACATTGGCGCGCTGGCACCAGCAGACCGCCACGTGGATGGTGTGGTGGACATGGTGCTGGATGCGACGCAGCACTACGACCAAGCTTTAACCCCTAAGCGCCTTTTTGGCTGGCACGCCGCGCTTTTTCCCACCGGCTACAGCGGCCGGGTGCGCATCCGGGTGGGCACCTGGCGCAATGACGCGGCGGGCCCCATGCAGGTGGTGTCTGGCCCTGTTGGGCGCGAGAAAGTGCACTATCAGGCACCGCCCGCTGCAGCGCTGGGCAGCGAAACCGCCGCCTTCGTTGCGTGGTTTAACCCAACCCCTGCGGGTGATGCCCTCATTCACGCCGGGTTGGCCCACCTCTGGCTGGTCACGCTGCACCCGTTTGACGACGGCAATGGCCGCATATCCCGCGCCGTAGGCGACATGGCCCTGGCCCGCGCGGAAGGTGCGGCACAACGCTTTTACAGCCTGAGCGCGCAGATCCAGCGCGAGCGCAAGGCTTACTATGAGCAGCTGGAAACGACCCAGTGCGGCGCACTGGACGTGACCCCCTGGCTGGCTTGGTTTATGGGCTGCCTGCTGCGCGCCGTGCAGGGCGCAGACATCACATTGGCAAGCGTGCTGGACAAGGCACAGTTTTGGCAGCGCTGGGCGGGCACACCCATGAACCTGCGGCAAACGCTGGTGCTCAACCGCGTGCTGGACGGTATGGAGGGCAAGCTCAGCAACGCCAAATGGGCCGCCATCGGCCAATGCTCTGCCGACACTGCCCTGCGCGACATCAACGACCTGCTGTCGCGTGGGGTGCTGCGCAAGCTGGAGGCGGGCGGGCGCAGTACGGGCTACCTGTTGGTCAAATAGGCAGGCAGCCACCCTGGGGGTAGGCAAGCAGCTATGAAAGTCGTAGCAAGGGGTGAGAAAAACCTGCAGACTCGGGGTGCGCCTTGCGCGAATTCGATCAAGAAATCGGCAGCGCTGTTGACGGGGTTGAAGTCGTCAGCCTGCGCGGCGAAACCGAACACCTCCAACCGGTCGACGCGAAAGCGCTGGCAGATGGCGGCGATGCCGGAACGGCGTTGGGCGATGGCGGGACGCACCATGGGGAGAATTCTAGGTGCGGCCGGATTGCGGCGCGATACCTGGGCGCATGCGGTTGGGCTTCCTATCTGGTTTACCCCGGTAATACGCTACAATAAAAAACATGATCCAAGCGCAAACCAAACTCACCTCTCAAGGTCAAGTGTCGGTACCCGCATCAGTGCGGCGTTTACTGGGCTTGACGCCAGGTTCCTCGCTTCAATGGCAGGAACTTGACGGACGCATCGTGGTGCAACGGGCTGTGCAGCACGACACCATGGCCGCGCACCAGGCGCTGTTTGGCGCCACGGATACGGACTCCGTCAAACCTGCGCCAAAAACCCTGGCCGAGTTAAAACTTGGCATCGCCAAGCACATCAAAACCCGTCATGCACGCGGTTGACACCAATGTACTGGTGCGCTTGCTGGTGCGTGACGATGCAGCGCAGGCAAAGGCGGCTGACGACTTTATCGCCAAGGGTGCATGGGTGTCGCACCTGGTGTTGGCAGAAACGCTGTGGGTGCTGAGCGCGGTGTATGAACGCAGCGCAGCGCAACTGGTTGAGCTGCTTGACATTTTGTTGGCACACCAAACTTTGGTCATTCAGGATGCCGACACGGTGACTGCAGCGCTAGGCCACTTTCGGCGCAAACCGGCTTTGGGATTTTCAGATTGCCTGGTGCTCGAAATCGCGCTCAAAGCTGGCCACACACCGCTGGGCACTTTCGACAAAGCGCTGGCCAAACTGCCAGATACTAAAAAACTGTAGCCAACCTGGTTTCGGATCAACTTGAGGGGTGTTTGTCCCTCAGCGGCTTCGAGTCGATCAAGGCGAGCAGGCGTATTTTGAGGAATACGGCTCAAAACTGACGGACAGAGCACAGTGCTGACGCAATGAGTTGAGCCTGGCTCCATGCCCTCAGCGCAGCGGCTTGGCCACGAAGCCAATCACCAGCCCTTCTGAAGTGACCGTGATGCTGCCGGGCTGCAAGCCCATCGCGTCGGGCAGCGCCAGGTCCTGCGGCCGCAACTGATGCAACACCACTTCGCGCAGCGTCTGCTCGGCCAGCGCCGGACCGAAGGCGTTGAGCAGCTCGGACTGGTCCGGCGGCAAGTCGGGAAATCGCAGCGAATTAAGGCGCAACTGATGGGCGCGAATGGTCTGGTCGCTGGCCTCGTAACGCAGCGCAAAGTCCAGATCAAAGGCGCCAGCGTAGCTGCGCCGCAGCGCCGGGCCGGCCGCCCGCACGTCAATCTCGATGCCCAGGCGATTGAGCTCGGGCAGCAGCCGCAAGCGCGGCGCCAGCACGTTCAGATCAAACAGCCCGGCCACCGGATAGCGCAGCGGAAAGCGCCGCGCCAGCGCCTGCTGCAATTGCCCGGCCGACACTTTGTAGCTGGGCGGGCCGGCCGGTTGCAACATGCCCGAACAAGCCACACCGCCGAATGCCAGCCAGACGGCGACGGTCAACAACAGTCTGCGTTTCATCAATGTCCTTGCGTTGGAAGCTGGCCGTTGGTATCAGTTGCGCTCTGCCGCCAGTAAAACGGCTTGCACCAGCGCTGGCTGCAGCTTTGCACGCAATGCGCTCACTACGTCGCCCAGCGGCATGGCTGCCAGGTCGTTTTTCTTCAAGAACGCAGCCCACAACGCCAGGCGCGTTGCATCGCTGGCAAATTCATCGCTCAGCCCTATCGGCAGCTCAGTCGGCAAATCTGCTGCGCGGCGGCTGAATGTGGCTGCAATGGCAGTGGCCAGGGTGTTTGCGTCCAGCGCCTCGCGGTCCAGCAAAATCCACAGGTCCAGATAGTCCTTCAAGCGGCTGTTGGTCATGCCCAGTAGCGTCATGGCGTGCAGCTTTTCTGCCACCACGGTGTAGACCGGGTAGGTGCGCAACTGCGGTGCCGCAAAGTCTGCAAGCAGCACCGGGTAGGTGGCGTCCACCGGGCCGGGGGTGACGGCATCGCCAAAGCCAATATCGATTTGCACCTTGCAACGGGCGCGGGCCAACTCGGCCGACACCAACACCCGTGCACCGGCATAGCCTGCGCTTTTGCGTATCTCTTGCACGCTCACACTGGCAGCGTCAAAAACCATGCCGTCAGCCGCCGTTACCGACACGATCTGCCGGAAAGCCTGCGCAATCGATTCCAGATCACTGGGGCCAAAGCCCAGCAGATCGACATCGCGCGTGGGCCGGTGCGGCATGGCGTACCAAAGATTGAACAGCATCGCGCCTTTGAGGACGAAGTGCTCGGCATGGTCTGACTGGCCCAGCCGGTACAAAAACCGCTCCAGCGCGTAGCGCACCAGCAGCGCATTGAAGTCCGTCTGCTCTGCCTTGGCCATGTTGAGCAGGCGTGCGCGTACCGATGCGGCCAAGTCTTGCGCCATTCAGCCTCCGTGCCCCACGGCTTCCAGGTAAGGCCGCATCACATTGGCCACGCGGCACATCTTGGCAAAACGCCACAAATCATTGGCGGTGGCCTTGTGGGTGCCTAGCGCTTCCTTCAGCGCCTCTATGGCTACATCCAGGCCCACCTTGTTGCGGTGCTTGAAGCAGTCGGCCACCGTCTTGGCCACGCTATAGACGCGCAGCGCAACCTGATCAGCCCGCACTACCTCGATGCCCTGGGTATAGGCATCGCCCGAGAACTGCACCATCTTGATGGGCGGGTAGTCCATCTTGGGCACGTGGCTGCCCTGCGGCATGGCGATCCACACCTGGCGCGGCAGCTGCGTGGTGAGCTCGTGAATCTGCAGGGCCGTGAGCAAACAAAACACCGCCTGCGGCACCTTGACCGCCATGGTGGCCAGGCTGTCATGCTCGGCACCTTGCGCACCTGGCAGCCGGTACACACCACGCCCCACCCGTTCCAACTGGCCGCTGGCGGTCAGCCGCGTGAGCACCACCCGCGCAATGCCCAGCTCCTGCAAATGACTGGCGCGCAGCAGCCCATGCTGGGCGGCGAGAGCCAGTACGCGCTGGGTTTGGGTGTCGGTCGGCATGGGCGGAGTATGTTCCGTTTTAGCGTTAAATTCAAGTGGATAGAGAATTTACGGAACATTTCGGTGCTGGGCAGTTTGTTTCGGTCGTTGCCCATTGAGCACTGGCACGAATGGATTGGGGACGCCACGATTGCTGACGCGATGCTCGACCGGCTGATGCAAAACAACCACCGCTTCAAGCTCTCGGGTGAGTCGATGCGCAAAAACACGCCCGCCAAAACCAAAGCAAGCACAACGGCCATCAAATCAGAGGGCTCATAGGGTCGAAGGTGGGGCCACACTGGCGCTGTTGCGCCCAGCGCGCATCGTCGGGCTGGACATCAAAAAGGCAGAAAACCCGGTATGGACCGAAGAAGAAAAAGAAAAACTATTGCGCCTGCAGCAGCAATCGGAATTGTTTGACGAGGTGGAAGAAGGCAAACAAATCAGGCTGCTGGAGAAACTCCCTTATGACTTTCACTACCGCTACGAATGCGACGTTGACGGAAAAACGTTTGCGTACAAACACAAGCTGGTGGACTGGGAGGTTGGCGCGCTGTACAGAACCGTCCGGCGGCAGCATGGCGATGCTTGGGAGGCGCCCTTTCGCGCCAAACTTGAGCAGGAGCTTCCGGCCAAAGACCTGCAATTTTTGCTGGGAACCATCCACCGTTTTCCGGGGCAGTGGTTGCTTGTCAGCCTGATCTATCCGCCTAAGCCGCCTGCTGAAAACCCAGATCAGGCAGGGCTGTTCTAGCGGTCAGGTGCATCACGGTCGGCCCACCATGCTGGCGGGCTGCGCGGGCCACATAGGTCCGGTGGCACATTGAAAAATCCGCCTCAAAACAAACCAGACAGGCCGTCGTGGCGCGAGAAATATTTACCAGTTCCTGTATGGGCGCTGCTTGCGTTGCGACATAGGCCAGAAAGTCTCCGGTGTAGGTCCGCCAGTTGCCATCCGCCTTGTATTGGTTGCGAACAGGTTTGGGGCAACCCAATGCAGGCACATGAAGATAAGCGATACCGTGCTGCGAGAGTGCTGCGCTGAACGAGTTCTTTGAAAACCCCTTTTTGCGGGACAACGGTAACTCTCGCACATCCACAATTGTTTTGACGCCTGCAGCCATCACCCTGGCGATGAACGCTTCAATGGCTAGGCCTTCGTAGCCGAAAGTGAACAGGGTGGCTGGCATGGGAATGGGGCGTGAAAGTGTTCGGCGATTTTAGGCTTTGTGGTGGGCGACTTCGACCCCCGCACCGCACGCCAAAATCGGCCGCCCCGTCAAAGGCGGCAAGCGCGAACTGGTGATTGGCCGCGCATCACGGGGCTACGTGGCGCTATAAATGGCCCGCCCCTCATAGGCCGCCGAAATCGCCGCCTTGGCTGCATCCAAATCTGCAAGCGCCGTGAGCGAGACTTCCAGGTCACCTGTGCCCCAGTGCCCTTGCTGGCTGACATCTCGCGCATTCGGTAGCTTGCCCAGCCACTCGGCAGGCGCCAAGTGCAGGTACAGCAGCAATCGGTTCTTCTGCAGCACCAGCGTGGCAAAGTTCTTCAGCCGCTTGAACGCAGCATAAAGCTTGAGCTCCTTGCGTTGCACGTCATCCCCCAGCGAGAGCACATAGTCTTCGGTTGACGTCAAAAGTTCGGCCAGTGGCGCGGACAGGGTGGGCAAGATAACTTCGGCGCGCTCAGAGGCTGTGCGTAGAACTGGTGGGCAACCGGATTTTTGAGCGAAACAATGGCGACCATGCGGCTCCAACTCAATTTTGCCGACAGCGTCGACAGAAGTGGCGCGGTTGCACCGAACACCTGTTTGTGTCACACTTGTGCCACACAAGGAAGACCCATGTCCACTACCACCTTACGCATTGACGACACACTGCGCGAACGCATTGCCCGGCTGGCGCAGGCGCTTGATCAGACGCCACACAATTTCATGCTCGAAGCGCTGGCACAAAAAGCGGACGAGGCCGAATGGAGGCTGTCGCTGCAGCGCGAGGCGCAGCAGCGCGACGTGGCACTGCAGGCGGGTGAGCCGGGCGTCGAATGGCACGAAATGCGTGCCTACCTGAAGAAGCGCCTGACCGAAAAGAAACCTGTGCGCAAGGCGCTCCGCAAATGAGCCGGGTTGTACTGGTGCAAAGAATCAAGGCCGACTTCGACCGGATTTTTGATTTTCTGTTTGAGCATGCACCGGAATACGCCGCAGCGCGCATCGAAGCCATCATCGCGGCGATCGATATCCTGGCAAGCAGCCCGATGATCGGGCGCCCGGTTGCCTTTGGCCAGCGCGAGCTGGTCATTGCCACTGGTGCCAGTGGTTACCTGGCGCTGTATCGCTATGACCCGGTGCAAGACACGGTGTTTGTGCTGGCGGTGCGCAGCCAGCGCGAGCGCGATTACAAAATCTAAACCCTGACATTTGGTATGTAGATGGACACAAAAACCGTTTGCGCCTGCTGCAGCGCCCCGATGCAGACCTTTCGTTGCCAGCACAAGGTGGAGGTGAGTTGGCGCTGGATTTGTGTTTTCATTGCCAGGCGATCTGGTTCGACAAATTCGAGAGCCTGCAGATGGCGCCGTCTGGCGTGCTGGAGCTGTTTCGCCTGATCCATCAGCACCGCGACGATCTGCGTCAGCTTAGCGCCAAAGAGATCGCCGAGCTGGGCGGTTTGAACCGGGCCGTTGCCGCCGCGCAGCATCCTGACCCGCGCTCTGGCCGATGTGCTGATCGACAACACCGGTGATGTGCCTGGCGCGGCTCATCGGTTGCGTCGCCACAGCTTCCAGCCAAAGGCACCGTCGCCACTCATCGTGACAATCAGCTTGTGCGTGGCGCGCGTGGCTGCAAGATAAAACAAGCGCGCCTCCTCAATCTCGTCTCTGCCGGCGCCGGGCATCTGACCGACACCCGGCACGGCAACCACCGCAAATTCGAGCCCGCTGCACGCGTCCATTGTCAGCACGGCGATAGCGTCGGCGCCCGGATTGAAGTCGCCCACGATCTTGCGCGCCTGGTGCGGCAACTTGCGGTCGCGCAGCGCATTGGTGCATTCGTCCATGGCGACAAGGTCGCGGCAGATGATGGCCATGTCGCCCCAGGCATGACCTTCCTGACGGGCCACCCGCAACAGCTCGACAATCTTGAACGCCTCGCCGCGCAAGCTGGTCAGGCGCAGCAGGACAGGCGCCGGCCCCTCACGGTCGCAACTGGCCGGGTGCAGCACCGGGATGCCGTCGTCGTCCTGGTCGTCGGCGGTCAACAACTCTGCGGCAACCCCCTTGGCGCAGTGCAGTATCTGTTGGGTATTGCCGTAGTCGGTTTGCAGCCGGGTCGTGTGGCCCCTCGACTGCAGGCCCAGACTGCTGAAGCTGAACTGCTTGCGCTGGGCGCGCCCGTAGATGCTTTGCGCATCGTCGCACAGCAGCAGCAGGCGGTTGGTCGCTGGGTCCACCATCTGCGTGGCCAGCTTGATCCACTCGGGCGCAAAGTTGTGGCCTTCGTCGATCAGCACCGCCTGATACTGGCCAACGGGAATGTGGCCCTGCTCGACGCCGCGAATGACGTTGCTCACCAGATCGTCAAGCATGCGCTGGCCCAGCGGCGGAATCGGCTGCCCAAAGGCGACCAGTTGCTGGTGGCACCACTTGTGAAAGTAGCGCACCTGTACCCGGTCGTCCAGGCCCCTGGCTTCGAGCACAGCCGCCAGCTTGACCGCCAGCGGCTCGCTGTAGCACAGGACAAGGACCGGTTTGGACGCTGCGGCACTCGCGCGCGCCAGTTGCCCGGCGCGGTGCAGCAGGATCATGGTCTTGCCGGAGCCGGCCACGCCGTGAATGACGTGGTGACTGTCGCCCAGGCTGCGCGCCAGTTGTTCCTGCTGCAAGTCCATCACGCGCATGATGGCCGGCAACTTGGCTTGCGCGTCGGTGTCGTCAAACAGCGGCACCTGCATCGGAATGCGCGCATGCGCAAACACGATCCAGCGCACGTGCTCGATCTGCGCTGGCGACAAGGCGCCTTGTGCGGTGCCGGCCAACATCTGCCACAGACGCTGCTGAAACTGTGCCGGGTCAACCGACTCGGGCATTTCATCCTGGCAGATGACGTGCTGTGGCTCGATCGCGTCGCCCAGAGCGGCGGCGTCAAATTGGGCTCGCGTGATGGCGGTAAAGACCACGCCAAAGCCGCACGCAAACGCGAGTTTGCCCTGGCCGGCGCCGCTCGTCTGCAGCAGTTGCGCATCACGCTGCAGCGCGTTCACTAGCTGGATGCTGCAGTGGCGCGCTTGCGCCAGCGGGTTGATCACCACCTTGAGCTGCCCGTCAGGAATGATTTCCCACATCTGGCGGGTGGCGCGCTGGATCGTCTCTATCGTCCAGTCTCTTGTCTCCAGCATCAGCAGCCCGTGGCGCGGATGCAGCAGCACGAAGTCGGGGCGCATTTGCCGGGGCCCGACCGGCACGTCGTACCAAAGCAGGCAGTCTGCGTCGAGCTTTTGTTCCAGCCGCTCGGCCAACTGGCGCTCGCCACCATTCATGCGCTCGGTGCAACTGCTGAATGCGGGAATGATCGTCGCCATGGGAAATTTGCCACCTAAAACAGTTCTATGGGTTGCCATCATGCCCAGAAATTAGGCAGATCGCCAGCACTTGAATCAAACAAGCTTGCATTTGGGAATCTTGGCCCAAGATTTGATCCATGAACGCCAGCAAACTACAGCTTTCGCAAACCGACCTGACCGTGACCCACGTGTTGGCGGAGTTACTGGAGCGCCTGGAACACAGCGCGGTGCCGCTCGGCGCTGGAGCCGGCTCTGGTCGCCGAGCAGCAGGCCAGGCAGGCCATAGAGCGGGCGATGCAGCGTGACTGACTCCTTGCACATCGTCTGCCCGCACTGCCACACCACCAACCGGGTGCAGCGCGCTTACAACTGGAACGCCATCCAGCGGATCAGGCCTTCGCCCAACTCACGCAGCACGCCCGGCCGGCGGGCAATGAACTGCACGGCACCGACGCGCTGGCGCGCTATCCACTGCGCGAAACGCTCGATATCAGCCGGCGCATAAAAGGCGATCATCAGCTCGTAGTTCAGGAACAGGCTGCGTGCATCAAGATTGGCAGACCCGGCCAGCGCCAGCTCGTCGTCGATGATGATCGCTTTGGCGTGAATCATGTCGGGCAGCAGCCAGACGCGGGCCCCGGCGTCCGCCATGTCGCGCAGCGCGGCCGGGCGTGACAAGTCGGCCAACAAGTGGTTGGAGCGTTGCGGCAGCACCAGATCGACGGCAACACCGCGGCGCGCCGCCAGCGTGAGCGCCATCAGCAGCGTGGCGTCGGGCACAAAATATGGCGTCACCAACAGAATGCGGGTCTGCGCGGTAAAGCAGCTGCAGATCAGCAGCGTATAGATCGTATCGTCGGCCTGGTCCGGGCCGCTGGCGATCAGTTGCGCGCCGCTCGTCCCGGACGTTGACGGCGCAGGCAGCGAAGCCGCATCCGTGCGCGCGCTCTGTGTCGCAAACGCCCAGTCCTGATTGAAGCGGTCCTGCGCCTGGCGCGCGAGCTCGCCTGACAGGTCAAAGCTCAGGTCGATCCACGGCTTGGCCGCTGGGCGCAGCGCCGGGTCGCCAACAAAGTACTCGGCCGCCAGATTGCGCCCGCCCATCCACAAACGCTGGCCGTCGGCGAGCACCATCTTGCGGTGATTGCGCAGATTGGTCCGGTTGGGCAGAGCCGAGCGCCACGGCGACACAAAACGCACGACTTCAACGCCGGCCGCCGACAGCCGCTTGAGGTCGGCACGACCGCCCAAGTAGAGGCCGATGCCGTCGATCAGCAGGCGCACGCGCACGCCTTGCTGGGCGCGCCGGATCAGCATCTCGCAGACTTCGTCACCGAGCACGTCGCGCCCCAGCAAAAAGGTGCTGAGGTCTAAGGTTGTTCTGGCGCTGGTCATCACCTCGCGCAGCGCCGTCAGCGCGGCTTGCCCGTCTTGATGGATCGCGAGTTGCTGATAGGACGCTGCGTCGGGCAGGCCCATGGCGACGGCCAGATGCTGGAACCTTGCGGCCGGCGTATGCGGTGAGCGGGCCGCGTAGGGCGGTGCCGGCTTGATCCGCGCCGACGGGTCGCGCAACACCTTGCGGCTGCCAAACAGCAGGTACAGCGGGATCGCCAGGTACGGCAACAGCGCGAGCGACACGACCCAGGCAATCGCCGCCGAAGGGTGGCGGCGCTGGCGCCGCGCGTGCGAAGCAACAACGTAAAAGACCAGCCCGGCCAGAGTGACAAAGCCGTGCAACGTCAGCCAATTGCGGGTCAGGAGTTCGGGCCACATGTTGGCAGAATAGCACCGCCGAGCAGCGCTGCAGCCAGCGCGAGCCAGCGGCGCCCGGCCGGGGCAGCGCTTGGCGCGCCCAAAAGGGTAAGATTTGTCGTGCCCGCAGACACGCCAAGGCGTGCTGACGCTGGCACGCCGGGTGCGTCCGGCGCGGACCTGGCCGCGGCGCTGGTCTGTAGCAAGAAAGGAACGCGACATGAATGCGAACACGGCCGCCCTGCCGATCGAGGTGCTGTTGGTCGACCACCACCCGCAAGACCGGCGCCTGGTGCAGGAGCAGCTCGCACAAGCTGGAGCCGACGCGTTTCGGGTGCACACCGCGGAACGACTCGCCGACGCCGTGGATCAACTGCGCCAGCGTCGCTTCGACCTGGTGTTGCTCGAACTTGGCTTGCCCGACCGCGCCGGCGCGGACACGCTTGCCAGCGTACGCGAACACAGCGGCGAAGCTGCGCTGGTGGTGCTTGCCACGCTCGGCGACGAGGCGTCCACGCGTGATGCGATGCAAAACGGCGCGCAGGATGTTCTGGTCAAGAGTGCCATGACCGCCAAAGGGCTGCTGCGTGCGGTGCGCAATGCGATGGAACGCAACCGGTTCCAGATCCAGCTGGGTCAGGCGAAATCGGACCTGGAGCGCCAGGTTGCGCAACGAACCAGCCAGTTGAGCCAATCGAACGAAGCCTTGCGCCGGGAAATCATCGAACATGAGCAAACCGGACAGGCGCTACGGCTGCGCGCGCGCGCCATGGAAGCGAGCATCAGCGGCATCATGATCGTCAAGGCTAGCCGGACCGAGGGCAATCCGATCATCTATGTCAACCCGGCGTTCGAGCGCATTACCGGCTATGCGAAAGACGAGGTGGTCGGACACAACGCGCGCTTTTTAATCGCGCACGACATGGACCAGCCCGGCGCCCGAGAGATCCGCGCGGCCGGCGCCAAGGGGATCGATATCCGCACCCAACTGCGCTGCAAGCGCAAGGATGGCGTCGAGTTCTGGGCTGCCGTTTCACTAGCCCCGGTGTTCGCCGAGAGCGGGACGCTCACGCATTACATCAATCTGTTTAACGACGTGACCGAGCGCCAGCACGCGCAGGACGAGTTGCAGCGGGTGGCAGCGCAGTTGCATGCGGCAAATCTGGCGGTCGAGCGCGAACGCGCGTCGCTTGCGCAGCGCGTCGCCGAGCGCACGCTGCAACTCAGTGAAACCAATCGCAGGCTCGAGCAGGCCAGCGCAGAGGCCGACCAGGCCAACCAGGCCAAGTCGTCTTTCCTGGCGGCCATGAGTCACGAGATCCGCACACCGATGAACGGTGTCATTGGCATGGTGGAGGTGTTGGCATGCACCGAGCTCGACGAGCACCAGACGGACGCCGTCAAGACGATTCGCGATTCCGCCTTTGCCCTGCTCAGCGTCATTGATGACATCCTGGACTTCTCCAAGATTGAAGCTGGTCGGCTCGAACTCGAGCGCTTACCGGTTTGCCTGGCCGAAATCGTCGAGGGCCTGTGCCTGTCGCTGGTTCCGGTAGCGGCAGCAAAGGGGGTGGACCTGACGCTATTCATTGCGCCGCAAATCCCGCCGCTTCTGTGGTCGGACCCAACGCGCATACGCCAGCTTCTCACCAACTTGCTGGGCAACGCGATCAAGTTCAGCGGCGGTCGCTCGCACCAGCGCGGTCGCGTCGAGCTGCGGGTCGAACTGGCCCAAACCGAGCCGCTGCGCGTCGTGTTCAGTGTCGCCGACAACGGCATCGGCATTGAGCCGGCGACGCTGGCCGGCCTGTTCACGCCGTTTACCCAGGCCGAGGCATCGACCACCCGGCGCTTTGGCGGCACCGGGCTCGGGCTCGTCATTTGCAGGCGCTTGACTGACATGCTGCAAGGCGAGATGAGCGTCACCAGCACACCGGGCGCCGGTTCGATCTTCAGCCTGACTTTGCCGTTCGATACGCCGGCCCAAGACAGCCGCGGCGATGCCGCCGAACTGCTCGGCCTGGACTGTTGCCTTGTGCGCAGCGGGCTGGAGCAGAGCGTTGACGATCTGCGTGCCTATCTGGAGCATGCGGGCGCGCGAGTGCACATGGCGGACGACCTTGACACCGCAATGCGCCAGGCGCACGAGGCCGATCAGCCGGTGCTGGTTCATGGCGCAAGCGACGACACGGTTGCGAGCGCTGCGCTACGCCGCTCTGGCATGCCCAAGCTGGGCCAGGTGCTGATTGGCGCTGGCCGGCGCCGGCAGGCCCGTGTGCTGGCGCCGGGCATCGTCGCGCTGGACCGCGATCCGCTGCTGCGCAGCGCCTTGCTCCATGGCGTGTCGCTGGCGGCGGGGCAGGTCAGCCCGCAAGACTCGCACGAGCGGGCGAGAGCAGGTGTTGTCCAGAAGACCGCTGCGCCACCGACGATAGCCCAGGCGCACGCGCAAAAGCGCCTGATCCTGGTGGCCGAAGACGACGAGATCAATCAGAAGGTCATCTTGCGCCAACTGGCGCTACTGGGCTACGCCGGGGAGGTTGCCGGCAACGGGATGGAAGCGCTGCAGCTATGGCGCACCCAGGACTATGCCTTGTTGCTCACCGACCTGCACATGCCGGTATTGGACGGCTACTCACTGACGCTGGCCATTCGTCAAGAGGAAGCTGGGCCCGGCCGCATGCCGATTCTGGCGCTCACCGCCAATGCCCTGGTGGGCGAGGCCAACCGGGCAATAGCCGTCGGTATGGACGAATACCTCACCAAGCCGCTGCAACTGCAATTGCTCGGCGCCGCGCTGGCCAGGTGGCTGCCGCAAGCTGAACCGACGGCGCCGCTCGCCACCGCGCCCCAGCAGCAGACCACGGCCCAGGTGCTCGACCTGTCCGTGCTCAAAGGGCTGGTCGGTGACGACCCGGCCACGCTGCGTGAGTTTCTGACCGACTATCTGGCGGCGGCACGGCTTCAGGCCGGGGAGTTGCGTGCATCGTTTGCCGCCGGCGACGTCAAACAGCTGACCGCCACCGTGCACAAACTCAAATCCTCTTCGCGCTCAGTCGGTGCGCTGATTCTTGGCGACCTGTGCCATGAGTGCGAGAATGCCGGCAAGGTCGGGGACCACAAGGCGATCGCTCTGGAACTGCGGCAATTCGACGCCAGTTTTGCTGCGGTCGAGGCGCAGATCGCGCACTACATGGTGCAACACAATTAACGCCAGACGAGGAGATACGGATGCGGAAAGTGGTACTACGCGAGCGGTTTTTACTGGCGCTGCGGGCAGTGAATCCGGTCTCACCGCAACTGCAGAACAGGGTCGCTTTCAGGTCGGCTGGAGCCGCACTATGACCACCGCCGCCGCCATCCTGATCGCGACCGAGAATGTCGCGGACGCGAACCTGATCATGAAACAACTGAGCCAGGAATTCCACGACATCGCGGTCTCGACTGATCCCAAGCGTGCGGTGCAGGACTTCGAGCGCCACAAGCCCAAGATCGTGATCCTCGCGTTCAACCAGCTGGAAAAGGCCGAGCGTTACTACCTCGGCCTTTATCGCCGGAGCACCCTGGTCCACGCACTGCCGCACCGCACCCTGATACTGTGCAGCGCCGAAGAACTGCGCCGCGGCTACGAGCTTTGTGCCAGCGAGCACTTCGACGATTACATGCTGTTCTGGCCGATGACCAACGACCCGTACCGCTTGCGCATGTCGGTGCATCAGGCACTGCGCCAGATCGCCCACTGCGCCGCACCGACGGCGCGCGACTTTGCGGTGCAGGCGCGCCAGCTTGGTCCAATGGAAACGGTGCTTGAAGATGGCATGGCGCGCGGGCGGGCACAGATTGACAGCGCGACGCGTTCGCTGGCAGCGGCCGAGCACGACATAGGCGCGGCACTGGACGGCTTATCGCGCCGGCTGTCTCAAGGCGAGCATGGCGATCTGGTGCAGGTGACCGACCCGTCCGGATTGGACCTCGAGATCAACCGCGTGAAGCAGGAAGAGATCGAGGGGCCACTGCGCTCGCTTGACGCCGCCGTGCGGCCGCTCGGTCAATGGGCCGGTGCGCTGACGCAAGAGCTCGCCCCGCAGTTGCAATCAGCACGCGCCCTGCAGTCGCTGGCCGAGCGCGTGCCGGCGACCGTGCTGGTGGTGGACGACGATACGTTCCAGCACAAGTTGCTGCGCCAGATCCTGGCGGGCGAACAGCTCGACCTGGTGTTCGCCGCCTCGGCCGCCGAGGGGCTGGCCGCATTGCGCAAACGCCGGCCCGACCTGATCCTGATGGATGTGGAACTGCCCGACATGAATGGCATCGAGGCCACGCAGCGCATCAAGGCGATTGAACAGTACGCCAACATCCCGGTCATCATGATCACCGGGCACAGCGGCAAGGAGGCAGTGATGGAGAGCCT
>JANNUE010000240.1:0-13268 GCA_031394895.1 Betaproteobacteria bacterium
GCCAGCGACGGCGCCAGCATCTGCACCGAGCCGATCTGCAGCGCTTCCATTTCTTCCTTGTCCTTGTACAGGGCGCTGTTGGCATAGATCTCGACCTTGACCTTGCCGTGGGTCAGTTCCGCCGCCTTCTTGGCGAAGAAATCGGACGCCTTGCCCTTGGGTGTGTCGGCGGCGACGACGTGGCTGAATTTGATGATGGTCTGGGCATTGACCGCCAGCGCGGCGCCCGCCAGCGCCAGGCCGAGCATCAGTTTGGAAAGTTTCATGGGGTGTCTCCGGTGTTTGCAGGAAATGAAAAAGCCGCGGAACGCTTGTCCGCTTGACCCGCACTATAAAAGTGAACCGCCCTCAACACCATTGTGGATAACCACAACGCACGCACGCAGTGCCGCACCCGCCGCACGCCCCGGCTGTTGCCGGCGTCAGCCGGTTTGCAGTTTGAAAACGGGCAAACGCTCGCCCACGCTCAAGGTGCACGCGTTGCGGAGGGTGCGCGCGCGCCACGGCTCCAGCTCCGCGCGTTGGCTGTCGTCGAGCCAACCCAGTTGCTCCAGCACTTCTACCGTGGCGGCAAACAGCGCGGGTTTGTTGGCGTCAATGATCTTGATTGCAAAGGCCTCGCCGCGGCTCTTGCTGCCCAGCGCCTGCACGCCGTCGGCGCCGATCTTGCTAACCCAGTCGCCGCGGCCGGCGCGCATCAGGGCCAGGTCGCTGCGGCCAGTGCCCGACACCATCTCAGGGTGGCTGGTCATGGCCTCGCTCAACGCGGCAAAGCTCTCGCCGAACTCGGCGTCGCGTGCGCCGCTGGAGAGTCTGGCGTAGCCGTAGGCCAGCCGGGACAAGGGCATGGCGTAGTTGGGGGCTGAGCAGCCGTCAATGCCCATCTTGAAGTCATCGGCGTCCATGCCGACCGCGCGCGCGACGTCGCGCCGAATCGCCTGCTGCAGCGGGTGCGCGGGATCGATGTAGTCGTCCAGGCTCAAGCCGTGTTGTACGCAATAGGCCAGAAAACCGGCGTGCTTGCCGCTGCAGTTGTTGTGCCTCTCGTCAAACACCAGTCCGGTCGGCGGGGCCTGGTCGAGCAGCGTGAAAATGCCCGGCACGTGGCAGCCGCAGCGCAGCGCCTTGTAGCTCAAGCCGGTCTGGTCGAGCATGCCCTGCACCTGGGCCACGTGCTGCGGCTCGCCGTTGTGACTGGCGCATAGCAGCGCCACCTGATCCTGCGAAAAACCGAAATGCTGCGGCCCGCCGTCCTGCAGGAACGGCAACGCCTGCAGGGCCTTGAGCGTGGAGCGCGAGAAGGTCAGCCAGTGCGCATCACCGGCGTGCGCCAGCAACTGGCCGCGCGTGTTGACCACCGCCACGGCGCCAAAGTGCAGGCACTCCAGCGTGCCGCCACGGTTGAGCTGGATCAGTGGAGTGAGTGTCATGCGGGTTGATTGTCGTCGCGCAAGCCGCTGACGATCAGGCCGCGCATAAACCGTCCACCGCCTGGAACATGGCCTGGCGCGCCTGCGCCACAATCTGCTCGCGCCACGCGTCGGTATCGACGTAAAACGCATTCATCATCTGGCTCTTGATGGCGCGCTGCAGCTCGGTGGGTGCTTCCGGATGAATGTGCAGCCAATGCTCGGCGCGCAGCGCTCCAATCATCTCCATGATCGCCAGCGTGCCGTACTCCATCGCAATGCCGGTGTACTCGGCCTGCGGGCACTCCTCGTACATCGCGCTCCACATCAGCCCGGTCAGGCGCGCCGAGCTCGACGAGCCGTCGTAAAACGAGGTCACCGGCGTCGCGCCGTCGCCGCTCCACCAGGCGCGTGCGCGCGCCAGCGCCTGCGCGTCGTCCTTGCAGGCAAATATGCGTTCACCCACGCCACTCGGACCGAGCCCGGTATGCAGGTCCATCCAGGCGACACGCCGGGCGCGCCCACCATAGCTGCGCAGCACCTGGCGCAGCGTCAGGTTGCTCCAGGTTGGCGCGGTGCCGCCAAAGAACATGCCGTCGGCATATTCGTGCTGCCCCTGCGACACGGCGGCCTGGTAGCGGGCGACGCCGTTGCTCTGGACGTACGCTGCAATGGCTGCCTGGTTATCGGGTGTTGGCGGCCACTGCGCCGGCAGCAGCAAAGGGTGCAGATCGCGGTACGCCTGGTTGACCGGCAGCGGCTGGCTGAAGTCCTGAAAATTGCGATTCAGATCGACGTTTTCCTGCGTCGTGCGGCGCAGGTGCGAAAACCCATAGGGGTTGAGCGCGTGAATGTAGAGCACGGCGACCCCGGCGCCGCGCGCGCTGGCCAGCCACTCGGCGTCACGCGCCGCGTGTACTTGCACGCCGGAGCCGCAATAGCCTTCCACGCCGTGGCAGGCACTGCTGACGATGAACAGCCGCTCGGCGTCGGGTGCGCCGTCAAGCGCCACATCCAGCGCCAGCGTTTCGCCGTCGCGCCCCTTGAGCGGGTGCTCAAAGCTGTGCAGCGCCATGCCGGCGCTGGCCGTTGCTTCGAGAAACTTGGCCCGCGCGCTGGCATAGCGGGTCGAAAAGGCGGTGTGTAAAGTCATCGTGTTTCCGGGTGTTGCCAAGGCTCAAGCCGTTGCCGCTGCGCCAAGCCAACGGTTGGCCAGTTGCACCCAGTAGGTGCCGCCCAGCGCAATCAGCTCGTCGTTGAAATCGTAGCTCGGGTTGTGCAGTATGCAGGGGCCTTCGCCATGACCCTGGTCGCGGTGCGTGCCGTCGCCGTTGGACATAAAACAGTAGGCGCCTGGCTTGGCCTGCAGCATGTAGGAAAAATCCTCCGCGCCCATCACCGGCTCCTGCAGCGCGACCCGGTCCGCACCGACGATGTCGCACAGCACCTGGCGCACAAACTCGGCCTGCGCCGCGTTGTTGATGGTCGGTGGGTAGTTGCGCACAAACTCAAAATCGCAGCGCACTTCAAACGCCGCGCAGGTGTGCTCCGCAATCGCTTTCATGCGGCGCTCAATCAGATCCAGCAGTTCGATCGAGAACGTGCGCACCGTGCCCTGTAGCTCACAGAAATCGGGCACCACGTTCGTGGCTTCGCCGGCGTGAATCATCGTCACCGAAATCACGCCCGCCTCGACCGGCTTCTTGTTGCGGCTGATGATGGTCTGAAACGCCTGCACCATCTGGCACGCCACCGGCACTGGGTCGAGTCCCAGATGCGGCATGGCGGCGTGGCTGCCCTTGCCATGGATCTTGATTCTGAACTCGTTGCTCGACGCCATCACCGGCCCGGGCGCAATGGCGAAGTTGCCGACCGCAGCGCCGGGCAGGTTGTGCATGCCGAACACCGCCTGCATGGGAAATTTCTCGAACAGGCCGTGCTTGATCATCTCGCGCGCGCCGCCGCCACCCTCCTCGGCCGGCTGGAAGATCAGATAGACCGTGCCGTCAAAGTCGCGCTGGCGCGCCAGGTGCTGCGCCGCCGCCAGCAGCGTTGCGGTGTGCCCGTCGTGGCCGCAGGCGTGCATCTTGCCGTCGTATCGGCTGGCGTGGGCGAACTGGTTGAACTCCTGCATCGGCAGCGCGTCGATGTCGGCCCGCAGCCCGACCGCGCGACCGCTCTTGCAGCCGTCGCGCCCGTGCAAGATGCCGACCACACCGGTACTGCCCAGGCTGCGATCGATTGCGATGCCCCACTCGGTGAGTTTGTTGGCGACGACGTCGGTCGTTCGAACTTCCTCAAAACATAGTTCCGGGTGCGCGTGCAGGTCGCGCCGCAGCGCGGCGAGGGCGGGCGCCTGGCGCGCAATCGAGTCAATGATTTTCAAGATTTTCTACCTTATCACGTGAGTGTTAATTGCCCCGCATGGCGTTGCGCGAGCAGTCAGATGCGGCCCTCTTGCACCGCATGGCAGGCGACGCGCACTGGGCCAATGTTCATGATTGCCGGTCGCTCATTGCTGCAGCGCGCATTGGCGTGCGGGCAGCGCGGATGAAACGTGCAGCCGCTCGGGGGGTTGAGCGGATTGGGCACTTCGCCGGAGACCGGGGTGCGCGCGCGCCCGGTGTCGTGCATCTTCGGAATCGCGTCCAGCAGCATGCGCGTGTACGGGTGGTGCGGCGTGTCGAACAGCGTCTGCTTGTCGGCCAGTTCCACCAGACGCCCCAGGTACATCACGCCGACCTGGTCGCTGACATGACGCACTACCGCCAGGTTGTGTGAGATGAACAGATACGTCAGCCCGCGCTGGCGCTGCAGGTCTTTCATGATGTTGAGCACCTGCGCCTGCACGCTCACATCCAGCGCCGAGGTCGGCTCGTCGCACACCAGGAACTCCGGCTCGGTCGCCAGCGCGCGGGCGATCGAGATGCGCTGGCGCTGCCCGCCCGAGAACTGGTGCGGGTACTTGACCATGTCGAGCGGGCTCAGGCCGACCGATTCGAGCAGTTCCCCGACGCGCGTGTTGAGCTCCTGCTGGTCGGCAATCAAGCCGTGCTCCTTGAGCGGCTCACCCACAATGTCTTCGATGATCCAACGCGGGTTCAGGCTGGCATACGGATCCTGAAAAATCATCTGGATGCGCCGGCGCAACTGCTCGCTCTGTGCTGTCTTGAACGCGGCGTGCGCGTCCTGGCCGTCAAACGTAAAACCACCGCGTGTGGGCTCGTGCAGGCCGACCAGCAGCCGCGCGACGGTGCTCTTGCCGCAACCCGACTCGCCAACCAGCGCCAGCGTTTTACCTTTTTCGATCTCGAAGCTGACGCCATCGACCGCCTGCAGCAGCAACTTTGGCTTGCCTTCGAGCACCCGGTTCAGCCACGGCGGCGACACATCAAAGGTCTTCGCCAAGTCATGGGCCTGAACGATTGCTGCGCTCGCGCTGGTCGCTGCGGGCCCTGCGCTGGCGTCTGCGGGGGTTGTGGTTCCCTGGCGTGGAGTGACGGAACAATCTGCCCCCCTGCTGGCGACGTTGCTGCTCATGTCGGGCTCCCGGTGTGCAGCCAGCAAGCGACGTGCGTGGCCGCCGTCGCCATCAGGTCAGGCCGGTCCTGGGTGCATCGGTCGATCCGCTTCGGGCAGCGCGGGTTGAACGCGCAACCTTGGGGGATGGCGTTCAGACGCGGCATCGCTCCATCGATCTGGTTGAGTCGTTCGCGGTCTAGCGTGATGTCGGGAATCGCCGCCATCAGTCCCTCGGTGTAGGGGTGGACCGGGTGGTTGATGACCTCGTGCACCGGGCCGATTTCGGCAATCCGTCCGGCATACATGACGGCGACGCGGTCACAGGTTTCGGCAATCACGCCCATGTCGTGGGTAATCAGCATCACGGCGGCGCCGCGCTTCTTGCAGATGCTTTTCAGCAGCGTGATGATCTGCGCCTGAATCGACACGTCAAGCGCGGTGGTCGGCTCGTCGGCGACGATCAGCCTGGGCTCGCCGGCCAGCGCCAGCGCGATCACGCCGCGCTGGCGCATGCCGCCCGAAAACTGGTGCGGGTAATGCGCAATGCGTTGCTCGGCCGCCGAAATGCCGGTGTCCTCCAGCAAGGAAATGGCGCGCTCGCGTGCTTGTGCGGCGCTCATCGGCAGGTGCGTCAGTATCGTCTCGATAAGCTGCTGGCCGACCGTGTACAAGGGGTTGAGCGAAGTCAGCGGGTCCTGGAAAATGGCGCCGATCTTGCGGCCCCGGATGCGGCGCATCTGTTCTGGCGGCAGGTTGTCGATGCGTTGCCCCTCCAGCAGTATCTGCCCACCGCCGATGCGCCCGGGCGGCTCCAGCAGGCCGATGATGGCGGCACCAGTGAGCGATTTTCCGGCGCCCGATTCACCGACCACGCCGAGAATTTCACCCGGCGCGATCTGAAACGAAATATCGTCGAGCGCGCGCAGTGTGCCGCGCCGGCCCGGAAATTCGACCATCAGGTTTTTGACTTCTAAGAGGCTCATTCCAGTTTCTCAATTGATGCTCGTCCCGCCGCCGGGCCGCCCCAGGGCGGGACAGCCCCCTCGGGGGGCAGCGTAGTACGCGAAGCGACAAGCGTGGGGGCCATATGCTTAGCGCAGACGCGGATTGGTCGCATCGCGCAGCCAGTCACCCAGCAGATTCACACTGAGGGAAATCGTTACCAGCATGATGCCGGGGAACACGGTAATCCACCATTCACCGGAAAACAGGTAATCGTTTCCGATCCGGATCAAGGTGCCCAGCGAAGGCGAGGTCGGTGGCGCACCGACGCCCAGAAAAGACAGGGTCGCCTCGGTGATGATGGCGGTGGCGACTTGAATCGTCGCCAGCACCAGCACGGGCCCCATGACGTTGGGCAACACATGGCGACGCATGATGCGCAGCGGCGCCACGCCGGTCACCCGGGCGGCTTGCACATATTCCTTGTTGCGCTCGACCAGCGTGGAGCCGCGCACGGTGCGCGCGTACTGCACCCAGCCGGTGAGCGTGATCGAGACGATCAGCACCCCCAATGCCAGCGAATCCTGTGCATTCGGAAATAGCGCGCGGCCGACACCGGCGATCAACAGTGCGATCAAGATCGCCGGGAACGACAGCATGACATCGCACAGGCGCATCAGGCCGGCATCGATCCAGCCGCCATAGAACCCGGCCAGCAACCCCAGGCCGACGCCGATCACCACCGACAGCACCACCGACGCAAAACCGACCGCCAGCGAAATCCGGGCGCCGTACATCAGGGCCGACAGGATGTCGCGGCCCTGATCGTCCGTTCCTAGCAGATACTTGGTGGAGCCGCCGTTGGACCAGGCTGGCGGCAAGCGCGCATCACTGAGCTCCAGGGTCACCAGATCGAACGGGTTATGCGGCGCGACGAAGCCCGCGAACACGGAGGCAAAAA
This sequence comes from Betaproteobacteria bacterium, assembly GCA_031394895.1. Lineage (GTDB taxonomy): Bacteria > Pseudomonadota > Gammaproteobacteria > Burkholderiales > Burkholderiaceae_C > Rhodoferax. The sequence goes on from JANNUE010000240.1 coordinate 6,835, forward strand.
TACAGACAAGAGCGACTGCGGCCGCCGCCATCGCCACCGGCGAGGTGCGAAAACTGTAGCCGATGTCGCTGTCCCAAAATCGGAAAAGCACGCTTTTCATGAGTTGTTGCTGGTTAGGTTGAACGAAAATGCGGGGACGCGCCGGGGCAGACCGGCAGGCCGCGTCAATGGCCTCCTGAGCCGCTCACCCGCAGGCGCGGATCGACGACGAAATACAACATATCGACCAACAGATTGATCACCACGAAGATCAGCGAAATCAGGCACAAATAGGCGGCCATCACCGGGATGTCGGCAAAGGTCACGGCCTGAATGAAGAGCAGACCCATGCCGGGCCATTGAAATACGGTCTCGGTGATGATCGCAAACGCAATCAGCCCCCCGAGCTGCAGTCCGGTGATGGTCATCACCGGAACCAGGGTGTTCTTGAGCGCGTGCCCGAAGTGGACGGCGCGGTTGCTCAGGCCGCGGGCGCGGGCAAACTTGATGTAGTCGGTGCGCAGCACCTCCAGCATTTCGGCGCGCACCAACCGCATGATCAGCGTGAGCTGGAAAATGGCCAGCGTGACGGCCGGCAGCGTGATGTGGTGCCAACCCTTGGCCGTCAACAGGCTGCTGCTCCACCAGCCCATCTGCACCACTTCGCCGCGCCCGAAACTGGGGAACCAGCCCAAGGTCACAGCGAACACCAGGATAAGCAAGATCCCGATCAGAAAGGTCGGCAGCGACACGCCCAGCAGCGAGATCGTCATGAACAGTTGGCTCAGGAAGGTGCCACGGCGCAAGGCCGCGTACACGCCCATCGGCACCCCGATTACCAGGGCCAGCACCGCCGCCACCAGCGCCAGCTCCAGCGTCGCTGGAAGGCGTTCGGCGATCAGGCGCGACACCTTGGCGCCCTGGCGCAGGCTCAGCCCGAACTCGCCTTGCGCGGCATTGACCAGAAAATGGCCAAACTGAATGAAAAAAGGCTGGTCCAGGCCCAGACCTTCGCGCAACTCCTTGATTTGTTCAGGAGTTGCGTCCTGGCCCAGCAGGAACACCACCGGGTCGCCCACATACTGGAACAGCATGAAGGCGACGAACGCCACGGTGATCATCACCAACAGGGATTGAAACAGGCGGCGCAGAATAAATGCAATCATCGCAGAGGGCTTGGAGGGCTTGAATAGGGGCAGATGGACGCAGGGAACGCATCGCAAACACGACGCATTTTCGCCGCTTTTGCCGTGGTCGAAAGAATCGCCGTCAAAAAAGGGTCCGCCGGACCCTTCTTGTTAGTCTCAATTGACCTTGATCAGTCTCCAGTCGAGCCGGTTGTCGGCGCGGTGCACCACCTCTATGTTCTTCTTCATGGCCCAGGGGATGATCTGGTTGTGTAATGGAATATGCGCCACCGTGTCGTTTTGCAGTTGCAGCCCTTCGGTCAGCAGGCGATTGCGCACCAGCAGATCGGTTTCGACCTTGATGCGGTCCACCACGTAGTCCATGCGCGTATTGCTGTAGCGCCCGACGTTGTAGTTGCCGTCGCCGCCGGTGCCGACGCTGCGCGTCAGCGACTGCAGGCTGTACAGCGCATCGAAGGTCGGCACCCCCCAGCCCAGCATGTAGATGCTGGCCTCAAAGCGCTGGATCATCGGGAAATAGGTGACCAGCGGGAGCGTGCGCAGTTTGGCCTTGACGCCGACCTTGGCCCACATCGCGGTGACGGCCTGGCAGATCTCCTCGTCGTTGATATAGCGGTTGTTCGGGCAGGCGAAATCGACTTCGAACCCGCTTGGGTAGCCGGCTTCGGTAAGCAGCGCCTTGGAGGCGTTCGGGTCGTAGGGGAATCGTTTATGCACACCTTCAGTCCAGCCGGCGACCTGCGGCGCAACCAGTGCCCCTGTGGGCTGGCTCAGACCGCGCATGGTGACGCGGCTGATGCTCTCGATGTCGATCGCTTGGTATAGCGCCTTGCGCACGCGCAGGTCTTTCAGCGGGTTCTTGCCCTTCACGTTGGAGCCGGGCAGTTCATCGCGGAACTGGTCCATGCCGAAGAAGATGGTGCGGTTCTCTGCGCCGTCCATGACTTTCAGGTTGGCGTGGCTGCGCATGCGGGCCAGATCCTGTGTACTGGGGTCGAGCACAAAGTCCAGTTCGCCCGACAGCAGCGCCGCAACCCGTGTCGCCTCCGACTTGATTGGCGTATAGATGATCTCGGTCACGTTGGTCGGGTTACTGCCCCAGTAGTTCGGATTCTTCACCATAACGAGCTTCTGGTCCGGCTGCCATTCCTTCACCATGTAGGGGCCCGTGCCCATGGCATTGCGGTGGGAGAAGCTTTCATCTTTGGTTTTAATGTCCTTGGGTTCGACCGAGTTGTTCTTCTCGGCCCAGGCCTTGCTCATGATGCGCAGCTCGGTCAACTGACTGAGCAGCACCGGGTTCGGCCCCTTCATCATGATATCGACGGTCGAGTCGTTGACCTTGACCGCCTTGTCGATGCCCTGGGTATAGACCGCGTAGTTCGAGGTCTTGGACATGGCGCGGTTGAGCGAGTAAACAACATCGTCGGCAGTCAGCGGTGTGCCGTCGCTGAACTTGACACCGGAGCGCAAGGTGAAGCGTACCTGGGTCGGCGAGATATCGCGCCAACTCGTGGCGATCTGGCCTTCGGGTTTGAAGGTCTGGCTGTTGTATTAAACCAGCGAGTCGAAGATGGCCGCATGCACGCCGTTGCCCAGGGCGTTGTTTTGCGAATGGATGTCCAGTGTCGGAATATCGCTGGCGCTGGACCATTTGAACGCCTTGGCGTAAACAGCCGGTGCGGCGACCAAGGCCGCAAGCACTGCTGCGGACAACAACCCGAGTTTATGTTTCATAAAGCATCTTCCCATTACAAAATCTCATAGTATGCCAAACTGCCGCGCGGGGGCATCAGGGGTTTCCCTTTGCGATGCGCTGCAATAGCACGCCTGCGACTGGGCTTGACCCAAAGCCGGCGCAGTGATGGGAGGACGGAAATGGCCGCGCTTACGCGACACTACTGCTCTGAATTGAGCGCGCAACGGCGGTTTCTGCGGTTAACCTGCGCATGTCGCATGTCGCATATCGAGCATCGGCGCCGGCAAGGTCTTGCGCCGCTTGCTCAAAGGCCCGGCGTGCGTCGCCTGTGCTGGTTATCCGATGGAGAAACATGAACATGACAGATATTCGTTCCCCACTGCAAGCCCAGATTGTTCATTGGCATGTGCAAGCCGGCGACACGGTGCGCGCTGGCGACCTGCTGGTCATTCTGGAAGCCATGAAGATGGAGCACGAAGTCCGCGCCGAACACACCGGACGTGTCACGGAGCTGTTCTTCGAGGACGGCGCCTCGGTGGCCGAAGGCGAGCTGCTGACCAGCCTGGCGTTTGTCGCCGATGCGCAGCCGCCAGCCAGCGCCGCTGTCGCCAGCGTAGCTGCACCGGCGCGTGGCGCGGCGACTGTGCGCGCCGACTTGCAGCGCGTGCTGGAGCGCCATCGGTTCACCGACGACGCCAGCCGGCCCGAGGCGGCGGCCAAGCGCCATGCGCTGGGCTTGCGCACGGCGCGCGAGAACGTTGCCGATTTGTGCGACGCCGACAGCTTCATCGAGTACGGCGCGCTGGCGGTCGCCGCGCAGCGCAGCCGCCGCTCGGAAGAAGACTTGATGAAAAACACGCCAGCCGACGGCATGGTGACCGGCATTGGCAACATCAATCAGACGCTGTTTGGCGCCGGGCACAGCGCGGCCGTGGTGCTGGCCTACGACGCCAGCGTGCTGGCCGGCACGCAGGGCATGCGCAACCACCAAAAGACCGACCGCATGCTGGGCATCGCACTGCAGCAGAAACTGCCGGTCGTGCTGTTTGCCGAAGGCGGCGGTGGCCGCCCTGGCGATGTGGATATGCCGATCGTGGCCGGCCTGCACGTCGCAACCTTTGCCAGCTTTGCGCGCCTGAACGGTCAGGTACCGGTGCTGGGCGTGGTGGCCGGGCGCTGCTTTGCCGGCAACGCGGCGCTGTTGGGCTGCTGCGACGTCATCATCGCCACCGAGGGCAGCAATATCGGCATGGGCGGGCCGGCGATGGTCGAGGGTGGCGGCCTCGGCGTCTTCAAGCCGGAGCAGATTGGCCCCAGCGACGTCCAGCATGTCAACGGGGTGATTGATATTCTGGTGCGCGACGAAGCTGCTGCGGTGGCGGCGGCGCGCCACTATCTGTCGTTCTTTCAGGGCCGGGTGCAGGACTGGCAGGCGCCACCTGCGCTGGAATTGCGCGAGCTGGTGCCGGAAAACCGCTTGCGCGTTTACGACACACGTGCCGTCATGGCCGGCCTGGTGGATGAGGGCAGCTTGCTCGAATTGCGCAGCGGCTTCGGCAAGGGCATTCATACCGCGCTGGCGCGCATTGAGGGGCGACCGGTTGGCCTGCTGGCGAACAACCCGCTGCATCTGGGCGGTGCGATTGACGCCGACGCGGCCGACAAGGCGGCCCGCTTCATGCAGTTGTGCAACGCGCACGGCTTGCCGCTCATCAGTCTGGTCGATACGCCCGGCTTCATGGTCGGGCCCGACATCGAGCGCCAGGCGCAGGTGCGTCACGTGAGCCGCATGTTTCTGGCCGCAGCGCATTTGCAGGTGCCGTATTTCAGCGTGGTGCTGCGCAAGGGCTACGGCCTGGGCGCGATGGCAATGACGGCCGGCGGCTTTCACTCGCCGCTGTTTACCGTGGCCTGGCCGACCGGGGAATTTGGCGCGATGGGGCTCGAAGGCGCGGTGCGCCTGGGCTACCGCAAGGAACTTGAAGCCGTGCCCGACGGGCCACAGCGCGCCGCCCTGTACGAACAGTTGGTGGCTCGGCAGTACGACAACGGCAGCGCCATCAACATGGCGTCCACGCTGGAGATCGACGCCGTGATCGACCCGGCGCAAACCCGTGCCTGGTTGCTGCGCGGTTTGCAAACCGGGGCTGAGTTGCCGAAGGCGCGTGGTCTGGCGATTGATGCGTGGTAGTTTTGTGGTGGAAGTGTTAGTATTACCAACGTAATAACATGAGGGTCACACCATGCACATGCTCAAACTCACCCAGATTGGCAATTCAGTTGGCGTCATCCTGCCCAAGGAGGCTTTGGCGCGGCTCAAAGTTCACAAGGGCGAAAGCGTCTTCCTGACCGAATCGAGCGACGGTTTCATCCTGACCCCGTACGACCCGGCACTCGAAGAAGAAATCAACGCGGGGCGCCAATTCATGAACGAGTATCGTGACACTTTCCACCAGCTCGCTAAATGAGCTGGCGCTGGATCACCAAGCAAGGGCTGCTGCTGCTGCATGCCGAGAGTCTGGCCGAGCACGGCGGCGGCACCGGTCTGCGCGACGAAGGCTTGCTGGATTCGGCGTTGGCGCGCCCGCTTAATCTGGCGGCCTACGGCGAGCCGGATGTGGCGGCGCTGGCCGCAAGCTATGGGGTCGGCATTGCGAAGAACCACCCGTTTGTTGATGGCAACAAGCGGGCTGCATTCTTGGCCATCGGCTTGTTTCTGTACTTCAACGGATACAAGCTAAAGGCATCGCAAGCCGACGCGACGATCACCATGCTGGCAGTCGCCGCCGGCGAAATTGATGAGGCGGCGCTGGCCAAATGGCTGCGCGCCCATACTGCCCCGAAGTGATCAGGGCAGCCAGTTGCAACCTGGTTTATTTGGCAACCACGCGCACCATCTCCAGGCACTTGTTGCAGTAACCCCACTCGTTGTCGTACCAGGCCACGACCTTGATGAAGGTGCCGTCCAGCGCAATGCTGGCGTCGGCGTCGAAGATCGACGTGCGCGGGTCGGTGCGGAAGTCGGTTGCCACCACCTTGTCTTCGGTGTAGCCCAGAATGCCCTTCAAAGCGCCCTCACTCTGCGCCTTCATCTCGGCACAGATTTCCTTCAGCGTGGCTTCGTTGTTGAGTTCCACGGTCAGGTCCACCACCGACACGTCGCTGGTCGGCACGCGGAACGACATACCGGTCAGCTTCTTGTTCAGCGCCGGAATAACAACGCCGACCGCCTTGGCCGCGCCAGTGCTGCTAGGGATGATGTTTTCCAGAATGCCGCGGCCGCCGCGCCAGTCCTTGTTGCTCGGGCCGTCCACCGTTTTTTGCGTCGCGGTGGCGGCGTGCACCGTGGTCATCAGGCCGCGCTTGATGCCCCACTTGTCGTTGAGCACCTTGGCCACCGGGGCCAGGCAGTTGGTGGTGCAACTGGCGTTGCTGATGATGGCCTGGCCGGCGTAGGTCTTGTCGTTGACGCCAAACACGAACATCGGCGTGTCGTCTTTGCTCGGCGCCGTGAAGATGAACTTTTTGGCGCCGGCTGCCAGGTGTTTTTCGCCCGATGCCTTGTCCAGGAACATGCCGGTCGCCTCGATCACGATATCGGCACCGAG